>DATAZF010000290.1:0-3665 GCA_036272235.1 Bryobacteraceae bacterium | reverse complement strand
GAAATGGTCGGGGCGAGAGGATTCGAACCTCCGGCCTCCTGGTCCCGAACCAGGCGCTCTACCAGGCTGAGCCACGCCCCGAAATTTCAGTGTAGCAACTTGGGCGCGTTCAGGCGCGCTCCTGATACGTGCCTTCGGAAGTATTCACGCGAATCTTTTCGCCTTCGCTGATGAACGCGGGCACCTGCACGACGAGTCCGGTCTCCATCTTCGCCGGCTTGGTGACGTTGGAAACGGTGGCGCCCTTGAGGCCGGGCTCAGTTTCGATGACGGTCATGTCGACGGTAGGGGGCAGTTCGACGCCGATCGGTTTGCCTTCGTAGAATTCAACTGTGATCTTGAGCTGCGGGATCAAATAGTCGGTGGCGTCGCCGAGCAGGTCCTTCGTCAGGTGCATCTGCTCGTAATTCTCGATGTTCATGAAATAGTAGTATTCGCCGTCGTCATAAAGGTATTCCATGTCCACCTGGTCGAGCACGGCCTTCTCGATCTTGTCGTCGGTGGAGAACCGATGCTCGTTCATCGAACCGTTGCGGAGGCTGCGCATTTTGGCCTGGACAAAGCCGCGGAGGTTGCCCGGGGTCCGGTGCGTCATGCTGAACACCGAGTAGAGCTCGTTGTTGAACTTGATCACCATTCCAGGGCGCAGTTGTGTTGCGGAAAGCATAATTGGGTAAAAGTCAGTATATCAGCCTGTTACGGAATCAACTTTTGGTGGTGCTGCCGCGAGATACCCGATGCACAGAATCGTCAGGAACATCGTCAACACCTCTGTGTCTCCCAGGTTTTTTTCGGCGATGCCGGAGATCATGGTCCCGATGACGCAGGCGATCGCACCCTCAAGAAGGAAGCGGCGGTTCGAACGTCCGGCCGACAACGAGCGAAGCGCGCGGTGGAAGTCCACGATTGCGAGCATGAGCGCGCCGGTGAGGAAAAAGGCGGCCGGAACGCCATCCTCAGCAGCGTAATGGATGTAGATGCTGTGCAGGTGCTGGTAGTTGCCATCCGGCAAAGGATAGTGGATGTTGGCAGGCAAATAGGCGTCGAACACTTCTTTCTTGCGGATCTCTTCGGGCCCCACGCCGAGCAGGGGGTGGGCTTTGATCATCTGCCAGCCGACGCTCCAGACGATCTTCCGCTGCGAGTTGGAATCGAGCTGGCCGTGCGGATCGCGGATGGAACGTACGCGTTCCTGAACGGCGGTGGGGGCGACGAGAAGTCCGAGGAACAGGACAACCGGCATCGCGATGGCCGCCCATTTCCGCCACTCCCAAAGCAGATAAAAACCCGCGACCACGGCAGCGCCCCAGATGGTGCGAGTATCGCTCAAAATCAGCGCGGTGCCGGTCACGGCCACGCAGGGCAAGCCGAGCCAGAGCCATCTCTTCACTCCGGGACTGAAGAGCAGAAACGCCACCGCGAGTAACAGGACAAACAACTCCTGGCCGGAGAACGTCATCCAGTGGCTCATGAAGCCGCGGATGCGATCGGCAATGTAGTAGTTGTAGAAATTCTGGTGCGCGGCTCGCGCGCCGGCGACATCGGCGGCATATTGGAAAAGGCCCCGTCCCGCAGTGATGACGCCGACGCCGATCCAGGCGAAGATGAGCCATCGCGCTTCCCTGAGCGTGCGCACCGATGAGTACACGATCAACAGCATCGGGTAGACGACGAACATCTTGCGGACTGTCGGAATCCCAAAGTGCGGGTCGGGCGAGAACGCGAGAGCGATGAGGCTCCAGCCAAGAAAGAGGGCGAGCGGAATCGAGACACGCGGCCAGCGAAGAGGCAATCCGGAAAGCAGCAACACAGCCAGCGCGAGGGCGAGCAGGATCTGCGAAACGGCGATCGAGAGCAGGATGGCGACAGCGGAGGCCGCGGCGAGCCACAGCGCCAACCTTCCGAGCCAGGGTGAAGGGACCAAGCTACAGCTTAGCCGTAAGTCGCTTTGTTTTCGCCACCACTTTGCGGTGCGGTGTACGATGGTGGGGAAGTATGGGTGTCGACGGATGAAGATGCTGGAGGCGCTGGCTCCGGACGATACGGATCGGGACCTGGCGCTGAGCCTTGATCCGGCGAAAATCCCGGCCCACATTGCCATCATCATGGATGGCAACGGGCGCTGGGCGAAACGGCGGGGATTGCCGCGCATTGCCGGCCACAAAGTCGGCGTAAGCACGGTGCGCTCCGTGGTTGAAGACTGCGCGAACCTCGGCGTGAAAGCGCTTACACTTTATGCGTTTTCGGCGGAGAACTGGAAGCGCCCGCGCGCCGAAATCGACATGCTTTGGCGCCTGCTGCGGTTCTATCTGCGGCACGAGCTCGAGGATCTGCAAAGAAACGACATCCGGCTGCAATCGAGCGGGCACGTGGAAGCGCTGCCGGAGCGGGCATACGAAGAGCTGCGGGCGGTCGAGCGGGCCACGGCGCGCAATCGCGGGATGCGGCTCAATCTCGCGATCAACTACAGCGCGCGGATCGAAATCGTGGATGCTGTCAACGCCCTGATCGATGAGGCGCGCATCGAAGGCAAGCTTTCCAGCCTGGTCGTCAACGAAAGAATGATCGCGCGCCGGTTGTATACCGCCGGTCTTCCGGAGCCGGATCTGCTGATTCGGACGTCCGGCGAAATGCGAGTGAGCAATTTCCTGCTCTGGCAAATCGCTTATGCGGAACTCTATGTGACGGAGACCCTCTGGCCGGATTTCAATCGCGCGCAGCTGCTGCACGCCATTCTCGATTTCCAGCGGCGGGAGCGGCGTTTTGGCGGGCTGTCGCCCGTGCCGGTCGAGGAAGCGGCGCCTGCGGAAGAACGGGAGATCGAACTGATAACCGAAGGGGAGATCGCCGTCTCCTCGCAATGAAGCGCGTTATCACTGCATTCTTTTTAGTCCCCATCGCCGTTTACACCGCTCTTTTCGCTCCCTGGTGGCTTGTCGTCATTGTGGTCGGTCTCGTGGCGCTCCTCGCCTTCCGCGAGTATGCCGCGATCACCGGATCGTTCGCGCCACTGGGGTACGTGGCGGGGATTCTGATTCTCGTCGCACCGCAGCACGAAACAATCCTCCTGATGATTCTCAGCGCGCTGGCGGCGATGTGCCTGTTGCTCTCGGCGGAGGATCCGGCGAAAGGCTTGATGCGCGTCCCGGCCCTGGCGATGGGGATCATCTACGTGTTCGGGTCATGGAAGACCGGCCTGCTGCTGCACGACATGAACCCGCACTGGCTGATGTTCGGGCTGATGGTGAACTGGGTCGGCGATACGGGCGCTTACTATGTCGGGAAGAACTTCGGGCGGCATAAGCTGGCGCCGTCGGTGAGCCCGGGAAAGACGTGGGAAGGTGCGGCGGCTTCAGCGGTGACGGGGGTAGCGTTCGGAATGATTTATTTACCGCTGACGATCAAGACGACGTCGTTACTGGTGGCGGCGTTATTGGCGCTGGCCGCGAATGTGGCGGGGCAAGTCGGGGACCTGGCGGAATCGGCGATCAAGCGCGGCGCAGGCGTAAAGGACAGCGGGAGTTTATTGCCGGGTCACGGCGGAATACTGGATCGCGTCGACAGCACGATGTTTGCGCTGCCGGTGTTATATACGATGCTGACGTTCCTGCGTTAGATCTACGTAGCGTCTACTTCTCGAACGGGGCGCCTGTGCCGGACGATCC
>DATAZF010000289.1:0-9737 GCA_036272235.1 Bryobacteraceae bacterium | reverse complement strand
AGAAGTGAAGCGGGACGAAGGCTTGACCATTGGCCTGGCGGAAGCGAGGCAATGGCGGGGATGAGTTGAGCAGTATTTTATCCCCGAGGTCGTAAACCGCACGTGAGCAAAAAAGGAGCATCATTTGGCACGTTACAGAGGCCCGGTTTGCCGGCTTTGCCGGCGCGAGGGCATGAAATTATTCCTCAAAGGCGAGCGCTGCCACACTGAAAAGTGTGCCATCGAAAAGCGCAACTTCGTCCCCGGACAGCACGGCAAAGATCGCAAGGCCAAGATCGTCGGCTACGGTCTGCAGCTTCGTGAAAAGCAGAAGGTGCGCCGGATCTACGGTGTCCTCGAAGCCCAGTTCCGCAATACCTTTGCCAAGGCCGTGAAGATGAAAGGCATCACGGGCGAGAACCTGCTCGGCACGCTCGAACGGCGTCTCGACAGCGTGATCTACCGGATGGGCCTTGGCGCGAGCCGCTCGCAGGCTCGCCAGATAGTCCGCCACGGGCATATCGAAGTGAACGGCCGCAAGGTCAATATTCCATCGTTCATCGTGAAGCCCGGCCAGGAAATCTCGGTTCGCGAATCGAGCAAAAACAATCCGACGATTCTCTCTTCGCGCGATGCCACCGCGCACGCGCCGTCGCCGTCCTGGATGGATGTCGACCGCGAGAATCTAAAGGGCCGGATCAACTCGGCACCGCGCCGCGATGAACTGGTGCAGATTCCAATCAACGAACAGCTGATCGTCGAATTGTACAGCAAGTAAAAGAAATTTTGGGCCACGAATGAGCACGAATCAAAGCATTTTCTTATTCGTGTTCATTCGTGGCTAACCAGGGTCTGAGCAGTAAAAATCCAGCGTGTGCGGATTGAGATAAAGCCACGCTGCAATTGGAGTAAAAACAAAACGTATGTTCAAGGGATTTCAAAAACCCAAACGTCTGGTCGCGAACACCGAGACCCTGACGGAGCGCTTTGGACAATTCACCGCCCAGCCGTTCCAGCGCGGCTTCGGCACCACCATCGGCAACTCGCTGCGCCGGGTGCTCCTTTCGAGCATTGAAGGCGCGGCCATCACCGCGATTCGCATTGAAGGCGTAGATCACGAATTCAGCCCCATCCCCGGGGTGGTCGAAGACGCCACCGACATCATCCTCAACCTGAAACAGGTGCCTTTCAAAGTCATCGGCGAAGGGATGAAGACCGTGCGCGTTGTCGCAGATAAAGCCGGTGAAGTATTCTCGGGTTCCATCCAGACCGACGCCGACGTCGAAGTACTCGATCGTACGTTGCACATCGCAACCGTCAGCGAAGGCGGCAAGCTCGATATCGAGATGCGCCTGAAATCGGGCCGCGGCTACGTGGGCGCCGACAAGAACTTCGATGAGGATCTCGCGATCGGCTACATCCCGATCGACTCCGTGCACTCCCCCGTGCGCAAGGTGAATTTCACGGTCGAAGCCGCGCGGCTCGGCCAGATGACCGACTACGACAAACTTACCCTCGAAGTCTGGACCAACGGCGCGATTTCTCCACAGGACGCCATCGGCCACGCCGCGAAGCTGCTGAAGGATCACATGACGATCTTCATCAACTTCGAAGAAATCACCGAAGCCGCCGAAGAACCGGCCGAGCGCAGCATGGACCGCGTCAGCGACCAGCTCAACCGCAGCGTCGAAGAGCTGGAGCTTTCGGTCCGTTCCTACAACTGCCTCAAGAACGCCGGCATTCAAACCATAGGCGAACTGGTGCAGAAGTCCGAATCCGAAATGCTTCGGACCAAGAACTTCGGCCGCAAGTCACTCAACGAAATCAAGGAGATCCTGCAGACCATGGGCCTGGCGCTCGGGATGAAGCCGGACGCACACGGGCGCTTGATCGCGCCGCCGCCTCCTCCTCCGGGCTCGATGCCGGAAGAGCTTCCGGACGAGGATCAATTCGCATAACAGCTATAGCCGCCGCAGAGAGCACAGGCCGAACGGTCGGTTGCGCGCTGCTAAAAAGAAGAGAGAAGGATCATGAGACATCGATTTGGCAACGCAAAACTGAAGCGGGACGTCGGCTCGCGAAATAGTCTGTTCAAAAACCTGACGACCAGCGTGATTGAGCAGGAGCGCGTGATCACGACGGTTCCCAAGGCCAAGGCCATCCAGCCGCTTGTCGAGAAAATGATCACTCTCGCCAAGCGGGACAGTCTGCATACCCGCCGCCAGGCGGCATCTTTCCTGACGACGCCGAAGTCCGTGCAGAAGCTCTTCGACACCCTGGGCACACGCTTCGGCCAGCGCGCCGGAGGCTACACCAGAATTACCCGCCTCGGCAACCGCAAGGGCGACGGCGCGGAACTGGCGATGCTGGAACTGGTGGGTTCAGAGCTCGTGAAGCGTGCCGCTGACCGGGCAAAACGCAAAGAAGAGCGCCTCAAAGCCCAGCAGGAAGGCCGCGAGCCTGAAGAAGTGGAAGAAGAAGGCAAAGAGTAGTCCTTCCCAGGCTCATTCATCACCGATCCGGGTCGCCATCCCAGTGCGGGTGGCGACCCTTTTTTGTTTATCCAAACCGCCCGGCTCTCTGGAATTCTCTCAAGCCGCGGCCGGATTCCGACCGTGCCGCGGCGCTAACCCGCCCCGAACCCGGCGAAACACATCCGCCAAATCCAGCGTTAAGACTCGCGCTCGGTCTGCGCTTCGGCTTCCTGCGCTGCGCTCCGTCCGGCTCCGCGCGCGTCTTCGATCATTTGCTTCGCCTCAGCCAGTAAATGTTCCGGGACCTTCACCTGGAATTCGAGGTTGGGCAATACATGCGGCCCCACGATCATTGCGGGTATGTCGTTGGAATCCAGCACGCCCTTGATCGCCAGCGCCTCCATCTCTGCGTCGTGGTTCGATGAACTGAAAACAGTGGCCATTCCGTCGTTCTCGCCCGCTTCGCTCGCTTTACTTCCGGACGTGCGTTCCCTTTCGTTCGCCATGAGTCCACCATAGCGTGAACAGTGGGATGCCACATTAGAATGGGTGTGAGGATCGACACATGGAAGAAAACAACAACAGTTTCGGATGGTTCCTGGCAGGCGCCGTCATCGGCGCGGGCACAGCGTTGCTGCTGGCTCCAAAATCCGGCAGGGACACCAGGGACTATCTCAGCAAGACCACGAGGGACAGCCGCGAGGTGATGGAATCGAGCGGCCGCGAACTGATGGAACGTGGCAAGGACCTTTACGATCAGGGCAAGAAGATCGTCGAGGATGCCAGCGATCTCTTCGAGCGCGGCCGGAAACTGGTGCAGGGCTGAGCGTTCTTGCAGCCCCTGACAGTCGGTGACATTCGGATCCATTTCGTACGCGTTGGTTCCTACTGGTGGGATGGCGGCGCGATGTTCGGGGTTGTCCCGAAAACTCTCTGGTCGAAGCATGAGCCGGTCGATGAGCTGAACCGGATTGAAGCCGGCTTCAACTGCTTCGTTTTGGAAACCGGCGGCCAGCGGGTTCTCGTGGAAACCGGCGGCGGTATCCGGCATGACGAGCGCGCATGCGAGCGCATGCGCCTTCCGCATCCACCGCGGCTGACCGAAGTTCTCGGGGATCAAGGCATCGACCCGGAATCCATCGATATGGTGATCAACACGCATCTGCACTGGGATCATTGCGGAGGAAACACGGTCGATCGGGGTGGAGCCGGCGTTTCCCCTGCCCTGCCCCGTGCCCGCTACCTCACGCAGCGCGGCGAGCTTGAGCACGCCCGTGAGCAGCACCCGCGCGACGCCGTGAGCTATCGCGCCGTGAATTACGAACCGCTCATCGAATCGGGCCGCATGCACCTGCTCGATGGCGATGCTGAAGTCGCGCCTGGCATCGAGGTGCGCGTCGCGCCCGGCCACAACCGGGACATGATGGTCGTGCTCGCGCGCTCCCGAGGCGAAACCTGGTGCCACTTCGCGGACCTCGTGGAATATGCCTCCCAGTTGACGCCCACCTGGGTGAGCGGCTTTGATCTCTACCCGCTCCAAACCATCGCCAGCAAGACAGAGTTGCTCGGCCGCGCCGCCGCCGAGGGCTGGTGGTGCAGCTTCGGCCACGATCCTCGCGTCGCCTTTGCGAAAATCGAAGTAGTGGAGGGAAAGTGGCGCACCAGGCAAGTACTTCCCTGACGGAATTCCGCAACGAACCATATACCGACTTCACCCAACCTGCGAATCGCAAGCGCATGGAAGACGCGTTGCGTGCAGTGCGGGACCAACTCGGGCGCGAATACGACATCCTGATCGCCGGCGAGCGCATTCGAACGGCGGAAAAGCTGCGGTCGATGAACCCCGCCCGTCCGGATGAAATCGTCGGCGTCCATCAAAAGGCCACACCCGAGATCGCTGAGCAGGCCATCGAATCCGCGTACCGGAACTTCGGGCAATGGAGCCGCACCCCGCCTGAAGACCGCATTCGGATGCTGGTCAGGACCGCCTCACTGATCCGCGAGCGCAAGTACGACTTCGATGCCTGGCTCGTTTATGAGGCCGGCAAGACCTGGCCCGAGGCGGAAGCCGAAGTCGCTGAAGCCATCGACTTTTGTGAGTACTATGCGCGCGAGATGCTTCGCCTTGCCGGTCCGCAAACCGTGGTTCAGCTTCCCGGTGAGCACGACGAGATGCGTTACTTGCCTCTCGGCGTCGGTGTCGTTATCCCGCCGTGGAATTTCCCGCTGGCGATTCTTTGCGGAATGACGTGCGCGGCGCTCGTGAGTGGCAACACCGTCGTGATCAAGCCATCGAGCGAGACTCCGACGATCGCTGCCATTTTTGCCGCGACGCTCCTCGAAGCCGGCTTTCCGCCGCACTCGTTCTGTTTCCTCACGGGCAGCGGCGGCGCGATCGGCGATATTCTCGTGTTGCATCCGAAGACGCGCTTTGTCTCATTCACCGGCTCGCGCGAGGTGGGCCTCCACATCAATGAGCTGGCGGCCAAACCGCAGAAGGGTCAGATCTGGATCAAGCGCGTCGTCGCCGAGATGGGCGGCAAGGACGCGATCATCGTCGACCGCGACTGCGATCTCGATGCCGCCGTTGAAGGAGTCGCCGCCTCCGCCTTCGGGTACCAGGGCCAGAAATGCTCGGCGTGCTCTCGCGCGATTGTCGATACCGCCATCTACGACACCTTCCTCGAAAAGCTGGTGACGCGGACGAAAAAGATCGCAATCGGCGCGCCGGAAGATCCCGCGAGCACGCTGGGTCCCGTGATCAGCGCGGGGGCAAAGAAGTCGATCCAGCAATACATCGATATCGGGAAGCAGGAAGGGCGTTTGCTTGGCGGCGATCAGACCGGCCCGCCTGACGGCCATTTCGTGCCACCGGCCATCATCGCGGATGTCGCTTCTACTGCGCGGGTGTTTCAGGAAGAGATTTTCGGACCGGTGCTGGCCGTCGCGAGAGCCCGCGATTTCGACCATGCTCTCGAGATGGCGAACGATTCCCAGTACGGCCTCACCGGGGCCATCTATTCGAACGATCGGGAACATGTCGCGCGGGCGCGGGAGGAATTCTTCGTCGGCAACATGTATGTGAACCGCAAATGCACGGGAGCCATGGTCGGCGCGCATCCCTTCGGCGGATTCAATATGTCCGGCACCGATTCGAAGGCGGGTGGCCCCGACTATCTGCTGCTGTTTTTGCAGGCAAAGTCGATTGCAGAGAAAATCTGAGTGCGTGTTAGCATCGAAATACCCCGATTGGAAGGGGACTGAGAAATACGAACAACAGGGTCATACCTGATCGACACGGCGCGGACTCTTGAGTCCGCTCCTCAACCGGGGCTCTCTTCATCGAGAGTCCCGGTTTTGTTTTTTGGAGGCGCACTTGTCCGTCCATTTTCTTGTCCGTCTGGAGCTACGGGACACGTTCGAGTGCGGGCGGATGCCAGGTCCCGTTGAGGATTGCTTCTTCCGGCCAATAGAGGCGAATCGTGAGATTAAACGTTCCATCCCCGGAAGGGAGCCAGTTCGATTCCTTTTCGGGCCCGGGGCTCTGGTTCTGGAAGTAGATATCCAGCGAGCCGTCCCCCGTTGAATTTCAGTGGATCGCGGTCGCCGATGGCGTAACGGTGGCTCGGATTCGCGATGAAATAGCCGTCGTTATCGTAAGCAGTGAGCGACCAGAAGGCGCGGACCGGTGGAAGGTCGGCTTTGTCGAAATGCATCCGATAGCGCATGCTGCCGCTAAGGAGTTGTCCCGCACCGTCCGCGCTGCTGTTCAGATAGATGGCGTCCTCCGGGGGATTAGCGCCTATCGCGAATCGCGCGATGGCGGCTCGTGCCATGTAGTTCGTTCCATAACGGCCGATATTTTTATTGAACCCGGCCCAACCTGGCCGGGTGGCGGCGGCCGCAGTAATCATTTGTTCAACGCGTGCGGACGCGGCATGCGCGCCTTCGCCAAGCGCTTGCAGCTGTTCGGCGCTGAGCTTCGAAAAATCGAAATCCTCGCCAGGTCCGATACCAAGTCGCGCCAGATCAAGAACCATGGCAGAGTCGGCAGCATGCGGCGGGTTCGCCTTCAGAGCCCTGGCGAAGGCGGCGAAGAACGCGCCAGGCTCCATCGCTTTAACGCGATCTGGCGGCGTGCCGCCCACACTGGTACCGAAGGCGAGCGCCGAGCCGAGTTTCTGCTCTCCATTCGGATACGCGCTCAGCGGCATCATGCGCATGCCGAGCTGAAACGCATGCACGTTATCGTAATCGGAGGCGCCGTTGGTTTGCGTGCGGCCGAGGAGCCAACCAATGTTGGTCGGCGCATCCAGGCGCGTGACATGTTCCGGAAGTGTGCCTTTCCAGTTCGGCCCAACGACAGCGAACCACGCCTCTGCGGTGCCGGTCGTTCGTTTGCCGGGGTCGGCAAAGGTTTCCGTCCACGCATCCATGAATTGCAGCAGGTAAAAGCGGCCGCCTGAATCGGGAACGTGAATGAGGATTGGCTCCTTCGCCAGATCAAGCCAGGCCGTTGAATAAAGTGTATCGGCGTTAGGTCGGACGATTTGCCGAATGTCCGGGCGCGGGAATTGGGGAACGTGAGTGAATTGATTGACAGACTGTGCGCCGCGAGTTGCTTCCAGAAGCACGAGGGGATAAGCGTAGAGGTAAGCTCGCTCTGCGATGTCCCGAAGCTCAGCGGGGGTGTTTTTGTCCATGAAGCGCGGCAGCGGTGAGAAGCGTGGTCACGAGCGGCCTCATAAGTCCTTTGGCGGAGAGGCGGATTGTTGCTGTCGAGCTTACCACGCGCCCCACACCTGGGAAATCCCAATTTCAAATCACCTGGGGTGCGAGAGTCCCGCCCGAAGCCAGGCCCTGTCCGTGTGCGACCGGCTGTGGCCGGGCAATGTTGCGCCCGTAGTTGTTTATTCAGCTTCAAGGCGGTTCAAACCTTGCCGTTATCCGATGTCGACCGCCGGATAGGCTTCCACGTATTTTTCGCCGTTGCAGCCGTAGTAGCTTACGGTCCGTGAGGCGAAATCGACATCATATCGGACGATGCCTGAGTTCCATGAAGCGGCCAGAAACTCAGGGAAGGTACTTTCGCCTGACTGATCGGTGCGCAACGCCCTGATGAGTCCTTCACGGTTGAAGGCGGGAATATCCGCAGTGCCTGAAACCAGCGGTGCGCCCTGCATCACCACCGGTCCTTCGTCGGTCAGGAAGATGCTCTGGCAAGCCGGCAGGGACCAGATGTTTCTTGTCACGCCCGCGCGGCGGAGCGCTTCAGCCAGGTAGGGAAAGCCACCGACTTTGGGACGGATTGCCATCGCCTGCTTCTGGGCGGCTTGCAGATTCTCGATTGCCTTGCTCATTGTTGTTCTCCTCTCTCCTATTACCTTGATTGTTCATTCGACCGGGACATCCCGGATCTCATTTGAAGCAGTTAGCTTGCGCAGCAATAATCCCAGCGCCGCCTTCTCCCTGGCATCGAGGCCCTCGAAGCAGAGCTGGTCATTACGGTCGGCAATCGCTTTCAGTTCCGGAAGTATGCGACGACGCTGTTGCGTCAGGAAAAGTCGCTGACCGCGGTTGTCCGCCTCCAGGGTCTTCCGGGTCATCCATTTCTTTTCCGTAAGCTTGTCGAGGACCTTCGAGATGGCACCGCGCGTCAGGCCTGTCGTATGGGCGAGTTCGGACGGTCTTATCTCCGGACGCTCATTGAGCTGGCTTAGCACCACCCATTCAGCGACCGATACCTGCCTTTCCTGCAACGCCCGGGCAAAGGCCCCCGAAACGTGATTGGATACCCGCCGGAGCCAATAGCCGAGGTGGGCTTCCAGACTGGAACTATTCGACTTTGAAGGGACGGCGTTGTTCATGACAGTTTCCTGGGACACCACTATAGTTTCTTTGGAAACGTACCCCAGTATTTAGTAAATTAGCAAGCATGTTTACTGAATAATTCTGTTCGTGGGTAATCCTGCTCCAGAATCACTATGTAATCGCATGGCAGTGCTTCGAGTCTGGCCGTGACGGCTCCGTGTCTTGCGCGCTGCCCGAGACATCCGGTTTGGCAGGGTAGACTGTTGATATGGTGTCGTCTGAGCGCATCGCTGCTGCCCCTGAGGTCCTGGCAGGCAAGCCTGTGATCCGTGGCACCCGTCTCGCGGTCGAATTCATTCTGGAACTCTTGGCATCTGGTCAGTCTGAGAACGACATTCTCGCTAACTACCCTGGCCTGACGCGAGAGGATATTCTAGCCTGTCTGTCGTACGCCAGTTACTTGGCCCACGAATACAAGGCGTTCCCAATTCCGGCGTAGGTGCGCATCCTCGCCGACGAGAACTTTCCGAAGCCGGTTGTTGAGGCTCTTCGAGCCGAGGGCCACGACGTCCTGTGGGCTCGCACGGATCACGCGGGAGCAAGGGACGTTGTCTTGTTGGATTTGGCCGAAGCCGAAGAACGCATCGTGTTAACGCTTGACAAGGACTTTTGGCAGCTCGCCGTTCAGCATCGAAGTCCATTGGAACAATCCGGGGTCGTTCTGTTCCGAGTCCATCCGGCGACGCCCGAGAGGCTGGCACCGCTTGTACGTGCGTTCATGACGGCGGATACTGCGTGGGAGGGACATATCAGCATCATCACGGTCGAGCGAATTCATATGGTCGCGGCCCGTAGAAACTGAATCACCTTTCCGCCGGTGTATTCTCCAGCTAGCCAGACTAGATTTCTGCGCCAGCGAAGTTTGCCCACGTCTCCAGTTGCCTCACGAACAAGAGTGATCTTGAACGTGCAGGACTACATCGATGCAGAGCTGTTGATGCACTCCCGCAGAGGCGAGATCTAGTCCCACAGCCAAAGCCGAATTCCGCGATACCCCTGCATGGATTCGAACCGAAAAATCAGGGAGATACGGGAAGGTCAATCCACTAAGTTATTTTTTTCAATACCAAATTTCCTGGCTCCCCGGCATGGATTCGAACCACGATTCACGGCTCCAAAGGCCGCTGTCCTACCGTTAGACGACCGGGGAAAAGGCGGAAAGGGGTACTGTAGTCAGTGTAACCTAGGGCCAGCCAACACTCGACAAACAAACGCCGCTATAAAGTATCGGTTCGGGAGCGCTTGATATGTTGAGGTTGATATGTTGGGTAGTGAATCCGGCGGTCGTTTCAGCGCCAACCGGTGTTGCGGCACGATACCCGGTTTCGGTACTGTAAATACCACGGACAAACCGTCTTCAACCGCATATGCTCGCGTCGCATCGTGACGGGGAAATCACGTTCTATGAAGAGC
>DATAZF010000288.1:0-13066 GCA_036272235.1 Bryobacteraceae bacterium | reverse complement strand
ACCACGATCAATTACATGGATCGGCAGGTGCTCGGCGTACTCGCACCGCATCTGCAGACGGTCATTGGCTGGAACGAGATTCAGTACGGCTACATCGTAACCTCGTTCCAGGCTGCATACGCAATCGGCCTGGTCCTTGTCGGCGGCTTTATCGACCGCGTGGGTACGCGTCTCGGATATGCGGCGGCCATTCTGTTGTGGAGTTTGTCGGCGATGAGCCACTCGCTCGTCCACACTGTGCTCGGTTTTGCGGTCGCGCGCTTCATGCTGGGGCTCGGCGAATCCGGGAATTTTCCCGCCGCGATAAAGACTGTGGCGGAATGGTTTCCGCGGCGCGAACGCTCCTTCGCAACCGGCATCTTTAATTCCGGCTCGAATGTGGGAGCGATTATCGCGCCCATTGCGGTGCCGTGGATCGCGGTCTCGATGGGATGGCAGTGGGCCTTTCTTTTCACAGGCATCTTCAGTGCGATCTGGCTGGTCGTCTGGCTGCGGACTTACCGGCCGCCCGCCGAACATCCACAGGTGAGAACCGCAGAGCTTGCATACATTCAGAGCGATGCGGCTGAGCCGGTGACAAAGATTCCCTGGGCCCGGCTGCTCCCACACCGGCAGACATGGGCGTTCATGATCGCGAAGTTCATGACGGACCCCATCTGGTGGTTCTTTCTCTTCTGGCTGCCGAAATTTCTGAACAGCCGGCATGGGCTGTCGCTCACCGAACTGGGGCCTCCACTGGTGGCGATCTACGTCGCGGCAGATCTGGGCAGCATCGGGGGTGGATGGCTCGCGGGCGCTTTCATGAAGCTCGGCTGGAGCCTGAATCGCGCGCGCAAGACCGCCATGTTGTGCTGCGCCTGCTGTGTCGTGCCGCTGGTCTTTGCGGCGAGCGTCGAAAGCCTCTGGAAGGCGGTTGCTCTGATCGGCCTCGCGGCGGCGGCACACCAGGGGTGGTCCGTCAACCTGTTCACGCTGGCTTCGGATATGTTCCCACGGCGCGCGGTCGCTTCCGTCGTTGGGATCGGCGGCTTCGGCGGCGCCGTCGGCGGCATGGTCATCGCCACGTTCACAGGATTCCTGCTGCAATTCACCGGCAGCTATGTTCCGGTTTTCGTGATGGCCGGCTCGGCATATCTGCTGGCGCTGCTGATCGTGCACATCCTCGCGCCGCGGCTCGAAGCGGCTTCGATCGATCCGGCGATATGACGGCGATCTGTTCAACCTTCAGGGCAGGAACGCGTTGGTGACTGGATCGCGCCGCGGCCTCGGGGCGGAATGGCCACTGCGTTGACGGAGGCGGGCGCGAATGTCGTCGTCCATGGCCAGACTGCGGCCGGACGCCGGGCACGCCGGACGATCTCGCGGGAGCTGCCCACTTTCTCGCGTCACGTGCCAGCGACTATGTCCGCGGACGCGTGCTCGTGGTCGATGGCGGCTGGCTGGCGCGTTAGGATGACGGAAGCTGCGACCATGCCCCTCACCATCAAACCGAAAGCAAATTGCCGTTGGGATCTGGTGTCGCTCGGCGAAGTGATGCTCCGCTTCGACCCGGTGGATCATCGGATCCACACAGCCCGGCGCTTCGACATTTACGAAGGCGGCGGTGAATATAACGTGGCCCGCGGACTCAAGCGCTGCTTCGGGCTCGATACGGCGATCGTGACCGCGTTCGCCGACAATCCGGTCGGTCGCCTTGTGCAGGATCTCATCTATCAGGGGGGAGTCGACCAATCCCTCGTCAAATGGGTCGACTACGACGGCGTTGGAAGGGCCGCGCGCAACGGTCTCAACTTCACCGAGCGCGGATTCGGCATACGCGCCGCACTGGGGTGTTCAGATCGCGGCCACACGGCGGTCTCACAACTTGTGCCCGGCGAAATCGCATGGGACCGGATTTTTTCCGAGCAGGGCGCTCGTTGGTTCCACACCGGCGGTATTTTCAGCGCGCTCTCCGCCACTACGCCGGATGTGGCGATGGAGGCCATGGAGGCGGCCCGCCGCCACGGCGTGATCGTTTCCTATGACCTCAACTACCGGCCTTCGCTCTGGAAAGCTGTCGGCGGGAAGAAGCAGGCGCAGGCCGTCAACCGCCGTCTCGCACCGCTGGTCGACGTGATGATTGGCAACGAAGAGGATTTCTCCGCCGCGCTCGGCTTCGACACACCAGGCGGCGACGAAAGCCTCACGAAAATCGAAGTGGAAACCTTCCGCAAAATGATCGGGCAGTTGATTCGCGAATTTCCCTTCAGTGTAGTCGCGACTACGTTGCGGAGAGCCACTACAGCCGATGTGAACGACTGGGGCGCGGTCTGCTATTCGGACGGAGCGTTCTTCGAATCGAAACATCGCCCCGGCCTCGACATCTTCGACCGCGTCGGCGGCGGAGATTCATTCGCCTCAGGGCTTATCTACGGATTCCTCTCAGGCCGCTCCCCGCAGTGGGCGATCGATTGCGGTGCGGCCCACGGCGCGCTCGCGATGACGACTCCCGGCGACACCAGCATGGCGACACTGCAGGAAGTTCTCGATGCAATGCGCGGCACCGGCGCGCGCATTTCCCGCTAGAACGACATGACGAAGGAACGAGTTCGCCAAATCATTTTGGATACGGGGATCGTCCCGGTGGTGCGAGCGTCATCGGCAAAGCTGGCTATGGATGCGGCGGAAGCGGTGGCAGCCGGCGGGATCCCGATCGTTGAATTGACCATGACAGTGCCGGGCGCCATCGAGGCGATCGCCACGCTTTCGCGCTCCATGGGGGAGAAGGTGTTGATCGGCGCCGGCACGGTGCTCGATGCGGAAACCGCGCAGAAGTGTCTGGATGCCGGCGCGCGGTTCCTCGTGAGTCCGGGCTTCGATCACGACACGGTGAAGCTGGCCAATCGAACGGAGACCTTGATGATGGCCGGCGCGCTGACTCCGACGGAGGTCATAACAGCCTGGAAAGCCGGCGCGGACTTTGTGAAGATCTTTCCGTGCGGCAACGTCGGCGGTCCGGCCTACATCAAAGCGCTCAAAGCTGCCCTTCCACAGATCCCCATGGTGCCGACCGGCGGCGTGAACCTCAGCACGGCCGCGGCATTTCTGTCGGCCGGAGCGGCGGCCCTCGGCGTCGGCGGTGAATTGATACCGGCGGCGGCGCTGCAGTCCGGGGCTCTGGCGTCCATTACCGCTTTGGCACGACAATATCTTGCCATCGTCAGGGAAGCCGGATGAGCAGCATTGCCATCGGACGCGAGGTCAGGCCAACGCATCCGGAGCCGGAGTCAATTAACGCGGCGGGCAGGGGCTAATAACGAGAAGCGTTCGAAGTGCGCGCTGGAGATAGTTTTCCTCATGCGCGGCGGAGTGGAACACAGTGACCGGCGCCCGCACAGGCAAGGCCCCTCGCCTGCGTCAGTCCGATGCCCGAGGTTTCCCCGACAATTGCGGCGGCCCGGTTCGAAAGATCGAACATCAGGCCCGTCCGATGAATCTCTGGAAGTTCGTGCGGAACAAGCGTGTGATGTCGCGCCTGATATCGGCGCGGGTCACGGGCCGCCCGTCATCGGAAAGCAGCCGGTACATGTTGGTCAGAATCGGGCCCATCGTGCGGCGCGTGTTGCGCCACTTGTAGATCACCTGTTCGAGCACGCGCGCATCGGAATGCTGCGGGATAAACGTAGTCCCCAACATCTCCAGGCGCTCGCGCGTAATTTCTTCGACGATCGAGGGATTGTTGAGAAACCACCAGCAGCCGAAGGGCATCAGGTTGGCGAACTTGCGCGCATAGACGCAAAGCTCGTGCTGATTCTCGCGGCTGAGCACGCTGATCAGAAACCGGTTGCCCTCGTACGCGGAGCAGAGATACTCGACTGTGCGCAAATCGGCTTTTCCCACACCGTCTCCGGCCAGCTTTATCGCCGGGTTGACCTGATAGCGCACGCCGATCATCAACGACAGTGGAATGCCAAACTCCGCGCACGCAGGCAGCACCGCTTCCCGCAGCAGCCGCCCGCGTATGCTCTCCTCGGGAAACTGAAATGTGTCGGGCAGCGAAACGGCCATGTAGACGGGCTTCATCCGTCCACACCATGCGGCGAGAAACCGGCGGACTTCCGCGATCGTGCGGCCCGCCGCCGCCGCATCCACTCCATATCCCTGCCCCGCGAGCGCCTGCCAGTTGGCCGACCATTTATTCAGAATCCGATCAAGCCGCAATACAGGATGAAACTGATAGTCGGCCGTGGCGCCGCTCTCCCACAATGGCCCCTCGTCGGGATCGAGCGGGTCGTTCGTCATCACCACTTCGCTGATACCGGCGAGCCGGAAGACTTCCCGGATGTGCGCGTCGACGTGGCGTGAAGCGAAGAACGCCCGCGCCTCCGTCAAATCGCTGGTGGCCGTGGGAAGGCCGAAAGCGTCGAGCACTGAGACCACACCGCGGGTCGCTTCCGATACGGGTGCGTTCTCGACAAAGAGGGTCTGCCAGATGAGGTCCGCTTTGGCGGTTTGCGGAAGTTGCCAGTAGTCGGTGGGCTTGATAGTCGCAGAGCGGAACAATTCCGCTTCCAGATAGTGATAGGTGATGAGTTCATCGATGCCCCACAGGCCCAGCTTGCCGAGCGAGGGCATGAACGTGTGGGTGTGGACGTCGATGAATGGGATCGCGGAGAGTTCTTCCTCAACCGCGGCTGCGAGCGCGCCGTTTCCGGGCGCAGACGCCTCAGACAGATTCGATACAGTCGCCGAGTTCATGCGGGTTTCTTCCGACGTTAAGCATAGCCCGCGCGCTGTCAAATCCGGAATGCTGAATGCTTGATTGAGGAGAATTGAACGGCTGTAAAAGGTACGTCAATCATTAACGCGAATCGCGGAAATGCACGGGATCCCGCAGGTTTTGCAACTCCCGATAGTAATAGATTGGAAACGGCCGCCGGCCTTTGAGGTTCAACCTCTTCATGAACGCGACCTCTTCCTCGGTCACGTCGCCGCTCAGGGACTTGTCTTCGAGAAACCCTTCAAGTCCCGGTTCGAGGGCAACCGGCTGCCCGGTTTCCTGTTCCACGAATTCAAATCGCTTCAGGCTGTCGGGGGAGATGGCGCGATTCACCACGATCTCGACTCCGAAGGTCTCCAGATTGATAGTCCACGATTCAATGAGGGAATCGAGGAACGGAACGCGGGTTTCGAGAGAAGCGCGGAACACATCGGTCCATTTGAGTCTCTTCAGCGCGGCGCGCGTATCGTCACGTGTCCGCCGGGTAAGCCGGGCAGCCAGACCGACCCACTTCTCGGCGAGTACCTGGTCTCCGGCAACACTCCCGGCGACGTCGAGAAGTTTCTGTGCTACTAACCGCTCCAGTTCGCCGAATGCTTCCTTTTCCAGGATGGCTCGGACTCGCGCCTGGCTTTCGCGCCGGCACTTGCGCAGGATCAATGCGCGGAACTCCGGGAATAAAGGTGGAATCGGGTCCGCCGCCCTCTTTTTCAATTCCTCTTTGCGCTGGATTTCGGCGAGTCGTGAGAGTTCTCCTCGCGGCAACTGGAGAAACACTTCCATCCTGTCGTAAATATCGGTGCGGCGGGGCGCCGGAGGGGCCTTTTTCCTCGCGAGCAATTGAGAAACGTAGGATTCGGTTACGTGAGCGGCTGCCGCCAGTTCTCTCTGCTCAAGTCCCATGTCCCGCAAGCGGTGCTTGATGACCAACGGCACGTCCATGAATGCGCTCCTGGATACTTAACTATTTTTAGTATAGCTAAAAAGGCCATTTTTTGCGTTATTTATCCATTGGCACTCCCCATCGGCAAAATCCGTCGGTTGACAAATCGATTCTGCTTAACTTATTATGGTTAACGACCGGACACTTTGCCCCGTCTCCAGACGATCTGAACTAAGTCAGCTCACCTGAACCTTTTCCTCTTAGCCAGCAACGGCACCACCAGAAAGCGGAAAACCAAATGAAGTTCAAAAGTCTTGTACTCGTCTGTCTCAGCGTGGGCGCGGTGTATGGCGCCGAAACATCAGCCAGCCGGCTTCAGACGTCGAATGAAGTTCTGGGCGAAATCATGAGCGCTCCGGACAAGGGAATTCCCCGGGACCTGCTCGAAAAGTCACATTGCATCGTGATCGTTCCGGGCCTGAAGAAGGGCGCCTTCATTTTTGGCGGCAAGTATGGGCGAGGCTATATTCTGTGCCGCGCAAGTTCAGGAACCGGCTGGTCGGCGCCCGCGGGCGTGACGGTGGAAGGCGGCAGCTTCGGCTTCCAGATCGGCGGCGAAGAAACGGACGCAGTCATGCTCGTCATGAGCAAGCGCGGAGCCGAAAAGCTTCTCTCCAGCAAATTTACTTTGGGCGGCGACGCCTCAGTTGCAGCCGGACCGGTGGGCAGGAGTTCTGCCGCCGACACCGATCTTCAGTTGCACGCCGAGATCCTGACTTACTCCCGTTCACGTGGAGTGTTCGCCGGTGTTTCCCTCAATGGCGCCACGCTACGGCCGGATAAGGAATCGAACAACGAGTTGTATCGCAACAGGCGCACGAATCAGCAGATCGTGATGGGCAGAACGTCGCCGCCGGAATCCTCCGCCGGGCTGCGGGCCAGTCTGACGAAATATTCAGTGCGCGAGGAATAGGCAGCGCGGCTATCCCGTAGTGAGGCGCCCGCGTTGACTGAAAAGTTAGCGCGGGCATTGTCTTTGAAGTTCAGACTCGAAAGGGATCTACCAAATGAGTCATCGCCCTGTCGTTTTCACTCTTTCATTTTTGTTGACCTTCGCCCTTCTATTGCCGGGAGCAGCGCTCGTCAATAGCGACTCCACATCAACCTACCGAGCCTTTCGTCTCGGAGAGTCTGCTGCCGATGTCGCCAAACAGGCGGGGACTCCAGCTTCCGGGACACGATCGACCGCCACCCGCCCCAACCGGGTCGAGGAACTGGACTGGAGAACGACGCTGTATCCGGTTTCAACGAGCGGTGCGTCGAAGCCGGATTCGGTGCGGCAAATTCTCTTCCGGTTCTATAACGGCTCATTGTTCGAAATGGACGTCACTTACGATCGGGACCAGACCAGCGGCCTTACCGATACCGATATGACAGAGGCGCTCAGCGCAATCTATGGACCTGCATCAGCGCCAGTGTCGAAAGAAATCTCCTTCGACTCGGGATTTCCCGGCAACGTCCGGGCGATTGCGCAATGGGGTGGTCCGCAGAGTCTTCTGAGCCTCGTCGGGTTTCCATATGGAGATGGCTTCGGTGTGGTCGTTTCGTCTCCCGCCGATCAGACGGCGGCTCGGCTCGCGCTCCTTGAATCGGATCGTCTCGATCTGGCGGAAGCACCGCAGAAAGAGCTCGACCGGCAGGCGAAGCGGATGGCGGACGCACAGGCCAGCGACGAGAAATCGCGGTCGCTGAATAAACCGGGGTTTCGTCCATGACCGGCGCAATGGAAATCGGCGGTTTGCATGTGGAGCGCAGTGCGCAGTTTCCGCAGTTCCCGAAATTTCACAACGAGCCTTTGCTCGAAGGCCGGGCATCCATCCGGAATGTTCGCTCGACGCTCGATGAGCAAATCAGCAATGAGGGATGGGTCTATTTCTTCATAGCCGGCAGTATCGTAGCGACGGCCACCGCCTTCGACAGATTAACCGCGCTCACCGGCGCATTGAAGCAATTGGCGCGAAATGTGAAGTCACGGAAATGCAACAGTTTTGAGATCGCCGACGTCACGACGAAACAATTTGCGGGGCTCGTCCGCGCAAGCGTTTCGGCTCATGTGCGCCCTTTTCAGGCGCCGTCTTTAAGGGAGCCTGTCCGTTCTGGCCAATGACCACAAACTGACCGGCACGCCGAGCCAGATCGAATGGGCTGAACAAATCAGGCCCACGGTCGCGCAGGAATTCGCGCGCGTGGCGAAGGCGTTTGAGGCGCGGGCGAGCCATCAGACCGGGGAAACCCTTGCTGAGACGCGGACTATACTCGCGATTCTCGAACAAAAGCGCGCCGAGACCATGGCCAACGACCGGGCCGGTTATTTTATTCGGGACTGGCAGTCGCTCAGCGATCAGGTGCGCCAGTTGATCGCGGCGGATCCACGTTATCAGGCCATCAAAGAAGCGCGAACCGTTCGCCGTGGGGCCCCGGCGCCTGATGCCAGCCATGATCTGTAAAGAACAGGCACGAAGAGGTCAATTATGGACAAGTTAGCGAAGCGTCACAAGCGTCATGTCTTGCGCGCGCGGGAGCGCGTCAGGGTGTCGGAGCCCGACATCAGAACACCGGAACAGGTGCGGGAGGCACGGGAGGCCAGCCGCCCTGGCGGACTGCGGGGGAGCGCCAGTCCGGCTCATTATTCCATGCCGTCCAGCAAGAAGAAAACCGAGGACAAGATCCCATGAAAAAGATTTTCAGCTGGTTCTCGACTTGTTGTCCCCATTGCAAATCGATTGATTTCAGAGATGCGGGTCCACAGAATGGTTTTGAAAGGGTCCTCCAGCGGTTCATCGAGTTTTACCGCTGCTCTCTCTGTGGGCACGCTTTTCGCCTGATCCGGCGTCCGATGGCGGTGCGCCGCCCGGTATGACAACTGCCGGTCAGGCAGGCTGAGCGTTTCTTCCCCGCACTACATCTTCCTCCCGGTATCTCAGCGGAATGCTTCCGCTAAAATTAAAGAAGACCCGTTCGCCCATGCCCGAAAAGCACGACAAAGTGGTCGCGATCTATCCGGGATCGTTCGATCCGATTACGAGCGGCCACCTCGACGTGATCGAGCGCGGCTCGCGTCTGTGCGACCGGCTGATTGTTGCGATCCTGAAGAACGAAGCTAAATCGCCTTTGTTCAGTGTGGAAGAACGCATCGGAATGCTGCGCGAAGTGACCGGCCGGTTCAGCAATGTGGAGGTCGATTCCTTCGCGGGCCTGCTGGCGGATTACGCGCTGCGCAAAGAGGCGCGGGTGATTCTGCGCGGCATCCGCGCCATTTCAGACTACGAATACGAGTTGCAGATGGCGCTGATGAACAGACGCCTGCAGCCGCAGCTGGAAACGATATTTCTACTCGCCGGAGAGCAATTTTCCTTCATCAGCTCGAAACTGGTGAAGGAAGTCTTCAGCCTCGGCGGCGACATCACCGGCCTGGTTCCTCCGACTGTCGAGAAACGGCTGCGAGCGGTAGTCAAAGCGACAGCGCCGCTGGTCCAGATGAAGCCGCGCCGGGTAAAGAGATTGAAGTAAAGACGACATGACACCAACCCTGACACCAAACGCCGCAACACCAAAAATCGCCGACCGCATCTCTTCGATCAGCGTCTCCTCCACCATGAAAGTGATGGCCGACGCCGACAAGCTCAAGCGCGAAGGCGTCGACGTTGTCGACTTCAGCGCCGGCGAGCCCGATTTTCCGACGCCGGAAAACATTAAACAGGCCGCTATCGACGCCATCAACAAGAACTTCAGCAAGTACACGCCGGTAGGCGGTACGGCCGAGTTGAAGCAGGCGGCCATTGACCGCCACAAGACCGAATATGGGACGGATTACAAGCTCTCCGAGTGCATCATCACGGTCGGCGGCAAGCATGTGCTGTTCAATTACACGCAGGCGCTGATCAATCCGGGCGACGAAGTGATCATCCCTGTGCCTTATTGGGTGACGTACAAGGACATCGTGAACTACGCGGGCGGCAAGTGCGTGTTCGTGCCGACGGATGAGAAGGAAGGCTTCCGCCTCACCGCGGCGGCCATCGAGCGCCATATCACGCCCCGAACCCGCATGGTGATCATCAATTCACCGAGCAATCCTTCGGGCGCGGTGATGGAAAACCTGGAGTTCGAGAAGCTTTACCACAGCACATCGAAACAGGGCATTTTCCTGCTCACCGACGAATGCTACTCGCACTTCCTCTATGACAGCAAGCCGTACTCGGTGGCATCGATTCCAGGATCGAAACCGACAGTGCTGGTGGCCGGTACTGCCTCGAAGACTTACGCCATGACCGGCTGGCGCATCGGCTATGGACTGGCGCCCGAGGCCATCATCGGCGCAATGAACAAGCTGCAGAGCCATTCCACTTCAAATCCGACCTCGATTTCGCAAAAGGCCGTGGTCGAAGCACTGCGGGGTTCGCAGGATTCGGTGCCGCAGATGCTCGCGGAATACCGCAAAAGGCGTGATTTCGTGATTCCGCGCCTGCGCCAGATCCCCGGGATCGAGTGCTCGATGCCCGCTGGGGCGTTCTACGCTTATCCGAATATCCGTGGAGCGATCGACCGCATGGGCATCAAGAGCCCGCTCGAATTCGCCGAGCGGCTGCTGAAGGAACCAGACCTCAACGTGGCAGTCGTGCCCGGCGAAGCGTTCGGCACCGACGATCACGTCCGGATGTCCTACGCGACTTCGATGAAGGAACTGGAACGCGGACTCGACCGGCTCCACAAGTTCGTGGAAAAGTACAGTTGAGCTCGCTGCGCCGCCTCGACTCGACCGTCTACGAGAAGATCTGGGGCAGCCCGGAAACAGAGCCATGGCATCGGAATTCGGAGCGTCGAAAGATCGGAGAAATCTGGTTTAAAGCTTCGGATTCGATGCCCCTCCTGGTAAAGCTCCTGTTTACAAACGATAACCTTTCGGTACAAGTCCATCCGGGGGACGACTACGCGCGCGAGCATCACAACTCGCGCGGCAAGACCGAAATGTGGCATATCCTGCGTGCGGAGCCTGGGGCAAAAATCGCTCTGGGCCTCCGCAAAGCAGTCTCCCCCGAGAGTCTGCGCGAAACGGCTCGCAGTGGCGAAATCATGGAAATCCTCAACTGGATCCCCGCCCGCGCCGGTGACACCTTCTTTGTGGCCGCCGGGACCATCCACGCGATCGGAGGCGGCCTGGCATTGTGCGAGGTCCAGCAGCACTCGGACGTCACCTACAGGCTTTACGATTACGGACGGCCAAGAGAGTTGCACCTTGATCACTCGCTCGCCGTGTCGCACCTCCACGAGCATGCGGTGGGTGCGGTAAACCTGCCGGTCAAATCCGATTATTTCCGGACGGACGTCCTCACAATTACGGATGCCCTGACATTCAATGGATCTGCCAGTGCACGCGGCATGATCTTCGTCGCACTGGAGGGTTCCGGCTCAATCGGTGGCCAGCCGTTCCAATGCGGAGAGGCATTCGAGGCGGAATCAAACCTTCCGCCGGTGGAAATCCTCAGCGACGGCGCCCGCGTGCTGGTTACCGAGCCACGTTAACCGTCACGGTACCGGAGTCTACTTCCTTGTCGCCGCCGTGCGCGGTGATGCGATAGGTGGTCGTCTTCCGCGGGTAATCCACCAGGCAGTTCGTTTTCCGGTTCAGCTTTCCCGGCTTCCCGTCGACCGATTTCGCGTTCTGCACTTTGAAACAGACTTTCACCTGCGCTCCCCGCCGTACCCGGGTCGAGCTGGCTTTCAGATCCGACAGACGCGGAGCGGGAGGCCCGACTTTCACTTCGAGCGACTTTGTGTCCTGACCGGCAGAAGCTGCGGCGCCGAAGGCTGTAAGGGTGTAAACGGTCGTCTGCTTCGGGGCAATATCGATGCAGCGCTCCGAAGCGGGAAGGATCTCCTCGACATGCGGGGTCAACTCCAAACGTGACGCATGCTCGACGCCATAGCAGAGCTTGCCGGCGATTCCCGTGGGCAGAAAGACAGGGTCCGCTTTGAATTGAGTGATGTGGGGCTTCTCAGGGGGCGTCCGATTGCAGCCGCTGGTAACCGCAACCGCCACGATTGCGGCAGCCCAGTGGGTGAGGTTACGAACCATACATCAGTGCCGTGCATTCAGACCGCCACAGTGATGCGACGGGGCCCCTCATGCGGCGCTTAAACGAATTCATACCCTTTACGGGAAACGCCGCTCGCGATCACCTCGGTCGTGCACCCGTTCATGGCGAACACGTTGCGCACCAGCTCGCAAACCGAATCGGCCCCACGCTCAAAAAAAACAATGACCGCCGGACCCGCGCCGCTCAGCGCGCATCCCAGCAGCCCCGGCTTGCGCAATCGCAGGATCTCGGTCAAACCGGGCACCAACTGGGAGCGGAAAGGCTGGTGCAGTCTGTCGTCGAGAGCCATCGGGAACACCGAAGAGTCTCCAGTCGAGAGCGCCGCGATCAGCAATGCCGTGCGCTGCACGTTGAACACGGCATCGGCCTGCGAATAACAATCGGGGAGAACAGCGCGCGATTCTTTGGTTGGAATCGCGAAGTTGGGCACGATGACGGCAACATCGAACTGTTCCGGCATTTCGAGCCGAATAGCGCGCGTCAAACCGCCGGGTTCGACGCCGCTTGCCACGATCGAGCCCATCACGCAGGCCGCGACGTTGTCGGGATGTCCTTCAAGGCGTGCGGCCTCATCGAGAATGCGAGCCGGCTTCCAGCGCAGTTCCAGCAAGCGCTCGGCGATGATCACGCCCGCAGTCAAGGCGGCAGCGCTCGACCCAAGCCCTTTGCCGATGGGAATGTCGTTGTTGATCGCCAGATGAACAGCCGGCAGCGGCAGATGCGCCCGGGCGGCGACGGCGAGAGCCGTCTTCCAGATCAGGTTCTCTTCAGTGGCTGGAATCAGGTGGGCGTCGCGCCCGCTCACGCGGATCGAGAGGCGATTACTCACCGAGAAACGGCATTCCAGATAAACCTTCAGCGCAATCGCCAAAGCATCGAAACCGGGCCCAAGGTTGGCGCTCGATCCGGGCACACGCAAAGTGCTGGCAGTCGTCAAACAGTCATTATGCCGTTACAACGGAAACTTTTTCAATCACCGGGTCTGTAATTTGACCTACTATAGCTGAAAGGGAAAAGCTCGCATCCCCCTGATTTTATGAACCCCCGGCGCTATCTTTGCTCGCAGCTTATCTTGTTGAGAAATAATTCGACGGCGCCTGCGAGTAACTCAGTGGTAAATCTGGAAGAGATCTGGGAAAACGGCGCGGTGCTCGAGTCGGAAGAAGCGATCAAAGAAGGAGCGCGCGTGGAGATTCGGTGTGAAAAGGCGTTTTTCTCGGGTGACGCCGTCCATGTCGAAAAACATGAGTACGGATGGCGCGTCGAGGT
>DATAZF010000287.1:0-4499 GCA_036272235.1 Bryobacteraceae bacterium | reverse complement strand
GCCCCGCCGTAAGTGGATGGATTCCACCCCCAGCCGTATTCATGGAACGCGCGCGCCATCCCGATATACATATAGCCGTTGTTCCACGGCTGATTCGGAAAATCGGTCAGCAGGTACGGACCGAGAATCAAGAGATTCAGGGAGAACAGCGCCGCGATAATCCAAAGGTCGGGCAGGAGGGCCCGCTTGCCCACGTGGTTATTCTCCCCAAAGATCGGAATGTATCCGCGAAGGCAATGTTACAGCACGGACTACGTCCCACTTCCCCTCGAAGTTGTCTTGAAGCGGCTGTTTTGGGTTCCACCACAATTCATCTTTTGGGGCGACGTGCATGTGTAGCCTGCGCTGGCCGTACCAGTCGCTCTCTTCAAATGCTCTGCTCAAAGCTGATATCCGCCCCGAATAACCGGCGCATCTGCTCACGGAGGCGCAGAGCATCAATCATCACTTGAAAATCAACAACCCTGAGCCTCGGCCTGTTTTGATCGCGGCTGGTAACCTCACCGTGAGCGTCGGAACAACCCGAGGCTGTTCCTCGGTGCGCCGGTCGGTCCATTTGGAGGCGGCATCGCGCCTGTTGTTTTCCTACTCCCTCAATTGTCTCAAACAACACTGGCACAACGAAATGTTTTGCTCGCCATCTGAAGACCGCCAGAAAGTTCGGCGGCGCGCCGCGCCGCTTCATTAGAAACCCGGCGGGAGGTTATTCGGGTATCTCAAGCTCGGCGTAGCTGCCGGGCATCACGGCATCGATCGCCACAATGATCTTGGCGATTGCCGTTTTTACGCAGTCCCAATTGTTCGTGCTAAACACAAGCAATGCCATTTTTCGGCCCGCGAGGTTTTGCTGGTAGCTGATCTCCTGATCGGCGGTGATGAACAACTCGTAGCCAGCTTCTTTCGCCACCGCCAGCAATTCGCCATTCTTCAACCCTGACCAGCCCTGAAACGCCACAGTTACGACCGTGTGGCCCTCAATCAACCGCCGCAGCTTTTGCGGAACGCTCTGATCGAGGATGATTTTCATCCGGCCCGCAGGTGTTCGAGTGGCTGGGTGCTCTTCGCCGCGAAGTCGAGGACGCTCCGAATTTGCTCACGCGTGACGTGGAAATTTTCAAGCACCTCTTCGATACGCGAGGTCTTCAAATTTTCGAAGATCGCCGACCCGGGCACCCGCGTACCGCGAAACACCCATGCGCCGCTCACTTTGCCGGGGATGCTCTCCACGGCGGGGCATTGTGACCAATCGAGGCTCTGTGCCATGATCGCTGCTCCTTTCTTCAGGTTATCGTGAACGGCGTATTATACGGGCTTTTGATGCCTATATCGTCGGTGCTGCGCTGCTGCACCGTCGCCATGTGGCGAACGCGGGGTAGCAAGGCGCAAGGGTTGCGGAAGTTGCCTTCTTGCCAATCAAATTCCGAGCCCCTCCCCAGCCGTATCGTAACAACATTGCCAATAGAGCCGCCGCGCACTCAGCCGCAAACTGGAGCCCAATTGTTATTGGCTTCCGAACTTCGATAGCGGGTCCCGGGAGTGTCCGGCGACGACGAGTTCATTCCTGGGTAAACATCACGCCGTCAACCGCGAGTAAGCCCCAGGCCGTCAATCCCTATTCGGATCGCAACACGCTTGCCGGGTCGATGTGAATGGCGCGGATCACGGGCGGCAAGGCCGCGACGATCGCTGCGGCGATGAGAGCCAGAGCGGGAGCGGCCATGGCGCCCACGTCGGTGGCCTTCACCTGGTACAGCAACGATTCGATAAAGCGCGCGCAGCCGATGCCGAGGGCGAGGCCAACCAGCGATCCGGCGCAAATCCAGCCGGCGATATCGAATGTAACTGGCCGGGCAATGTCACCGGTTTGGGCTCCGATCGCCATGCGGATGCCGATCGCGCGGCGCTGTTGGAAGACGGAATAGTCGAGCACGCCGTACAGGCCGATCGCGGCAAGGAGCAGCGCTACGGCGGTGAAGAACAAGGCCAACATGGCAAGCAGCCGCTCGCGCACGGTCTGTGACTCGATAATCCCGTGCTCCGTACGGATATTGCTCACATGGAATCCAGGCCGGATAGCCGTCACTTCCCTGCGTAGCGTCGATGCCAGCGCGAGCGGGTTTGGACTCGCGGTGCGCACCGAGAATGTCCCATCCACCAGATCCTGCACCGCGCCCTTCGCGTCCAACCGGTGAAACGGCGTATAGGCCACGGGCAAAATATCCTGCCGCACGTAGCGGTAGCGGGCATCGCGCACCAGGCCCACAATCTGAAACCGCTGCCCCTGCAGGTACACCGACCTCCCTGCGAACGACCGGCCAATTGGATTCTCACCCTTAAAGTACTGCCGCGCGAACGCTTCATTGACGATCGCCACGCTGGGAGACAACTCATTCGGCCGAAAGTCTCTGCCGGCCACGAACGGAATTTTCATCGCGTCAATCCAGCCCGGCGAAACATTCATAAACGCCGCCTGAACCGCGCTCGGAGCCCCGCCATCGATCGAAATCGCGTTGAATTTATAGCTGTATCCGTCGAGCGGAGGCCAGTCCGCCAGCGTCACCGTCTCGACGCCCGGTACCGCCCGCAGACGTTCGGCCACCTGGTCCCAGAAGACCGGCGGCTGAGCGCGTTCCGCAGTGGTATCGATGTTCAGAAGCCGTTCCGTGGAGAAGCCCACCGGCTGATGCGATAACCGCTCGAAAGTGCCCGCCGACAACCCCGCGACGAAGAGTACGAGAAAGCTGAAGGCCACCTGCACCGCGATCAGGGCATGCATCGAACGCCGCCGCGAGTGCGGGTCTTCTCCCCCTTTGAGGGCCAGTGCCGGCTTGACTGCCGAAGCCCGTAAGGCGGGCGCCAGTCCGAACAGAACCGTCGCCGCAAGGGTCACGGCGAGGCCGAAAGCGAGCACCCGCCAGTTTGCATCGAGCGACAGCCGCACGGGATTGTCCGGCGGATTGATCCTGCCCACCACGAACGGCGTGGACCACCATGTGAACAACCCGCCCGCCGCACTCGCGAGCAACGCGAGCATCGCACTTTCCACAAGCACCAGTTGCACCAGACGCCTTCTGCCCGCGCCTATCGCGACCCGGAGCGCCATCTCCCGCGCTCGTGCCGTTCCTTGCGCCGTCATCAGGTTCGCCACGTTTGCACAGGCGATCAGCAGCACCAGCGCCACCAGTACACCCAAAACCGCGAGAGCCTGCCGGTAATCCCTCTGTACGCCGGAGACGCCACCGCCGGCCGGCTCCATCCCTATCGTCTCGGGCGCTTTAAGCCACGGCGTTGTGCTGTGCTCCAGAATTTTGGAGGCGGCCGCGCGCAGACGCTGTTCGACTGCCGCTGGCGCAACGCCGGGCGGAAGGCGTATGTATGTTTTGAGCCAGGAGGCCTCGGGCCGATTGACAAATGCGCTCATGGTAGCTGGAACGAAGAGGTCCGTCATCCTGCCCGGTTCGGTGCCGGTAAAGCCTTCGTTCACCACGCCCACGATTTGGAAGAGGTCGTTTCCGATCCCGTATTTGCGCCCGATTTCAACGCTTTGCCCGATCACGTTCGGATCGCGCCCGAACCGCCGCGTCCAATAGTCCCAGGAGAGGAGGGCGATGGGATGCGCACCCGGCTCCAGATCGTCGCTTCCGGCGATGAGCCGTCCCAGAGCCGGCCGCAGCCCGAAGGAGGCGAACATCCACCCGGAAACGTATTGCACATTCGCTTTTTCCAGTCCCGCCGCAAGGCCGGCGCCGGGCTGCCAGGTCAGGTCCATCCGGTCGACACTGGAGATGCCGATCAGCTCCGCCGCGCCCTTCATAGCGGCGCGCAGTTGCCCGAAGTCCGCGTAGTCCAGACTGTCGACGGCGGTTTGTTCGCCACGCCCGCGATAAGCCAGCTTGTACAGCCGTTCCGGCTTCGCGATCGGCAAAGGCTGGAGCAGCAGCGCGTCGATCAGCCGGAAGGCCGATGTGCAGGCTCCGATCGCCAGCCCAAGCGACAGAATTGCCGCAGCCGAAGTGATCTTTCTTTTCATGAGCTGCCGCCAGCCGAAAATGGCATCGGAGCGGAGCGAATCAAGCCATGGGGCAATCAGCAAATCGCGGCTCGCTTCGCGGTGCTGCAGCGGGGAGCCAAAAGCTCTGCGGGCTGCTGCGGGGTCGTAGCCGTGTTCGATCGCTTCATCGATGTGCGACTCGAATTCTTCGTCGAGATCGTGAATCAAACGATCGCTGCGAAAGACATTTGCAATCCGCGAAGAAAACGACACATCACACCATCCTCAGAACGCGGTTTACGGCCGAGGTGACCGCCTCCCAGCGCGACTCGCTGGTGGCCAGTTGCTTTCTGCCGTCGGCGGTCAATTCATACAGGCGCGCCCTGCGCCCGCTGTCTTTCGTGATCCATCTGGCGCGAACCCAGCCCGCCTCTTCCATACGATGCAATGCCGGGTAAAGCGAACCCTCCTCGGCGCGAAGCACATCGTCGGAAATTTCCTGGATGGC
>DATAZF010000286.1:0-13638 GCA_036272235.1 Bryobacteraceae bacterium | reverse complement strand
GCCCCTAAAACGCGTACTTCAATGAAAGCTGCATGATCCGCGGATCGCCCGCGGCACTACCCGGAGCCGTGACATCACTCGTAATGCGCCCAAAATTTGGCGCATTCAAAGTCGTCACCGGAATGTTGAAGTTCGCCCGATTCTCGATATTGAACACATCCGCCCGAAACTCGAGCGAATGATTTTCATGCAGAATGAACTTTCGCGACAGGCTCAAATCGATCTGGAAATACGCCGGACCCAGGAGACTATTCGCGCCCGAACTCCCGAACGTCCCCGGCAATGGCGCCGAGAAAACCAGGGGCGACGGATTCACCCAGCAGTTCACGCTCTTCGTCGCGCAATAGGGATCGTTTGCAAGCTGGTTTGGGCGCTGTCCGCCGATATTGTTCAGCGCATTATCCACGCCCGTCGTCAGCGTGAAGGGATTGCCGCTGTGCAGCCCCATGATCGGCGCCAGTTGCCAGTTGCCGGCGATCATCTGCATAGCCCGGCTGGTGAACTTCGGAGACTGCACCACGCCGGACAAGTTGAAGAGTTGCCGGATGTCGATGCCGCCGCAATTCCCCCTGTCGAAGCGGCGATCGTTCGGATCCGTATACGACCCGCCGAGCAGCGTCGTGACAGGGTCGGCAATGCAATGCTGCCACGTGTAATTGGCCGCGATCGTGAAATTCTTCGCCAGCCGGTGCTGCAGCGAGAACAAAAACGCGTTGTAGCTGGCCGTGGCGCCGTCATCCATGTTGGTGACGTTGTTGATAAATGCCCCCTGCGCCGGATTGATGAGCGTCAGCGCCTTCCGCGCATTCGTATTGATCAGCGAAGAGCACGGCCCGGCTGTGGCCAAACCATACTGTCCCGCCGCGCAGTTCCCCGGGATATAAACCGCGGGGTCCTCGGAAACGGCCGCCCACATGTGAATCGTGTTATTGCCGAGATAGGTGGCCGAAGCCAGCCAGTTCGCCCCGAACTGTCTCTGCACCGAGACGTTCCACTGCTCCAGATACGTCGTGTCCAGATTGAGTGGAACCGTCAGGTAGTTGCCCGACTGCGGGAACGGCACATTCTTGTTCAACGCGATCGGGAACGGATTGCCGCCGGGATATCCCTGCCACGGATTCGCGAAGCCGCCCGCCGGCGTCGGAATCGTGACCGACGGTCCCCATGGTGGAACACCGCCGTAGCCGTCATAGAACAGGGTGTGAGGAAAGTCGTAGAAAATTCCCCACGACGCGCGAATCGTCATGCGCCCGTCGTTGTGCGGATCGTAAATCAGGCCCACGCGCGGCGCGAAGTTATTCCACCGGATGTTGTTCGGGCGGTTGTTGGTATCGAATCCGGGATCGCCGGGATATAGCACACCGGAAGGCGCGTTCGGATAAACCGTCGAATGAGCGTTGGCCGCGAAGCCCGCCGGATCGAAGTGGGAAACGTGGCCATAGCTCAGCGCCGCCGCAATATACGGCTCCCAGCGCAGCCCATAGTTGATCTTCAATTTTGGGGTGATGCGCCAGCTGTCCTGTGCGTAGAGCGCGATGTACTGGTGCCGCTCGGAATCGATCGTGACACTCGATTGGCCGAAGCTTGCCGGTTCGCCGAGAAGGAAGTCGGCCATGGGCAGTCCTGTGAACTGGCCCGTGAAGTTGAAGCTGCCGCCCGAAGTTCCGAGGAACGTCGCGTTCTGCACCTGCCGGATCCAGTCCACGCCGAATTGCATCTGATGCGTGCCGCGCAGCAGGCTGAAGTCGTTCGCGACCTGATAGCTCTGCGTCGGGATGGCCGCGGCGAACGAGTTGACGCCGGCGGAGTAGAGCGCGCCGGTGACCGTGACATAGATGTTGTCTGGAATCGGCGGCGGCGTGATATTGATGCCGAGATCCTGCGCCGTGATCACCGTAACTTCCGGCTTGTTGATGGCAGCCCGATCGAAGGTCAGCCGGAGATTGTTGATGGTCGACGGATTGATGACCCACGTATCGCCCACCACGATCGAGTTGATGAGATCGTCGGGGGCGGCATTGAGGATCGAGAGGGGCGTGCCCGTATAGCTGGCCGGCTGGAACGCGTGGCTCACCAGATAACGGCCGAAGATAGTGTGCTTGTCGTTCGCCTGATAGTCGATCCGCGCGATGCCGAACTGTTCGGAGAAGTTGTTGAGCGTCGTGTAATAGACCTGTCCGCAGTCGTTGACCGGCTGCGGATAGAACGACATCATCTTCTGCGCGACCGGGCTGATGAGCGACTGTGGAATCTGATTGTTCACGAACGGGGCTTTCAGCGAGACACCCCTGTTCGAATTGCAGGCCGGGGACGCCGCGATACTGAAATCGCCGGCCAGCATCCTCGCCGTGGGCTCGAAGGTAAATCCGCTCGACGCGTCCTGCTTCTGGATCGTGCCCTGGTAGCCGGCGAAGAAGAACAGTTTGTTCTTCCGGATCGGGCCGCCGATCGTTCCGCCGAACTGATTGCGCCGCAGCGTATCGCGCGTGGGCGCGAAGAAGTCGCGCGCATTGAAATCGCGATTGCGCAGGAAGTCGAAAGCGTCGCCGTGAAATGCGTTGCTTCCCGATTTGGTGATCACGTTTACCGCGCCGCCGGCGTGCTGCCCATATTGCGCCTGCAGCGCGCTGGTTTCGACTTTGAATTCCTGCAGGGCGTCCGGGAACGGGAGCGGCAGGCCGGCATTGTTGACCGGATCGTTGTGCGTGCCCCCATCGAGCGAGTACGTCAATCCGTTTGCGGGGCCGCCCGCCACGCTGATCGACACCTCGTTCGGATAATTTTTCTGCGAGATCAATTGGCCGGAGTTGGCAATCGGCACCACCACGGCCGCGCCGGAAAGCGTAATGAGTTGGGTGGCCAGGCGTCCGTTGAGTGGCAGGTCGACGACACGCTGTTGTTCGACCACCTGGCCGACGCCGCTGCTGTTGGTTTCGACCATCGCGGCGTTGGCTTCGACGTTCACCTCCTGGCTCACCGCGCCGATCTGCATCGTCACGTCGATCGTCGGACTGCTGCCGACCTGCAGCACGATCCCCGACTGGTTGTACGTGTTGAAACCTTCTTTCCTGACCTCGAGCTTATACGGGCCGACAGGCAGGCTTGGAACCAGATAAACGCCGTCGGTGCCGCTCGAAGCGGTTCTGGAGAGCCCTGTGTTGGTCTGCGTCACCGTCACCTGCGCGGCCGGAATGACCGACCCGGTCGCGTCCCGCAGGGTTCCGCTGATCTGGGAGAGAGAAACGTTCTGCGCGAAGACATTGGCGCAGAACACGTTCGCGCAGAGCAAAGACGCGATGAGAAAAGCTGTAGTCCGTAACCTCATGAAATGTCAGCCTCAAAGCGAGAGTGGAGCGTCTAAAACGACGGTAGTTGACCAGCAGAGTATCATGGCCCGGCGGTGTGGCGCTCGCGCAAAAGGTGCAATCCCGCGCAGTTTAGCGGGTCAAATGGCACGCAAAAATACAAATCCAGGCTTTTGACATGACCTTCCTCGAGCGAGCGGTCTTACCGCCCGCGCTGCCGCCGTGTCAGGATCGCGCTCGAACGCCATATCGGCATCAGGCTGGACTGCCGCTTCACGCCGATCATGGCAAGGATTCCCGCCAGCAAGCTCGCGCTGGCCCGGCGTGTGCGGATGCGATCGCGACGGCCGGCAGGGCAGAGCTGTCGGCGGCCACGCAGGCGCCATGTGCGAGTTCCCATCCTTCTAGCGCGGGAATGCCATCTCAGGGCACGCAGGCCTCAACTAGCAGGGAATAATTGCGGCGCCACTTCCGCCAGATACCGCCGCCAGTTCAGCCACGTGTGGGCCCCGTCCGATTCCCGCCAAACATGCTTCACGCCGCTCGCATCCAGCATGCCTGAAAATGACTTCACGGATTGGAACAGCGTGTCGTCGGTCCCGCACCCGACCCACAGCAGTTTGTACTCGCCGTTAACTTTCTTCGCGTCAGCCGCCAAAGCCTTGAAGTCAAGCCCACCGGCCTCCGCCGAAGTCACGGCACCCAGCGCCGGGCTCAGTCCCGCGACGCGGCTGAACAGCTCCGGATGCGTGAGCCCCACTCCAAGAGCCTGCGCGCCGCCCAGCGACAGCCCGGCGACCGCGCGATGATCGCGGTCGGGCTGAACCCTGTAAGCCGCCTGCACCAGAGGAATCACGTCTTCCATCAGATCGCGATTAAAACCCGCGCGCTGCCGCTTCATCGCATCCGCGCCTCCTGCCAGCGGTGATCCCGGCGGATACGCATACCCATACGGCATCACCACTACCAGCGGCTTCAGTTTTCCTTCCGCGATCAGATTGTCGAGGATCAGGTTGACGCGCCCACTTTCGCTCCACGAGCTTTCGTCACTGCCCGCGCCGTGCAACAGATAAAGCACGGGATACCGAGCCCCGCGTTCATAGTCCGGAGGCGTATAAACAAACACCCGGCGCAGCGTATCGAGGGACTTCGACATATACCAGCGTTGATGCAGCTCGCCGTGCGGGACAGGCCGCATGTCGTAAATTGCAGGACCCTCGCCTGGCACCGCAAACATCGTCGCCGGGCGCGTCTGGTTTGAGGGATCGATCGCTGCCACGCCATCCACCGAGAACCGGTAGCTGTATAAATCCGGCCGCAGCGGCCCTATGGTGATCGACCAGACTCCAGCCGTGTCACGCTCCATCGCGGCCGGGGACTTCACGAGATCTCCGGTCAACTGCACCGCGGCAGCTTTCGGCGACAGAAGCCGGAACGTCACCGAGCGATCGGGATGAACCTCGGGCGATTGGACGGCCGGAGGCCTGGGTTGCCCCAGACACAGGAAAGGCAGCAGAGCCAGCGTGAACAAGCGATTCATTGCCAACAGTATATGTCTGTCTGCATGCGTCGCAACTATTGCGGGTGCGTCTGCTTCCGCTTCGTCAGTAAACGAATACCCGCGCCAATCATCGCCGAGATCGGTCCGCAGCCCGCCAGCGCAATCTGGTACCAGCCGGGCCGGGAATCCACATTCTGGCGCACGGAGATGAAAGCGAAGCCAACGATCAACAGCCCCACAGTCGCGGAGTAAGGAAACTCATGCTCTCCGGCGATGAGGGCGGTCAGATAGCCGCCCAACAGCGCGCCCGCAATCGTTATCGTTACGCCGGCGAGGAGATAGTTTCCCGGAGCCGGGCCGCCAGGCCCGACCTCAATCCACGAGAGGCTGCGCATCGCGGCCAGGAATACTGCGAAGCCTGCGGCAACGCCCGCGAGGCCCCGCAGTACCTTCACTTCCGAACCTCGTTCTGGATCGCCTCCAGCTCGCGAGCCGCATCCACCCACTTGCCCTGGGCGCTGAGGTCGCGATAGCGCTGCATATGCTGACGGATGCTGTCGATCCGCGGATCGTCGATCCGTCCGGGCGGAGTGGGCGCCGGAGCCTGCGCGGGTGCCGCGGGCGTCGCCGGGGACTGGGCCGGTGGCGGACTTTCTCCCGAGCCAAGTTGAGCCAGCGCCGCCTCATACGTGTCCGCGTAAATAAGCCGGTTGCCGACCGCGAGCACCACCTTCTTCAATTGCGGCATGCGGGCCTGGACCGCCTGCAGATAGATGGGCGAGACATAGAGGAACGTGTCGCCGACCGGAAGTACCAGGGTCTGCCCCTGCAGAACCTGCGAGCCCTGCTGGTTCCACAACGTCAGGTCTTTTGAAATATTCTGGTCCTGATTAATGCGGGCGCTTACCTGCATCGGCCCAAGTGTCAGCTCCTGTTTGGAGAGCAGCAGGACTACAATCTCTCCCATTTTGTCGCCGTCGCAGCGCGCCAGCATGACGCCAATCAGGTTCTCTTTCGAGAGCGGCGTGAAAGTGGTCATCAGCAGGAATTCGGGCTTCGTCTCGCCCGGCAGCGTCGCGAAGACGTACGTTGGGCTCACCGGCCGGGGTTCCGCGTTCTGGCCGGAAGAGTATCTCGCGAGCTCCCACACATCTTCGTTGTTGTAGAACGATTGCGGGTTGCGCATGTGGTAGACGCGGTACATATTGGCCTGCACGCTGAAAAGCTCTTCGGCGTAGCGCGTATGCGCGCGCAGGCCGGCCGGCATGCGCGCGGCATCCTCGTACAGCGTTGGGAACAGGCTCCGGTAGGCCGAGATCACCGGATCGGTGGCGTCGAAAACATAGAGATGTGTCTCGCCGTCGTAAGCGTCGACGGTGGCCTTGACGGAGTTCCGAATATAGTTGATGCCTCCATAGGCTTCGACCTCGCGCGAGAACGGATGCGATTCGGATGTCGTGTAGCCATCGATCATCCAGACCAGCCGCCCTTCGGGCGTGACGACGATATAGGGATCGTTGTCCCAGTTGAGGTAAGGCGCCAAAGACTGCATGCGCTCGCGCACGCGGCGGTGAATCATCATCCGGCTGTGATCGGTGAGATAGCCGGTAAGGATGATGTTGGAGTCGCCGAAATCGAGCGCCGCCGCGGCCCGCATTAACAGCGACGATATGGGAAATCCGCCCTTGCCGGCGTAGCGCGTGCGCGCGTTGTCGGAGCCTTTCGGATAATCGAACTCCTCCTGCGCCGTATCCACGAAGACCGGCTCATGCTGCAGTTCGCCATAGTAGAGCTCGGGCCGCTCGATCTTTAGCGACGGCGTTTTGACCAGCGGCGGCATATCTTCGACGAGGTATACCGGTTGGCCCTCGGGAGTGATCTTGCTGACCTCGGCCAGTACCAGGCCGTAACCGTGCGTGTAAATAAAATGCGGATTGATCCAGCTCGATTGTGTCCCCGGCAATTGAGTGATATCCAGCTCGCGCGAGGAAAGCAGCACCTGCCGGTATTGGCCGTCAATCGTGTAGCGGTCGACGTCCGGCGGCTCGTGAAATGCATAATAAGGCCGCAGGGCCTGCATTTGCGTTACCGTGTCATGGAAAGGCTTCCAGTCCCAGAGGCGCACGTTGTCGAGCAGCGGTTTGTGTTTCGCAGTGTCGATGGTCGCGGCCGCGTCGGTATGCATCTCGATCTCTCGAACGCCTTTGGGAGATGCGGATGCCAGCCCATAAGCGGCGCGAGTGGCTTCGATGTGTGTTTGGATGTAGGGGCGCTCCAGCGAGATTTCGTTGGGTTTCACGTAAAGAGCGCTTGCGATCAAAGGCACCACCCAGAGAAGCACCAGACTGCCCCCCACCGCGATCGCCGTTGCAATCCAGCGCCGTGCCATCACCAGGCCGGCGCCCGCGACGAGGGCCGCAATCACCAGCCAGTACATCGGAAGGGCGAAGTGCTCATCGGTGTAGTCGATGCCGACCATAAAGCGATGCTGGTTCCAGACCATCTCGAATCTTGCGAGATAGAACCGGGCCGCGAGCGCGATCAGGAAGAAGGCAAGCGCGCCGCGCAGGAACTTCGATTCGAGGCCGCCGCTCAATCGCAGCATCGAAATGTCGAGCGGTCCACGGGTGATTTCAGGCAGCGTGAACCGCAGCTGCCAGCCGCGCGCGGTCAGCCAGTAAACCAGAATCGTGAGAATGACGACGGCCAAAATGAAACCGCGCAGGTCGGACCAGAACGGCAGATCGAAGAGATAAAACGTAACGGGCTTGCCAAATATGGGCTCCTGGAAACCATTCACGTTCTTGAGAGCCCGGCTGCCCGCGAAGCGAAGGACGGTCCAGTTATCGATGCTGGCGTCCGAGACGAAGAACGCGACGACAAGCAGAACAACGCTCGAAATTCTGGAATAAATCGGGTAGTCGCTGACCTGGCCGCCGGCGAACTTCACACCGCGCGCGTGCGCAATAAGCAGCACGATCCACGTGAGAACAGTTGTCAGAGCGACAGGCAGCGTCGAATAGGCGTAGAGATCGATCCATGTATTGACCTGGCCGACCTCTTTCCACCATGAGTAGTCGATCAGCAGCGACGCCGCCCAGCGCGCGCCGATCAGCGCGGCGAAGAGCAGGATGATGATACCGATGAGGCCGATACGCAGCCCACGGTTCGGGCGGTGCGGACGCCCGCCGGTGATGACTCTCGGTTCGTGACTTAAGGGCGGTTCCATACGATTTCACCGTCGACGATCGTCGCCAGGGGCCCTCCGCGGAAACGCCTGCCGCCAAATGGGGAATTGCGGCTTTTCGAGAGCGACTGTTGAACATCATACGTCCATTGGGAGTCGAGGTCGAATATCGTGACGTCGGCCGGGGCGCCAGGCGCGAGGGTTCCACGGTCGAGTTTGAGGATATTGGCCGGCCCGGTCGTGAACAATTCCACCATTCTGTTCACGCTGATGCGGTCTTTGTGGACCAGCTCCGCGAGCGAAAGCCCGATCGCGGTTTCGAGACCCGTGATGCCGAAGGGGCAGCGCTCGAACTCCTGCATCTTGTCGTTCCCGGCGTGGGGCGCGTGGTCGGTTGCGATGGCGTCCACTACGCCAGCGGCGATTCCGTTAATAACGGCGTCCGCGTCGTAACGGCAGCGCAGTGGTGGCTTCATCTTGTAGTTGCTGTCGTAGGTGGAGAGCTCCTCGTCGGTGATCGCAAAGTGATGCGGAGTGACCTCGCAGCTGACTTTGATGCCGCGGCTCTTTGCGTAAGCGACCATTTCCACGGAGCGCGAGGTCGACAGATGCGCCACGTGGAAACGCGCGCCTGTCAGTTCCGCGAGAAGAAGATCGCGCGCCACCATCACATCTTCGGACGCTGACGGAATTCCGCCCAGCCCGAGGCGCACGGATTCTCTGCCCTCGTGCATATCGCCCCCGGCGCTGAGGTTGAGGTCCTCGCAATGATCGATGACGGGCAGATCAAACGCGCGGGCGAGTTCCATCGCGCGGCGCATCACCCGGGCGTTCATCACAGGCCGCCCGTCGTCGGAAATCGCCACGATTCCCGCGGAGCGCATGGAACCGATGGCGGCCAGTTCTTCGCCGAGACTGCCCTTCGTGATGGCGCCAATGGGGAATACGTTCACCAGAGCCACTTCGCGCGCGCGCTGCACGATGTAGCTGGTTACGGTCGCGCTGTCGTTCACCGGGAGAGTGTTCGGCATGCAGCAGATGGTGGTGAATCCGCCGGCGGCCGCCGCTCGCGCACCGGTTTCGATCGTCTCCGCGTGCTCGATGCCCGGCTCGCGAAGATGGACGTGCATGTCGATAAAGCCCGGCGCCACAATCGCGCCGGCCGCGTTGAAGACAACGGCATCCGGATCGCTCAGACCCGTTCCGACCGATTCGATACGACCGTCGCGGATGAGGATGTCCGCAAGACCGTCACCGCCCGACGCAGGGTCGATGACGCGGCCGTGCGTGATTAACAGAGGTTTCATTGCACGCCGCCGAGAATTCGTTCAAGCACTGCCATTCGCACGGCGATGCCGTTTTCGACCTGATTGAGAATTACCGAACTCTGGCTGTCGGCCACTTCCGAGCTGAGCTCACGTCCGCGATTGATCGGACCGGGATGCATCACGATAACGTCGGATTTGGCCAGCGCGAGATGTTCGAGGCGCAAGCCATAAAAGCGAAAATATTCACCTGAGGACATCGGCGCCTCGTGCTGGCGCTCCAGCTGCACGCGCAACATCATGATGACGTCGGCGTCCCGGATCGCTTCCGTCATCTCATAGGCGAGACGCACACCCGGCGCCAGTTGTTCGAATTCCTCCGGCAGAAGCGAGGGCGGTCCGCAAAGCACAATGTCGACGCCGAATTTCGCGAGCAGGTGCACGTTCGATCGCGCCACCCGGCTATGCGCGATATCGCCGATGATCGCCACCCGGAGGCCTTCGAGCGTGGGCCGCTGGTCGAGGATTGTGCGCGCGTCGAGAAGGGCCTGGGTAGGGTGTTCGTGGGTGCCGTCGCCGGCGTTGATGATGGGGATCTGCAAATGGCGCGCCAGAAAATGCGGAGCGCCGGACGCCGCGTGGCGCATCACGATCGCGTTCGGACGCATGGCGACCAGAGTATTGAGCGTGTCGACCAGCGACTCTCCTTTAGAGGCGCTGGAACCCTGTGCCGCAATCGAGACCGTGTCCGCTCCAAGGCGTTTGGCCGCGATCTCGAAGCTGACGCGCGTGCGGGTCGACGCCTCGTAAAACAGATTCACGATGGTTTTACCGCGCAGGGCATCGAGCCTGCGGAAGGGCTGGCCGTCCTCCGGTTGAAAGAAATGGGCACGCTCGAGGATGCCTTCGATCTCCGTGCGCTCCAGGCTTTCGATGTCGAGCAAGCCGGCGGGTTTTACGCCCCTGATTGGCATTATGCGGTGAGTTCGAAGTTAAGCGGCTGCCGGCCTGGTTCGTTCGACTACCAGCACCTTCTCCATGTCGTCGATCTCGTGAAATTTGACCTCGATGATTTCATCGTCCGTAGTCTGCACCGTGCGCCCGATATAGCGCGCCTCGATCGGCAACTCGCGATGGCCGCGATCGATCAGAACGAGGAGCTGAACGCGCGCCGGGCGCCCGTGGTCGAACAACCCGTCCAGCGCCGCGCGGATAGTGCGGCCTGTGTAGAGAACGTCGTCCATGAGGATAATCTCTTTACCCTGCACCGGAAAATTGATTTCCGTCGCGTTGAGGACCGGCTTGAAATCGACCGTGCTCAGGTCGTCACGATAGAGATTGATGTCAAGAATCCCGACTGGAATTTCCCGCTTTTCGAGCGCCGCGATTTTGGCCGCGAGCCGCTGAGCAAGAGGCACTCCGCGGCGACGGATCCCGATGAAAGCCAGCTGGTCCAGGTCTTTCGTCTTTTCGAGAATCTCATGCGCGAGCCGTACCAGCGTGCGGTCGATTTCCGAAGCGCTCATCAACTGCGATTTGACCTGCGTCAGAGCCATCGAAGGGATTGTAACGCACGGACCTGCGGTGTTTCTCTTAAGCCGGCTCGCCGCCTTCGAGATGAGTCAACCGGTGACTCTCGGCGATTGCCTGTGTTCGCTCGCCGAGCCGGTCCAGCCGTTCTTCGAAGGTCATAACGTTATTCGCATTCAAAACCGCTTCATCCGGCCGCGAATGCGCTTCGTCAGCTTCTCGATATCGTCAAGCTTTTTCAATGAAGACAGTGAAAGCACGAAACGATCGTCCTTTTCCAAATCCTCTTCGAACGATTTGGCGATACCGATAAGTTCCTGGGCATCCTTGACGTTCCTCTCGTATTCGGCTTTGAGAATCTCGTCCTTCTGCCTTTTGCCGTTGGGCAGGCGGAGGTCTTCGGGGTCGTCGGTAGTGGGCTCGGGGCTTTTCTGCGCGACAAGCCGCGATGAAGCCAGAGCCGCCGGTACCAGCAGCAGGAGCGCCCGGCGAATGCGGGAATCGATTGGAAAGTCCCCCACTTCGGTATCATACCGGAAAGACTCATGGACGATGTCAACATAGGCGTGATCGGCCTCGGAAGTGTGGGCGCGGGCGCCCTTGCGATCCTGGCAGGCAATGCCGATCAGATTGCCCTCAAGCTCGGTTTCCGATTGCGCGTGACAGCGGTCTGCAGCCGTTCGGTTGCAGCGAAAGACCTCCCCGCCGGACTCGGCAATGTTGCCCGCATCACCGACTGGCGCGATATCGTGTCCCGGCCGGATGTGGATGTTGTCGCCGAGTTGGTCGGCGGAACCACCGTAGCCAGCGAGATCATAGAAGGCGCAATCGCGCACAGGAAATCGATCGTGACCGCGAATAAGGAGCTGATGGCTCTTCGAGGCGCGGAGATATGGGACCAGGCCATCAAAGCCAGGATCAATCTCGCCATGGAAGCCAGTGTGGCGGGGGGGATTCCCATTCACGCCGTGCTTCGCGAAGGTATTTCAGGCGATCGTATCGTGGCGATTGCGGGCATTTTGAACGGCACCAGCAACTACATCCTGACGGAAATGGAGCGCCGGGGCGAGTCGTTCGAATCGATCCTTGCAGAAGCGCAGGCCCTGGGATATGCGGAGTCCGATCCGAGCGCCGATGTTGACGGTTACGATGCGCGATCCAAACTGGCGATACTCGCGGCGCTGGCATTCGGCGAACGCATCACCCCCGGCGACATCTTCGTTGAGGGCATCCGCCGCATCACTGCGCAGGATTTTGACTATGCGCACCAGCTCGGCCACACCATCCGGCTGGTTTGCGCCGCCACGCAGACGGAGCGCGGACTGATCCTTTCGGTGCGGCCGGCGCTGATCCGGCAATCGACTATTCTTGCCAGTGTGCACGGCGCATACAACGCCGTGTGGGTGAAAGGGCACTTCGGCGCGGATACTTTCTACTATGGGCGCGGCGCCGGCCCCAGCCCGACAGGCGTTGCGGTAGTAAGTGACATGATGCGCGTGGCGCGGGAGATCCGTTCCGGCAGCCCCGAGCGTGTATCGCCTTTCGCGCACGAGCGATTGGGCGAATATAAGCCCGTTCCGATCACCTTGCAGCATCGTCCTTATTACTTAAGGTTCCGGGTGGAGGATCGGCCTGGCATTATCGCGGAGTTGGCCCGCATTCTGGCAGCAAAGCAGATCAGTCTGGAGGCTGTCCTGCAACTCCCGAGCGATACGAAGCACAATTTACCGTTTGTGATTACGGTCGAGCCGTCTTCGGAGCAGGCAATCCGGGAAGCCGTGGAACAGATGAGCCGGTTGAGTTTTCTGCGTGAGCCACCGCTGGCGCTGCCGATGGAACCACCGCTATAGGACCGAGATCCCGCGCGTCACGGATTCGTTATGCAAAAAAGAGGCGCGAAAACTACATAATCACGTTCTTTGATTTTGGCGTTTTGCCGTTGCGATGCTCGCCCAATGCCCAAAGCCGCCATGTTCTGGGAAACCACTCACCTTTCGCTGCCATACCAGGCAAAATTGTTATCAGCCTCAAGGCGACAAGGAAGGCGATACCAACGACTACCAGAACGCTCATTGCTGGCCTTATCCTTCATCCATATTTTAGCGCTAACTTCAAAGCCTGCAAGCCTGTCTTCTGTCCTCCGGCCTGCCGGGCTTGTGCGTAGTTCGCACGCGGGCAAATTCGAATGCAGCTTAAGATGTTTTCGGGAACGACTACAGCAATGAGGCCCGCAATTCTACTCCTGATGACCGCCCTGGCGGGCTACGGACAGGGCGGCCCGGAGCGACCGAAGTACGAGGTGGCATCAATCAAGCCGAATACCGACAGCGACTTTCGCTATGCATTTCGAATTGAGCCCGACGGCGCGCTTTACGCGACTGGGATTACGCTCAAAAGGCTGATGATGACGGCGTATAACGTACAGGGTTTTCGCTTTGTTGGCGGTCCCGGTTGGGTGGCTGCCAGGCGATGGGACGTGCAGGCAAAGCCCAGCCGAGCGGCTTCGGACGACCAAATTCGGCCCATGCTCCGAGCTCTGCTCGAAGACCGCTTTCAACTCCACACCCATTCAGACACCAGGAACATACCGGTTTATGAAATTGTCGTTGACCGCAATGGGTCGAAAGTTCCGACGGCGAAGGATGCCAAAGCCAGGCCAGTCGTGCGGGTCTCAACCGGCTCGATTGAACTTACGAATAACACCTCGGCGACTTTCGCCAGCCAGCTTTCGTACGCACTGGACCGGCCCGTCATCGACAAAACAGGTCTTTCAGGCAACTTCGATTTCGCGATCCAGTGGACACCGGAGCGCGGCGAGGATGGCGGACCCACAACCGCCGGCTTGCCTCC
>DATAZF010000285.1:0-5963 GCA_036272235.1 Bryobacteraceae bacterium | reverse complement strand
AATTGAGCCACACGCCGATTGACAGCGTTCTCAGCCGAGAGTAGTTTGATTGTTGGTCATCCGCCCGAAAGCACTGAAGACAATGCCGGCTTCGATTCCCTCGCACGCAGCGCTCGCCGCCGTACTGCTTACGGCCGCTTCATCGCTCTTCGCCCAGTGGCCCGCCTACCCGACCCCCGGCGTCCCCAAAACCGCCGAAGGCAAGCCAAACCTGACAGGACCGGCGCCCAAAGCCGCCAACGGCAAGCCTGATCTTTCTGGCGTCTGGCAGTACATGCGCCCCCCGAATGAGACACCTCCGACTGCCGCCACGCCTCCTCCCGCAGCGAACCCAGCCGCACCGGCGGATATCGTGCCGCTCGCCGTCCGCCGAAGTCAGTTTTGGAACCTCGGCGCCTCCTTCAAAGACGGCCTCCCGTTCCAGCCCTGGGCCGCCGAGCTCCACCGGCAACGTGTCGAGCAAAACAGCAAGGACAATCCCGACGCGCATTGCCTGCCGCTCGGCGTGATGCAGCTTCACACCCATGGCCAGCCGCGCAAGATCATTCAGACCCCGGAAGTTGTCGTCATCATCTACGAGGCGAATTCCGGTTTGCGGCAGATCTTCACCGATGGCCGTCCTCTCCCCAAAGATGCCGAGCCCTGGTGGTACGGCTATTCGGTCGGGCACTGGGAAGGCGACACGCTCGTCGTGGAGTCCAAAGGCTTCCGCGATCTCGGCTGGCTCGACGTCGAAGGCAGCCCGTTGACGGAGTCCGGCACGATCATTGAGAGGATGCGCCGCGTCGACTTCGGCCATCTCGAGACCGCGGTCACCATCGACGATCCAAAGGCCTACACCAGGCCGTGGACCGTTACCGTGCACCATCGCATCATGCTCGACACCGATCTCATCGAGTTTGTCTGCCAGGAAAACGACCACGCGGGGCAACATCTGGTCGGCAAATAGCTCTCTCATGAAGCCCGCATCCGCCCTCACCATACTGGCGTTATGCGTCTCGCTGGAAGCGCAGCGGCCGGCGGTGCCAAAGTTCCGGTTCGACCCATCCTGGCCCAAACCCCTGCCCAACAAGTGGAAACTGGGCGGCGTCACCGGGCTGGCAGTGGATAAAGATGACAACGTCTGGGTGCTGGACCGTCCGAATGATCTCACCGATATCGAGCTTGAGGCCGAGCTGACGCCGCCGCTTGCGGATTGCTGTGTCCGGCCGCCCGCGATGATCCACATCGACAAGACAGGTAACGTTATCGGCTCGTTCGACGCGCCCCAGGGCCACGGCATGGCGGTGGACACCAAAGGGTTCGTCTACATCGGCCAGGACACCGTGCGGAAGTACGATCCCGCGAACGGCAAAGTGGTTGGCGAAGTTCCGCGCACGCCCGAAAGACCGCCGGGTTCGGCGGGCGGCGACAGCCCCGCTCAGATTCCCTCCCACACGCCAGGCCGCGGCAGCGCTGGTGCTGTGGCGGGATTTCTGACTCCCCCGGCCGGGCGAGGCGCTCAACCCAATACTCAGGCTCAGTCCGCCCGCGCAGCCGCGACTGCCGCTTTCCGCGCGAAGTATCCTCCGACCACGCCGATGATCGTCGGAGGAATCGAAGAAATACGCCTCGATGAACCGGCGCGCGAACTCTACGCCGCTGATAATTACCTCGGCGGCCGCGTCATGGTCTTCGACCTCGACACCCTGGCGTTCAAGCGCGGCTGGGGAGCCTATGGACACGCACTCGCCGAAATGAGCACAGACGACGCGGACCGCGCATACACTCCCGGCGGACCGATGCCGAAGGAATTCCGCGGTCACCTCACGCTCAATATTTCGCACGACGGATTGGTCTATGCCGCGGACCGAAACGCAAACCGGATCGACGTCACCACGAAGCAAGGCAAGTTCGTCAGGGAGTTCATCCTCGCGCCGACAACCGGTGTCGGCGGGTCGACCGGCGGCGTGATGTTTTCACCGGACAAGGCGCAGCGATTGCTTTATATATCCGACCTCACGAATAACCACATCTGGTTCCTCAATCGCGAGGATGGCAACGTCGTCGGCCAGATGGGGAGTATGGGTGAGAACGGGGGCCAGTTCTTCGGCCTTCACATGATCGCGGTGGATTCCAAAGGCGCCATCTACACAGGTGAGGTGTTCGCCGGCGAGCGGGTACAGAGGTTTATCCCGGTCAAATAAGCGACACGGTCACTTTCCGACCAGGTGCGGGACGTCTTTGTTGTCCTCGCTGCAAATGTATTCGAGCAAATCCGTATCCGGCAGCAGCACGGCGTTTTCATCTACCGACCACGGCTTCGTATACGCCTTGGAATCGTCGATCGTCAACTTCATATCCAGATGGCCGAAGTCGCGCCGATGATACCGCTCCGTCAAATGCATCGCATCGGAGTGCGGACGCCCCGCATTATCCAGCCACGTGCGCTCGTTGACGCCAATCGTATCCACCACGAACGTGTCGCCATCCCACTTGCCCACTGAATAACCCAGCCACGAAGGCTCGGCATTTCTCGGCAGCGTGCGCCCGTCGGTAAACACCTGCCGGTATGTCGTGAAGCCTTCGTAGAGCATCAGCATCATCCCGGGTACCTGCACGAATTTGTACGGATACGGCAGCACCACCAGCTTCGGCATGCCTGGCACGCAATAGGCAGCCGGATCATCTTTGCCGCGCGCCCCATTCGCCCGCTCCTCCGTCAGCTTTTTGCTCCACGGTTGAAATGGAATGCTCGCATCCGGCGCGATCACCTGCAGCGGCCGCGCATCCGGACTCCACACACCCGACAAATCCGGATGCCCATCCGTCGCTGTCGGCGCGGGGGCGGCCAGATTCGGTTTGCCACCCGCCGTGCGCGGGATCCCCGGCGTCGGATATCCAAACCACTGCGCGCTCGCCACCGAAGCTGAGAACAGGATCGCCGCCGCAACAGTTTTCATTCTGCGGGCGATTATATATCTCTTCGGCGCCCTTCGCGCGGACGGCGATGTCGGCGGCTTCCTGGTTCGAGGAACCTGCCGTCGCCTGCTCGATCGTCCACATCGTTGCGTCAGTTCCTTCAACAAAGACGGCCACGCGACCGGGCTGCCGGCGATGCGTCCGCCCAGGCTCGACCATCCCTGCGGCCCGCCCTCTGCGTCGAACCACTTCGTCGTATCTCTCTCGATGCAGACCAGATCCTAACCCTGGACCTTGCCGCTTTATCCCAACGCGTTCTCAAAATCGGCCAGCAAGTCGCGCCAGTCTTCCGTACCCACCGAAATCCTGACCAGCCCCTCTCCGATCGATCCGTCGTCGAGGTCCTGAGTGCTCCAGCTCGAATGCGTTGTCGTTCGCGGATGACACACCAGCGTCTCGACCCCGCCCAGCGAAACCGCATTGCGCGCGATCTTCAATTTACGCAGGAAATCGAACGCCGCGGCCTTTCCGCCGCGAATATCGAGCGAGATGATGCCCCCCGGGAAATCGCACTGCGCTTTAAAAATACGCCGCTGTTCCGCATCCTCAAACAGCGTCGGATAGTACGCCTTCTCCACGTTCGGATGCCGCGCCAGCGTCTCCGCGATCCTCTGCGCGCTCTTGCTCTGACGGTTCATGCGCAGAGCCACGGTGGAGAGCCGTGTGTTCAGAATCCAGCATTCATCTGGCTGCAGGATGTTCCCGAACAGGCTCCGCTTCGATCGAATCTTCTTCATTAATCCCGGGTCGCGCGTCAGCGCCAGCCCACCGATGATGTCGCTGTAACCACCCAGATACTTCGTCGCGGAATAGAGCGACACATCGGCTCCGAGCGCCAGCGGATGCTGGAACGCGGGTCCGAGAAAGGTGTTGTCGACCATCACCAGCGGCCGCCCGCCATCGGGTCCGGCGATGCTTCCCACCGCCTCGCAGGCCTGCCGGATATCCGTCATCACGATCGTCGGATTGGCCGGCGTCTCGATCATCACGACCCGCAGATTTTTCGTCGTCCGGATCGCATCGGCAACCTGCTTCGTCTGGCCGGCGGACACCGCAACACTCTCAACCCCGAACTCCCTGAGGAAATCCGCGATGAACGTCTGCGTCGCGCCGTAAACCGGAACAGTGAACGCAATGGTGTCGCCCGGCCGCACAACCGCCAGCAGCGCCGTCATGATCGCCGCCATTCCGGAATTGAAGACGGCAGCCGCCTGCGCCTCCGGTTCGAGCGGCAGGATCTGCTGCTCGAGAATCTCCGCGTTCGGATGATTGAAGCGCGAGTAGATGAGATCGAGGCTCTCGCCCGGAGTCGCCGCCGCGCGCCCGCCCATAACGTCGAACGCCCGCTCCGCTTCTTCCGGACTGGAAAAAACGTATGTCGAGCTGCGAAAGACCGCGGGTCTCGCGGAACCAACCGAGAGCCTTGGATCGAAGCCTCGCACCAGTACGTCCGTTGCCGGCCGTAATCCCGCGGGAGGCTTTTCGTCTGCCATGGATCTTACTCCAACCGCGGCGCGAGTCTGAAAAATCCCGCCGCCTGTTCGTACGCATGGGCCAGCTGAAACACTGTGCTCTCGTCCAACCGGCGCCCGGTGATCTGCAGACCGATCGGCAGCCCCTCCGACGAGAAGCCGCACGGCACCGAGATCGTCGGCAGCCCGTAAACGTCGAATGCATTCGTATTGCGGATCAGCGCCAGGTCGGAACCGCTGCCGACCTTCACCGGCTTGACAGGCATCGTCGGAGTCACAATCGCATCCACATCGGCGAAAGCCCCGTCGATTTCCCTGCGCCACCGCTCCAACTCACGTCGGGCGCCGATGTAGGCTGCTGACGTAATGCTGGCGCCGGCGACGAGGCGCTCGCGAATCGGCGCTGAATACAAATGCGCGGATTCCTTGAGGAACGGCTCATGAAACGCGTAGGCTTCCGCGTCGGCGATCGTCAGATTATCGACTGCGGGCAATTGCATTTCCGTCATGCCGGCTGTAAGTTCCGCGAGCACGCGAAGGGCCTCTCGGGTGGTGCTTTCCACTTCCAAATCGAGATCTTCCCAGTAGAGTTTTCGAGGCAACCCGATCCGCAAACGCGTGGACGCTTTCCCGATCACTTCCGAGTAACGCGGCACCGGTGCATCAATCGATGCCGCATCCGCCCGGTCGAAGCCCGCGATCGCCTCCAGCATAAGCGCGGTATCCTCGACCGTCCGGCACATCGGCCCTACGTGATCGAGCGACCACGAGAGCGGGATTACGCCGCGCGTGCTCACTCGCCCGTACGTCGGCTTCATCCCGGCAATTCCACAGCAGGAAGCCGGCGTCCGAATCGAAGCCGCCGTGTCCGTCCCCACTGCGCCGAAGCACATGCGCGCCGCCAGGGCCGCGCCCGAACCGCCGGATGAGCCTCCCGGACTGTATTCCAGATTCCACGGATTCCGGACCGGCCCGAAGTGGGTGACATCCGAAGTCCCGCCGTAAGCAAACTCGTGGAGATTGAGCTTGCCGAGCAGGATCGCACCTTGTTCCCGGAGCCGCCGGACGACTTCGGCATCCATCACCGGCACCCGGTCCGCGAAGACCGCGCTGGCGGCGGTTGTGCGGATTCCAGCCGTGTCGATGAGGTCCTTTAGTGCGACAGGAATTCCGTGCAGCGGTCCGCGCCATTGACCTCGCGAGAGCTCGGCTTCCAGCTCGCGGGCCTGATCCAGGGCCTCGGACTCGGTCACGGTGATAAACGCATTCACCACCGGATTCAGTCGGCGGATGCGCGCGAGACACGCGTGAGTGAGCTCCGTTGGCGAAATCGTTCGCGTTCGGACGGCCGCGGAAGCCTCCGCCAAAGTGAATTCCGCAGGATCCTGCTTCGCCCGGGCCGACGACGACATCACCCGGAGAATATCAAACGCAACGGCTCCCGCCAGATTTCAAACAATGCCACTTAATCTGGCTGAAGCGACGACGCAATGTGGCGCTGGCGATCTTGTCGCGGGAAAACAAAGAACC
>DATAZF010000284.1:0-5798 GCA_036272235.1 Bryobacteraceae bacterium | reverse complement strand
TCCGATCCCAGGGTTTCACCTAGATCCTTCCGCACGTTGGCAAACATGATTGCAAACAGACTGTTCCCATCCAGGTTCAGGTCTTTGCTTGCACCCTGGGGATTGGTCTTTGCCTCCATGTCGAGCGTTGCGCGATCGTTGGGCAGCAGCTTGTCCGGGGGTTGAGGACCATCGGTCCGGTTGACGCCGGTGGTTTGGCCGTACTCGGCCCTGGTTGCAGCGAGGCTATACAGGTAAGTCGGCTGAAGCTCGCTCATGTACATGTCTTCGTCGATGCACCAATCGAACTCGTCCGTCGTCTTCGAGCGAGCCGCATCCAGCCAGACCACCGCCTTCAGCTTGAAGCAGGAATGTATGAGCTTATTGTTGTTATTCTTCCGTAGAACCACCCGGTAATCGTCCGTCCATCCCATCGGCGCGGAAAGCACCGTGATGGCAATATGAGGATACTGCCCACTCACCTTCTGGTTCGGGTCCCATTGCGGCAAGATGTTTCGCATGCTTAGCCTGTCAATGACGGATTTTCCATTCAGGGCGTTCGAGACACCATGCCCAATGGTCGCCATGAATCCCTCTTTTTTGAGCTTGCCCATGTTAGGGTTTTCGGCCACCGGATTCGGAGCAACGTCAACCGACGGCGCAACCGCGGCATTCGGGCCCGCCACGGGAGCGGCGGAAGCGGCCGCCGGAGCAGGCGTGGCGCTCATCATGGCCTTAATCACTGCATCGCTGGCCCCTGCTTTCTTCAGGCGAATCATATCTTCGGTACTCAGGTCGAAGGTCTGGCCGTTCTTCTGGATTTTGCCAATGATCAGGTCGGCGGAGATCCCCGCGTCAATCAGCGAGATCACCCCATCCACCGTGAGACTATTGGCGGCATTCGGCGCCGCCAACTGGCGGGTTGCGGGCGTGGGAGCTGCAGACGCCGGAGGCGTACCCGGCGGCACGATTCCGTTCGCGGTCTCGTATGCTTTCAGTGCACCCTTTGCGCCTTCGATTAAATTGGCATCCAACCCGGGGTAACCAATGACCACTCCGTTGTTGACCATCAACAGAATCTGATTGTTTAGCTTGACCTGCATCGGCTGTCCGTTTAACACCACGATTTGATAGCTCTGGCCGTTGTAGGTAAAGTTATCGTTTTTGATCGGGCTCCCTGCGCGGGACCTCCCAAACTGGGCGGAGGCACATACCGCGCAGAGGAATACGGCCAGGACCACACGGAGAATTCGTTTTCCAGCACGGGGATCGTCAGTTGACATGCGAATCGCTCCTCACGGTTAAAAAAAGTTGGTTGCGTGCCATTATACTCAACTTCGCCAAATACGCGAAAGGCTTCGGCTACTTACTGGATTGCTCCCGAATGACGCACGTTCTGGAAACTGGCAGCGGCGGTCGAATGGCCGACTCCGCTTCATATGAAGGAGTTGGCATGCCTGGTCTTGTCAGAATCATGAAGCTCACCCTGAATCGCGCGATGACCAGCTTTGCCTTTTGCTCGTATTAGTCGCAATCCGCCGGGCGCGCAATACGCTCCGATCACTCTCCCCCGTTACTTATCCAATGCGGCAGAAAGGGGAAAACATCCCGCCGCTATTCGGGACGCGGCCCCCTCGGCTGGCTGGGCGCCCGCATGACCGAAGACCAGATTCCGGATGAGCACCCCGATTTTGGAGAAAGCCGGCGTTGCGTCCGCATATCGCTCGGTTGCCTCTCCTGCTCAATGAAAATCCGTCGTTGCGCGTTTGCATTGCGCAATCGTCTACGATCATTTCTCCGGGAAACGCATTTTCACCCAGGCAGTTAACAAATCCGAATACCCTGGAGCGGCATGCCACCAGAAAAATGGCTCTCCTGGTTGCCACTGAATGGTCAGATTATGTGCGGCGCCGGGAATAATCAGAGGAGTGAAATCTGAGTTACCCGCTTTTTTCAGCGCCTCGCCTATGCCCGCAAGGCTCGGCGCAACCGGCGTGTTCCTGTCGCGCTCACCATAAATGAGCAGCACCGGGACCTTGACCTGCTCCCACAGCGGCAATGGATTGAAGTTGCCGACCGGGGGATACCACTTGTAGAGCCAGTCATCCTTCCGGCCAGGCAGTTCCAGTTGATCAAACCATTTTTCGCTCCTGGCTTCCGCCATCGCGCGATCCAGTTCACCCCATCCTTCCCCTGTGCGCGCGACGTTCAACCATCGGCTGTACAGATTCATCGCCCGCGAGAGCTCTGGTTCAGAAAGGCCGTTGTCCAGAAGTTCATTTCGTGTCCGGTAAAGGTCTTGCGTGTATAAAGGACCCGTTCCAATTGCCGCCGCGGCGATCACGAATGCGACAGCGCCGGGCCTGGAGGCGATTATCGGCGATATCGTTCCTCCCTGGCTATGTCCGTAGATACCGACCTGCTTCGGATTGACTCCTGACTGGCGCGCAAGAAAGTGGATGCCGGCCATGTAGTCTTCCGCGAGAACCTGATATGTGATTTTTTTCCAGTCCCCGGTGGATTGGCCTGCCCCGCGCTTATCGAACACCAGTGCAGCGACGCCGTGCCGGGCGAACCGATCGGCAAGGAAAAACGAGGTGCCCCACCGGCTTTCGTCGCCGCTTCCGTGCAGGAAAACGACCCCGGGGTGCAGACCGGCGGATTTCGGACGTAGCAACGTTCCGGAGAGAATAACCCCGCCATTTCGGAAAATTATGTCTTCGCGGCTGTACGGCGGTGCTTCCAGCTTTACCGGCTTGAGAGAAAAGGTCCCCCGCGCCTGTCCGTCCTGGAAAGTCCCGGAAATCGATTCGGGCGAGACCACGCCGTCGAATACCAGGGAGTCGCCGAGCTTCCAATGCAGCTTCGGCTCCAAATATGAAACGCCGTCGAGAGGGTATTCCATTGCTCGCTGGGTTTCGGATGTGAAGCGGCCCGTTACCATCCCGGCCTGGGTCTGGAAATCGAAGCGCACTGTCAATGCCGCGCCTTCCCTTTCCATTACGCCCTGCCAGTGACCGTCAAGCCTGGCCGGCCCTGCATATGCCTCGGTGGTCAAAACAAACGCGAGCGCAAAAAAGATACCAGTGGCGCGATAAAGGATCATCTGGGCCTGATCTTATTACGATTCGACCATGGACTCAGATTGCAACTCTTTCCAGCCCGGAGACCGCCGCGCGTCATATGCAACCGCGATGTGAGAATCAGCGAACGGCCCTGGTAAAGTCTCCTGGCGTCGTGGCCCGGTCGTCGATTCTCCGGCCCAACACTGCGGGCAAAACCGATTGGGCTCGCACCGCAAACGCTCAATGGCGAACCCGCGCGGCTGATACCGTCGCCGGCGATCGATTTGAACCGGGCCGTTGCAAGCGGGATGGCGGTCGGTTCGCAGCCGGGCCTGGATCTGGTGGATGCGCCTGCTTCCGACGAGTTATCTCCGCACGTTGTGAAAGCGCTCTAACGGGGGCCGTAGTGCGGAATCGCCTGTCCCACTTCGTAAGCGCCCAGATCCGGCGCCTTGCCGGAAAAACCGTCGTTTACGTTCGGCAGCCGCGTTCCCGCATCCACCGCGACCGACCCAGGGCGAAGCCGGAAATCGAAATCCGCGGGCTTGTAGAGAATACGCGGGTCGGCAGGATCGGGCGGCGTCACTTTTTGAAAGACGTCGTAATCAACGAGCACACTGTGCCGGTCCTGTCCGGTGGCCTCGCTGAATTCTTTCAGCGTCTTGAACTTTCTGTCTTCCTTCGACCCGGCCTCTTCTTTTATGCGCTCCTGCGGCGACAATCCCGGCTTCGCGGCATAACGTGAAAGAATGCCGAAGGGCGGCGACATCCACTCGAAAGAGAACTCCGCGCCTTCGTTCGGACGGAAGCCGTTGTAGTCGGAGCTGGAATAATTCGTGTAAGTCTCGACCGCGAACGTCTCGGACGTTTCACTCTTTCCCAGAATCAGGTTGTTGCGAAAGTGAATGTTGGAGATTGCTCCCAGCATCGGCTTAACGGGAGCAATCAGCGTATTGTGATAGAACACAACGCCGGACGAACTCGCCGTTAGTTTGACCGCGCCGCCTTCGGGAGCATGGTACACGATGTTGCGGATGAAATAGACGGGGCCGCCGAACATCGGCTGTACGCTCAAGGCCCTGTGACCGTGGTTGAAGCAGCGGTTTCGCAGGACGCGAATGTTGTATGCGCCGCCGTCCGATTCGATGCAGTTGTCCTCCATGTTGCTGATGTCGTTGTTGTAGAAATCGATCGACACAGGGAGGCGGTCGCGAATCGGATCCGGAGATCCGTCGGGATTTCCGTAAGTCGCGACATCGACTCCGTCGTGGAAGTTCGCGATTGAGTTGTAAGCGACGGCGTGGCCGGATCCATAAACTTTGATGGCGTATTCGGACACCAGCTTCGGGCTCGGCCCGTACTTCTGCCACGTGCGTCCGGTGAAGCCCATCAGGTGATCTGCCGGAAACCGCCCTGTGATGACGTTATCCGCGATGTAAAAGTTTTTCGATCCGGACCAGTCCGAATAGAAAGCCCTTCCGACGTTTTCGATGTGGCACTTTCGAATCGTGATGCCACCTGCTCCGGCGATGTGCTTCAACCCCGCGAGGAATGCGAGGTCCGTATTGCGAATCGTAAGACCCTCGAAGTAGTTGTAATTGGCCGCCATGACGTTGAAGAGATTAAAATTCCCATCGCCGTCGAAGATGGCCTCGCCGTCTCCCGCCGCCTTGATTACGATAGGCTTCTCGGCGGTGCCGCTCTGGGTCAGATAGTAAGTCCCGTCGGATGGGGCGGTCCCGCCGGCGCCGCCACCTCCATATTTGAAGCGGTCGTCCTGATAGATACCGGCATGGACAAGGATGATATCGCCAGGCTGCACGCGAGGCGGGTAAGTATTGAAGTTGTCCGAGTGCGATGCGCCGGTGTTGTATGCCGCCATCAATCCGGTGAATGCGGGCTGCTGCTTCTCGCCCTTGAAATCGGGAGGATAGACGTGAAAGATCCTGCCGCCGGCCGCGGGTTTCGGCTCGGGACGGGTCCTGACGGTAATCACGTTCGCGGATTTGCCGGTGACGCCATCGGGGTCGGACAAGACAAAGCGGCATTCGTATTCGGTGCCGGGCTCCAGGTCGAAGATGCTGCCCGCCAGCATGTTGGGCGTCACGAACTGGATTGCGTTTTCATTCAGGCGCTCGTTTCCGATCCGGAGAAACGGCAGCCCTTCATGCCATGCCTGGTCTCCCTTTTTTCTCCAGGAAACGGCGACCGAAGCGTTCCGGTTGTCGTCGCCGTCGATCTGCCATTCGAAGCCGAGCGAGATCAAAGTGGGTGGCTCGACATAAAAGTTCTTCGCGGTGGTTTTGTCGGCAGCGGCGAGGCGGAAGACCAGGAGCGGAGAAAGCAGGAGGATGGCAAATCGGGACGCAGGTCGAATGTTCATGGTTTGATTTTCGTGGAGGATCGTTTCCTCGTGGTGGAACGGCTCCTTCGCCCGATCTCCATCTCAGGTGCAGTGTCTCTTGCGCTCTTGATGACGCTCTTACCGGTTCCGCCTGGCGCGGCTGCACCCACCTGTTCCATCGCTACCCGAATGTAGCGCCGCACAAATGCACGCTCCAGATCGCCCTCGCTGTGGAATTTGATGTGACGCATCGCTTTGCCATCGCCTTGCAGCACGCGATTCGGATCGGGCAGTGTTGCGCCACGCGGGAAGCCGAGATTCACGTGCTTCGCGTGCGTGGTGATGTAGCAGAAGCTGTCTTTCATCTTTCCGCTGAACCCGAACCAGATGGCGACCGTGTAGACCTGGTA
>DATAZF010000283.1:0-4342 GCA_036272235.1 Bryobacteraceae bacterium | reverse complement strand
GTCTCAGGGCGTAAGGCTATTTGACGGATGCGGGCGGAATCGTCACCATCCGTATCACGCTACCATCGAATGAAACATGATTCAAACGCTATTCGGCTCGGTCGAGCAGGAGCCGACGCTACTCGATAAATTGAAAAGCGGCGTCCAGAAGACGCGCGAGGGACTGGTTTCGCGCATCGAGGACGTCATCTCCGGGCGCAAGCAGATTGACGCAGAGCTTCTCGAAGAGCTGGAATACACGCTCATCAGCGCCGATATAGGGGTCACGACGACCAATGAAATTCTGGAGCGCATCCGCGAACGCGTCGATCGCAGGCTGGTGGGGGATTCGAGCGAGCTGCGCGGGCTGATCCGCGAGTATCTGCTGGAAGTGTTGCAGGGCAACGATCGTCCGCTGGCGTGGGTGGATGAGCCGCCGGCGGTGATTATGGTAGTTGGCGTCAATGGGGCGGGGAAGACCACGACCATCGGGAAGCTGGCATCGCATCTGAAAGCCCAGGGGCATTCGGTGCTGCTGTGCGCGGCCGACACCTTCCGCGCGGCTGCGGTGGAGCAGTTGCAGGTCTGGGGCGAGCGCACGGATACGCGCGTGATCCGACAGAATACGGGTGCGGATCCGGCGGCGGTGGTTTTCGACGCCATGCAGGCGGCGAAGGCAGCGAAGACCGATTACCTGATTGTCGATACGGCAGGGCGCCTCCAAACGAAGACGAATCTGATGGCTGAGCTGGAGAAGATGCGGCGCACGGCGTCGCGGGTGATTCCGGACGCGCCGCACGAAGTGCTGCTGGTGCTCGATGCGACGACGGGGCAGAACGGGCTGGAACAGGCGCGCAAGTTCACGGAAACTTCCGGCGTTACAGGCATTGTGTTGACCAAGCTCGATGGAACGGCGAAGGGCGGGGTGATCGTGGCGATCGCGCGCGAGCTGGCGCTGCCGATCCGTTTCATTGGAGTCGGCGAGAAGGTGGAGGATCTGATGCCGTTCGATCCCGATGCATTCATCGACTCACTTTTTGCCCAGTGAAGCAGGCGCAATGACGTCCGATTACATGCGCGAGGCGTTTGCGCTGGCGAGGCAAGGTGTAGCGCTGGCGACCCCCAACCCAATGGTGGGCGCTCTGGTTGTCCTCGCCGGCAGGGTTGTGGGCCGGGGCTTCCATACGTGGGATGGCGTGAAGCACGCGGAAATTCTGGCGCTGGAGGAAGCCGGGGGAGAAGCTCGCGGTGCAACCGTCTACCTTACGCTCGAGCCCTGCGCTCACAGCGGGCGGACGCCGCCGTGCGCAGAGGCCCTGATCGCGGCGGGCGTGGCGAAGGTCGTAGCGGCGACCTCCGATCCGAATCCTCTGGTTGCAGGCGAGGGATTCCGCAGGTTGAGAGCCGCAGGAATTGCGATCGAAATGGCAACCGAGTTTCAGGCCGAAGGCGAGACGCTGAACGAAGCGTTTTTCCATTTCATGCGAACGGGGCGGCCGCTGGTGACCTTGAAATCCGCGTCGACGCTCGATGGGAAGATCGCGGCTCCGGAAGACAACAGCGGCTGGATCACAAGCGAGCGGGCGCGCGCGCATGTGCAGGGGTTGCGGCACGCTTCGGATGCGATCGTCACCGGGATCGGCACGGCGCTGGCCGACGATCCGCAGTTGACGGACCGCAGCGGATTGCCAAGGGCGCGTCCGCTGTTGCGCGTAGTGCTCGATTCGACGCTTCGGCTGCCGCTGGAATCGCGACTGGTGCAAACCGCGGTGGGAGATCTCGTTGTGGCGGCGACGTCGGCCGCATCGGCGGAGCGGAGACGTGCGCTCGAGAATCGCGGCATCGAAGTGCGGATTTTCGATGGCCCGCGCGGACGTGTGGACATTCGGGATGTGATCGCTCTGCTCGGCGAGCGGAAGTGTCTTTCGGTGATGATCGAAGCCGGCAGCAAAGTAAACTGGGCGGCGCTGGAGAGCGGGGCAGTCGACAAGGTATTCCTTTACTACGCGCCAAAGATCCTGGGCGGGCTGCAGTCGCTGCCGATGGCCGGGGGCACGGGGCGCATGCGGCGCGCGGACGCCATTCTGCTGGAGAGGACAAAGCTGCATCCGATTCCTCCCGATGAGTTTGCGGTAGAAGCCTACGTCCGAAAAGATGCGTACGTGCGGAGGGATGTCTAGGTGTTTACCGGGATAATCGAGGAACTGGGGACCGTTGCGGAATTCACGCCGCTGAAGAGCGGCGCGCGCCTCGCCCTGCGGTGCGCGCTCGTGATGGCCGATATGACACTGGGGGCCAGCATCGCTGTGAACGGCGTTTGCGTCACGGCAGTCGAGGTGCATCCGGATGGTTTCTCCGCCGACCTGTCGCCGGAGACGCTCGACCGCACGAGCCTGCGCGATCTCCGCGCGAATGACTCTGTGAATCTGGAAAGGCCCGTGAGTCTGCAGACACGGCTGAGCGGGCACATCGTGCAGGGGCACGTCGACGGCACGGGTACTCTCGAATCCCTGCATGAGCTGGGCGATGGAAATTGGGAACTGCTCGTCAGGATTCCACGCGACCTGCAGCGGTACCTGGCTTACAAGGGCTCGATCACGATCGACGGCATCAGCCTCACGATTGCGGCCGTCGATGGGGGCGTCGTGAAGATCGCGATCATTCCGCACACGTACACGGCGACGAATCTTGCACAGAGGAAACCGGGCGACCGCGTCAACATCGAGTGCGATGTGCTGGCGAAGCATGTCGCGCGATTGCTCGAAGACCTGACTCTGCCGGGCCGAATATGATTGGGATATGACACTTGCCGCGAAGCAGGAGCGTCTGCTGGAATTGCTGCGGGAAATGGGCCGGGTGATCGTGGCTTACTCGGGTGGGACGGATTCCGCATATCTTGCATGGGCGGCGCAGCAGGCTTTGGGCGGGGATGCGGTCGCGATTACGGCGGATTCCGCGTCGATTCCGGAATCGCACAAGCGGGATGCCGAGGCGTTTGTGCGCGCATTCGGGATCCGGCACGAGTATGTCGAGACGCGTGAGTTCGAGAATCCCGATTATGTGAAGAACGATGCGAACCGGTGTTTCCATTGCAAGGACGAATTGTTCAACGTTTTAGGCAATGTCGCGCGTGAGCGGGGCGTTGCGAACATCATCTACGGCGTTAATAAAGATGATCTGGGGGACTATCGTCCGGGACAGAGGGCGGCGGCGCTCCATGCGGTGAAGGCCCCGCTGATCGAAGCGGAGCTGACGAAGGCCGAGATTCGGGAGCTGTCGCGACTGGCGGGATTGCCGACGTGGGATCGTCCGGCGGCCGCTTGTCTGAGCTCGCGGATTCCTTATGGGACGCCAGTGACAATCGCGAACGTCAAGACGGTAGAGCTCGGCGAGGAAGAAGTCAAGGCTCTCGGGTTCCGGCAGTTCCGAACGCGTTTTCACGGGGAGCTTGTGCGGATCGAGATTGCGCCGGAGGAATTGCCGCGGGCGCTGGACGTCGATATGGCGCGGCGATTGACGGCAATCTTCAAGCGGCTCGGATATAAATACATCACGCTCGATCTTGAAGGCTACCGACAAGGATCATTGAACGAAGTGCTGACGCACCTCAGGGGGTAAGAAAGAACACGACCAGGGCCAGTCATGCAGCGCTGGTGGTTCCCAAGCGCGCTTTAGAAAAAATGTGATGCTCTACAGGACGCAGAATCAATAGCTTGGCGGCATCGAATGCATGCGGGCAGAATAAAATTGCGATACTCTGCATGATCCCATTGGCAAGAATAATTTGCCTGTTTTCAATTGTTTTGGTGAGCCGGGCGGGGCTCGAACCCGAATGGCCTACTGACCGTGCGTAAGTTATTGATTCTAGAAGTCGCCTAAAACGCTAAAAACGCACCTTCCGCCGATCGGAGGTACACCGCGGGTACATGAACAATGCATGCTTTCGAGGTATATGCGCGACGCCAAAATGATTTTGACTTCGCGGGACGCCAACGGATTATGAGCCCATAATAGGGGTGACTCGAGGCTATTCAGGGCGGCTAAATTCATGGTAATACCAGATCGCGAAAACTGCGAGTTGCCGTCTGTCGCGCCGGTTCAGGCACACTTTTAGACACGCTCGCCGTGCAATGTAGAGCGAACAGGCGAAATGCAGCGTCGCCTCGGGTCATTGCCGGGTCACCTAGAACTGAACGTCAAATGCCCGTGGGTGAATGTGTGGCGGCGCTGGAAGGCCGCCATCCTCTACTTGTTGCGCTAACAAGACGCCCGCGATGAAACTCGCACATGGCCACCCGTCGCGGCGCGGCCATTGCCCTATTTCCTGCGAAACCGACAAATCCCACGCCGACGCCGCGGCCTT
>DATAZF010000282.1:0-27275 GCA_036272235.1 Bryobacteraceae bacterium | reverse complement strand
GCAGCGTCAATCGCGCGGCGAACCGCCGCGATATCACTCGTAATACCCGTGGCGGTTTCGTTGTGGACCGCGAGCACAGCCTTGATCTCGTGACTCTTGTCGGTGGAAAGCCGCCGCCCGATCTCGGCAGCATCGACGCCGTGGCGCCAATCGCTGGGGATTAGTTCCACCTCGAATCCGAGGTGCTTCGCCATCTTCGACCACAGGGCCGCGAACTGACCGGTGTCGGAAGCCAGTACTTTGTCGCCGGGGTTCAGCGTGTTCACAAGTCCGGCTTCCCATCCGCCGGTGCCGGAAGCCGTGTAAATGATGACCGGATCGCTCGTTTGAAAGACTGTCCTCATCCCTGCGAGGCACTCCTTCGCAAGAACGGCGAACTCGGGACCGCGGTGGTCGATCGTCGGATTGTCGATAGCCCGCAGCACCCGCTCAGGGACGTTGGTGGGGCCGGGAATTTGTAGGAAATGTCTGCCTGGTTGATAGCTCATGAGTTTTTCCGATTGTCGGGCGTGCGTTGTGAGCCGTGGATCACTGGCGCCAGCCGGAAACTCGCCATCTGGTTCCGATGCGATGGGTGGAATGGAAGGTGACTGCAGAGTCCGGCCCGCCTTGCTCCGCGGACTTTTCCAATGTAGCATGGCGGCTTTATGCAACCCCGTCGAATTGCCCGGAGGACAGAAATATCAGACAATGTAACTGAAGGACTCGAAAAATCGTTATTGAAATGATATGATTCTGCGAGGGAGAGACAGCGTGCTCTTCCTGGAATCACGAAATCGGAAACAGAATTTATTCAGATTGGAGCCTCAGCATGAAGATCACTTTGTTGTGCATTATCGCGGCCGCCTTGGGATTAACGGCGATGCCAGCGCTCGCCCATCATTCCTTCGCGGCGGAATACGATAACAAGAAGCCTGTCGATCTGACAGGGACCGTCACCAAGGTCGAATGGATGAATCCGCATGCGCGGTTCTACCTGGACGTGAAGGACGACAAGGGTACCGTTACGAATTGGGAATTCGAGCTGGGCAGCCCCAACGGCCTGATGCGCCAGGGATGGACCCGCAATTCCATGAAGAACGGTGATTCGGTCTCGGTGCAGGGTTCGCTCGCAAAAGACGGTTCCAACCTCGCCAACGCTCGCACAGTCAAACTCTCCGACGGTCGTCGGCTGTTTGCCGGTTCCGCCAGCGAAACTGGCCGCGAACCAGCTGTTGGCGAAGCAGCGAAGTAGCTTCCTGCCGTTAGTTCTCTGACTCTCTCGACCTCACCCCCGGCGGGTGAGGTCGAAGTGTGTCTGGACGAAACCCACCCGCCGCACTTCTATTTTCCCACTCCGGCAAGACCCTCGGTCAGCTCGATCCTGGTACCCCACGGGTCGGTGATATAGGCCGACCGCAGGTTCTTCGAATTCGAACTCTGCGGGGCGCCTTCCTCGATCTTGATTCCCTCCCCTTCCAGTTTTTTCAAAAAGCGTTCAAGGTTCTTAACTTCAAAGCCGATGTGATCGAGCGAGCGTCCGGCGGTCGGCTCCATCTTCTTCTCCTGCGGTGAGAAGGAAAAATTAGCCCCGGGGAAGAAGTCGCAATCGATCCAGCCCGGAGTTGACACCCGTGGTCGTTGGCCGGGCATTCCGCCAAACATACTCGCATACCAGGCGCGAATTGCGGTGGTCTCGTTGGGATAGAAATGGATGTGGTCCATCTTGACCGGAGCATCGATGGACGGATCGCCGAAGAACTCAACCCGCACCCCGTCGGGAGCGTGTACATAGCCCTGAATCGGGTTGCCGGTTTGCTCGATCTCGACGCCCGCGGCCTTCCATTTCGCGAGCCACGGCGGCAGATCTTTATATACAAGCCCGAAATGATTGACGATCGATCCTGCAGGCGGCGCGCTGGGCTCGCCCTGCCGTAGCAGAATATAGACGCCGGGGAACTGAATCATATCCAGACGATCGTTCCTCACGGCGGTTCCACCCATCATCCGAGTCCAGAACCGGGTCTGCGCAGCCACGTCTTTGACGGCGAGCTGGATATGTCCGAGCGTCACGCCGGATTCGTTCGGAGGCGCGAGTTGAGCGAGGGCGGGAGTCAGTGCGACGGCGGCGAGGGCAAGCAGGCTTCGAAGGCGCATGGCAGATTCACTTTATCGCCAACGGAGCTGTTGCCCGCGTCCTGCTCCCATAAACAAAGTACTTTACATTAAAAAGTAATTCTTGTATAGTCGCCTTTTGCATGGGCGTGGACGAATCGAGTTATCTTCGGGTCATCACATTGGCTGTCCTTGCGATCTTCCTTGCAGCCGTTTGCGGGTTCTTCACGTATTACACAGCGCGCCTCGCCTGGGTGAATCTCACAGCGGCCGATATTTCCGCCCACCGGCAAGCCGGGATGTACACAGGCGCCGTGGCGTTTCCAATTGCGGCCGCCGGCTTTGGCTGCCTGGCACTTCTATGCGCAAGAGCAGCGCTGCGCGCCGCCCGCCCGGAGAAGACGCGATGACGATCTTCGACCTGCTGTTCATCGTCCTTTTTCTGTGCGCGCTCGCCTCCGTGGTCGCCGCGATCATTCTCGCGCTGCGGGGACGCAGTGTGTGCGCCCGAAGCATTCTGCTGCGCCTCGCGGTGTGCGCGGTGCTTTACTTCGGAGCCGTTTACGCCGTGACTGCGTTTTCACGACCGTTGGCACTTCGGATTGGGGATCCGCAATGCGACGATGACTGGTGCCTTGCGGTAGAAAGCGTGAAGCAGGTTCCACGGGATCGCGTTATGGTCTACGACGTCACGCTGCGCATCTTCAGCCGGGCGCGCCGCGTGACCCAGCGGGAGACAGGAGCGAAGGACGTCTATCTGGTAGATGCGCAGTGGCGGAGATACGATCCCGTGCTGAGGGGATCGGAGATTCCCTTGAATGCCCAACTGAGACCGGAGGAGTCCCTGACGACTCGGCGGATGTTTGAAGTACCTCCGGATACTCGCGGCATCGGCCTGCTGATCGATCGCGGCAACCCCTGGATATGCGTGATCATCGGGGAGTGCGGCGCATTTCACAAGGGCATTGTCCTGCGGATCGATTGAGCCGGCGGCCTACAAACCCGGTGCTTCGCAGGTAAAATTCTCCGCCATATCGATGCTGCCCGCGCCTTTATAATGCGCGGTATTTGGCCATGCGCAGATGGGGCGTGTTCGCTTGATTTCGCCCTTTTCCACGTGCGCGCCGACGAGCATGGATGGCGCACTTCCCTTCTCCACCCAATTCACAACGGCCGAGAGCCAGTCTACGTCGCCGCATCCGGGCCCACCCTGGCAATGAAACATTCCCGGCACCGGGAAGAAGCGATAAAAATCCGCAGTTTCTTTCGCGCCGACCGTTTTCACCACCGAATTGTAATAGTCGATCGACATCTTCGGACTCACTCCAGGATCGGCCCAACCGTGATAGTGCACGATCTTGCCGCCACGCATCCGGACGGCGGTCAGGTCGGGAATGGTCGCGTCGATCCGAACTGCGAGGGGCGCCATACGCGCCAGATCAGTGTCGATATTGAAACTGTGGAAGTCCCAGGTTGGGCCAGGCGCGGGATCGAAGGCCATGTACTTCAGGAAGCTGTCGGCGAGTTGGAAACCGGCGTTGATTCCGCCGTCGCCGCCCGGAGGCATCCCCGGAAAAAGCTGCTTGCCCGCTGCATCGCGCGGCCCTTCGTAAACCTTCTTGAGCGCGGCAACCTGTGCGGTGGTAAAGCAATCGGCGCCGTCAGCGTCGCCAACACACTTCGGAAGATCGCGCGCGGGATCGAAGTTGCACTTCAGCGGATTTTCAACGAGACCGTCCTTCAGGCCGTCGAGCGCATCGCACTTTTCATAGAAGGCCTTCGAAATCGCGGCGACCTTCGCCTGCTTGATGGCGCCCGGACCGCTTCCCGCAGTCTGATAATTCCAGACGGACTTCGATTGCAGCCCGGTCAGGAACAGGACCGGAGCGCCGATGACGTAGCCGTCAAAATCTTCCGGATAGCGCTGGGCTTCCATCAAGCCCTCGCGCCCTCCGGTTGAGCAGCCGACCCAGTACGAGTACGTCGGATCGCTGCCGTAGTAGGCCCGGATCATCTTCTTCGCGAGGAGCGCTGTTTCGTGCACCGCGAGATAGCCGAAGTCGATCACTTTGCGCGAGGCGTTGGGATTGTTCGAGCCTGGATACGCGAAGATCGCGCCGGGTTCTTTCTGAGCGTCGTGTCCGGTGTCGGTCGAAGTGGCCGCGTAGCCGTCGCGGACCGCGGTATCGAGCGCGGCGAGGCTGATGGTCCCTGCCCAGCCGCCGTTACCGGCCATTTCGAACCGGTTGTTCCAGCGTGTGGGAAGCTTGACAGCGAATTTTGCTTCCGGCCAGATCACGCCGCGGATGTCGCAGTGCTCAGGGAGCGCCGCCGTCGCCGCGACGAGCCTGGCCGATTCCACCTTCACATCGGCCCCGAAGGATGCGGACGCAAGGTCCTCGCATTTTCTTACAGGCGCGGCCGCGCAAGCGGAGGCGAAAAGAACGATAATCGCGACGGTTTTCATGACCTGGTCATCTTATCGAAAATATAGTGCCGCGGCCTTGCCTCCTGCATCCCGCGGCCGGAGATCTGCCTGAATTTATCGCAAAGGCGCCGGCGACCGCATCGCCCGCCGCACATACGATATGATCAACAGCGCCTATGACATGTCAGCGCGGATTGGCCGCTGTGGGAACGCTTCTACTCATAACCGCGCCAGCCTGGGGACAGGCGCGAAGCTCACGGAACCTGAACGGCATCTGGGAAACCTTCAGCACCGCGAATTGGGATTTACAGGACCACGCCGGATACGCCGGGCCGCTTTGGCAAACCGGCGCCATCGGAGCAGTGCCTCCCGGTTTTGGTGTTGTAGTCGGCAACGAGATCCCCTATCTCCCAGCCGCGGCCGCAAAGAAGAAGCAGAATTTCGCAAATCGAGCGAAGGATGATCCGGAGGCGAAATGTTACCTTCCCGGCGTGCCGCGCGCGACGTACATGCCTTATCCATTTCAGATCGTGCAGTCGCCGAAGGACATTCTCCTCGTGTACGAATTCGCCAGCGCCAACCGGCTGGTGAATATGGGGAAACCAAAAGAAGCGGGCGCAGACAGCTGGATGGGCACCTCCAACGGCCATTGGGAAGGCGATACGCTGGTGGTTGACGTGACCGGCTTGAACGGACTCGCCTGGTTTGACCGCGCAGGTAACTTCGCGAGCGACAGTCTGCACGTGGTGGAGCGGTACACACGGACCGATGCGGACCACATGACCTACGAGGCCACGATAGAGGATCCGAAGACATTTTCGAAGCCGTGGAAGATCAGTGTGCCCTTTTATCGCCGCACCGAAAAGAACATGCAGTTGATGGAGTTCAAGTGCGTGCCGTTCTCCGAGGAATTGCTGTACGGGGAGTTCAAGAAGAAATGAGACATCCAGTTCGCACTTTGTTGATGGTTCTTGCGTTTGCCGCGGCATTGCCGGCCCAGACGAAAACCGCGCCTTCCAAAACATGGGTGCAGCCGAAGACTTCGTGGGGCGATCCCGATCTTCAGGGAATCTGGCCCGGAACCGCCATGGTCGGAACGCCGCTCGAACGGGACAAGAGCCTCGGCACGCGCGCGTTCCTGACCGAAGATGAATTCGCGAAACGTGAAGAGCGTTCGAAAAACCAGGCGACGGTCGACAGTGAAGAGACAGTGACCGACCTGACCCGCTGCGACCCGAAACGCGGTGGACTCGGAAACACCGCGACCACTTGTTCCAACGGCGTCAGCATCGGTCCTCCTCTTTATTGGGACGACCGTGGGAAGCCTTCGAAGCAGGCATCGCTTGTAATGGATCCGCCGGATGGAAGAATCCCGGCCCTGACTCCGGCGGCCCAGAAGATGGCAGCCGATCGCGCGGCAGCGCGAAGAGCACGTCCCTGTGCCGCGACCGCCGGAGGCTGCCATGACTCCTGGGAGGACGAGAGCCTGTGGGACCGTTGCATTACGCGCGGCACCGTCGGCTCGATCGTGCCCAACACATATAACCAGGGGAACCAGATCCTCCAGACCCCCGGCCTTGTCGTGTTGCGGAACGAGATGATCCACGAGACGCGCTTTATTCCGGTCGATGGGCGTCCTCATCTGCCGCAGACGATCCGCACCTGGATCGGCGACTCGCGCGGGCATTGGGAAGGCAACACACTGGTGGTCGAGACAACGAACTTCATGGACAAGACGATCGTGGCGAATACACCCGCCAGCGAAGACTTGAAACTGATCGAGAAATTCACGCGGACCAGCGCCGACACGCTGAATTATTCCGTCACGATCGACGATCCAAAAACCTGGACGAAACCGTGGACCATCTCATTTCCACTGAAGAGCGAGCCCGATTATGTGCTCTATGAGTATGCGTGCCACGAAGGCAATTACTATATGCTCAACGCCCTCAAGGGCGCGCGCGTCGAAGAAAAGAAGAACGGGAGATAAATCAAATGCGCACGAAGATTCTCGCTGCCTCGGCGGTTTTGAGCCTCGCTGCCGCCGTGGCGCCGGCATGGGCCCATCATTCCTTCGCGGCGGAGTTCGATATCAACAAGCCGGTGAAACTGACAGGCACGGTGACTCAGATGGAGTGGATCAATCCGCATTCCTGGATCCACATCGATGTAAAGGAGCCGGATGGCAAGGTGGTGAACTGGATGGTGGAAGGTGGCAGCCCCAGCATTCTCCTCCGGCGCGGCTTCACGAAGAAGTCGCTTGAGAACGGGACCGTGATTGTCGTCGACGGCTATCAGGCCAAGAGCGGTGAGAACCGGGCGAATGGCGCGAATATTACTTTTCCGGATGGAAAACGTCTGTTCGTGGGTGGATCGAATCCGAACGAGCAGCCGCAGAAGTAAATAGCATGTGGTCTACTTTGCAGGCGCCGTGGTGCCCTTCAGAAGCGCCTGCACGCTGGTGAACAGCGTGGGATTGTCGATAACATAAAAGAGGCCGCCGCGGCCGTTCTGGCTACTTGAGCATTTCCGCGCGGGAACCTGCGTGGCAGACAGCGTGCCGTCCTGATTCATATCCCCAAAGATCGTATAAGTGTGAGTCCCGGTGGAAACGGCGATTTTCGCGTGATTCCCTTCCGCATCGCCAATGCCCTCAAATCCGATCGGTTTCCCCGCCCAAATGCCCGACGTGGCAACCGCGACAGCCCCAGGTTTGGGGAGCGAGGCATCCCAGCAGCCGATGGCTGTAGTCGAAGTTGTACTGGGAATTTCGGGCGTGGCATACCAGTTGGCAACGCGCAGCGGTTCACCGCCGAGTTCCGCGGAAACCAACTGCCATGGCGGGACATTCAGGTCGGAAGGCTTTGAAATCAGGACGACGCCACTCGACAGTTTGTCCTTCGACGGGATTTTGCTTTTCGAAACCTTTCCGAGCCCGGCGACGAGCGCCTGGATATCGGCGGGGCCGCCATTTTTGACGATCTGAGCTTTGGAAGGGTTAGTCACCACACTGGCGTTGCCGAGCGCCTTCAGTACGACAACGACGTCGCTCTTTGTGAGCTTGAGGGCGAAGAAGTGCTGGCTGACGAGAACGTTGTTATCCTCCTTCACGCATCCGAGCGTGTTACCCATGGCGCGCGGAGTTTGCGCACTGCCCGACCCCGGCCACGATGGAGTCGAAACCTGCAGCACGAAACCGCTTCCGCTCTGGTTCCAGGCCAGCATCCCTTTGGAATGGCCGGCCGGCGCGGACTCGGTCGTTAGAGGATCTCCATAAAACTGATCGTTCCACAGCACGTAGAAGAAGGTCGAAGTCGCATAGACCTGATTTACCGTGGCGCCCAGCGGATCGGTCACAGTCTCCCCGATACAGCCGTTCCCCTGCTTCAGCGTGGGATCGCGATTACTGGCAAAAGCGAACTGCAACCCGAATTGGTTGTAGTCCTGTGGGGAACCGCCCATGAGGCAGGTTCGCTGCACAGTTCCGCCGCATTGCGGCGCCGTCTCGGCATTGAATTTAAACCCAAACCACCAGTCGACCGCCGTCCCGGTTTTCAGAAGAGGAGCGGGCGCCGGCGGAGTCGCGGCTGTCAGCAACGCAACGCAGGCGGCGGAAATCAGGAGAAGAGAACTGCGGACGCTTGTTGGCATTCCGAGTAAGTATGCCAGAACGCCCGCAACTGTGAAACCAGCAGAGCAACCAAAATCGTTGCCCGAGCGGAAACCGATGTATAATCGCCATCGGAGAAAATCATTTTGCTCAGGATATTGGCCGTCGCGCTGGCTTTTTCGGGACTCGCGTCCGCGCAGTGGCTGAATACTCGTAGTCCCAACGTTCCGCGCACCAAAGACGGCAAGGTCGACCTCTCGGCGAAGGCGCCGCGGCTCGCCGACGGCAAGCCCGATCTCGGTGGCATGTGGCTGGTCCCGGGCCTGAAGTATTTGATCAATATTGCAGCAGATTTGAAGGACGTCCCCTTTCAGCCATGGGCTGCAGCCGCCTACAAAGAGCATGTGGACACATTGGGCAAAGACGATCCCAACAATCTGTGTCTCCCTTCGGGCATTCCGGAGAAGGACGCCGTCACTTCGCCCTGGAAAATCGTGCAAACGCCCGGGCTGATCGTCATCCTGTATGAATCGCGCACCATTTTCCGCCAGATATTCATGGACGGGCGGCCGCTCCCGAAAGACCCAAATCCGACATGGCAGGGATATTCGGTGGGGCACTGGGATGGCGACACGCTTGTCGTCGAAACCTCGGGCTCGAACGGCAAAGCGTGGCTCGACACAAATGGGCATCCGGTAACGGACGCGCTGAAGGTGACCGAACGCTTCACACGCAAGGATTTCGGCCACATGGATCTCGCAATCACCATCGATGATTCGAAGGCCTACACGAAGCCGTGGACTGTCCATGAAAACCCAACGCTGCAGGCGGACGACGAATTGATCGAATACATCTGCGAAGAGAACAACCGCGACGTCGGACATTTTGTGGGGAAATGACATGAAAGCGCTGGCCATACTTCTTGCGGTGGGCTCACTTGCGATGGCGGCTGAGCCGGAAAACTGGAAGGGCGATCTGACCGGCGTCTGGCAAGGTCCTTACACGCCGGATCTGACGCGCAACACGGGCGCGATGATGACGCCGTGGGGCGAGGATAAATTCAAGAGCTTCGACGGCAAGACGGATCCGTGTCTGCCCGTAGGCATCACACGCCTGGCGAACGCCCCCGATCCGATTGAGATTGTGCAGACGCCGCAGCGCGTCGTGATTCTTTATGAGTCATGGCACAGTTTCCGGTCGATCCCCGCGAACGGCGTGAATAAGCCGGTGAACCCCGATCCTACGTGGCTTGGAACGTCCGCCGGTCACTGGGATGGCGATACTTTCGTGATCGAAGTGACGAAGCTCAACGACAAGACGGCGCTCGATACCAACGGCCATCCGCACAGCGATCAACTGCACCTCACGGAGAAGCTGCGGCGGACCGGTCCGAAGACGATGTCTTATGAAGTGACGGTGGATGATCCCAAAGCTTACGCAAAGCCATGGACGCAGAGCCGTGTGTTCCAACTGCAGCCGGGACAGGAACTCATGGAATACGTTTGCCTCGAAAACGAGAAAGATCGCAGCCATCTTGTCGGAGTGAAGCAGTGAAGAAAATCGCCGGCCTGCTGGTTCTCGCGGGCGCGGCAGGCTTCGGCGAGCAGGCGATTGCTCAACAGAAGGTTCCGTTTGCGAATGGTATCCCGGTCGCCCCGACAGGGCTGGCCAACCGCAAGCTGCCGAAACTCCCGTTGACATTCGATACGGGTGAAGGACAGAAGATCCGCGTCGTCGCGGTTACGACGGCGCTCGAATATCCGTTCTGCGCGGCGTTCCTCCCTGACGGCTCGATGCTCGTGACGGAGCGAGCCGGCCGATTACGAATCATCCGCAATGGCGTGCTCGATCCGAAACCCATCGCGGGCGGTCCGGCATCGTACTGGGTCGGCGAATCGGGGGCGCCGGGGGCTGTTCACGGCTACATGGATGTTGCCCTGCACCCGCAATTCGCCACGAACGGTCTGCTGTACCTGACTTACACGAAACCTGTCGCCGACAAGAAACAGGTGATCGCGATCGCGCGCGCGCACTTCGACGGCAAGGCTCTGACCGATGTGAAAGACATCTTCGTCTCCGATCAGGCCGGCACGTCGCGCATCGCGTTCGGGCGCGACGGCATGCTTTACATGACGACCACTGGGAAGGATCCGCAGGATCCCAATACCACCGGCGGCAAAGTGCTTCGTTTCAAGGACGATGGCAGCATACCGGGCGACAATCCTTTCGTCGGCAAAACGGGACACCGCCCTGAGGTCTACACGCTTGGACATCGCAGCTCTCTCGGCCTTGCGGTGCACCCGGGCACGGGCGAAATGTGGGAGAACGAAAATGGGCCGAACGGCGGGGACGAGATTAATGTCCTGAAGCCCGGCCTTAACTATGGCTGGCCGCTCGTGAGCTATGGGCGCACCTATCCGGGCCCGTGGCAATCCGAAAGGCCCGGACATGCGGGCTTCGAGCCGCCTGTCGTGATCTGGGTTCCGGCGATCGCGGTTTCGGGCATGACGTTCTACACCGGCGACAAATTCCCGAAGTGGAAGGGCGACTTGTTCGTCGGCTCGCTGCGCACCGGTGAGATTCCGGGCACAGGTCATCTCGAGCGCATTCTCTTCAACGAAAAGATGGAAGAATTGCGGCGCGAATCGCTGCTCACTGAGTTGCGGCAGCGGATCCGCGATGTGCGGCAGGGTCCGGACGGGCTTTTGTACGTACTCACGGATCAGAAGGACGGCGCCGTGTTGCGCATCGAGCCGGCTCAATAGCATCGGTAGTTTCGCAGCTGCGCGCGACACCCATAAAAGCGGCAGTCTCATCGGTTGTATTGTTCCACTCAGTTCGCATCTCTGACGCAGTGCGCTCTCCCTCACATTCTGGTTACAGTCGGTGCTAAGGGGGTGATTGTGAAACTTTCGACGTGTGCGATATGGCTCTTATCGGCTGCAGTGGCTATACCTCTGGCTGCTCAGGATATTTCGGGAACTATTGAAGGCTCAGTGCTCGATCCCAGCGGCGCGTTCGTCGCCGGAGCCAAGGTCACCGTCACGAACCAGGATCGCAACCAGGTTGTACGCACCACCACTACCGATGCGAGCGGAGCTTATTCCGCGCCGTTTACGCCGGTAGGCAAGTACTCGGTCAAGGTGGAAGCGACCGGTTTCAAGACGGCAACCCGCTCTGACATCGCTTTGAACGTAAACGACGATCTCAAGATCAATATGACTCTCGAAGTGGGCGCGGTCTCTGAGACCGTGGAAGTGAAAGAGCAGACCGGTGGGGTCGAACTCGCGACGGCGGCCAACGCTTCCACCATTGAGGGCACGCAGGTGCGCGAGCTAATGCTCAGTACACGCAATTATGAGCAACTTGTCTCGCTGTCTCCCGGCGTCACGGCGAACGCAACCGATGAGCTCTATATCGGGAACTCGGCTCCCGCGGGCACGGCCGCAACGATCCCATATTCGATCAATGGCCAGCGCAATTCAGCCAACAACTGGACCGTAGACGGAGCCGACAATGTCGACCGCGGCAGCAATCTCACTCTAATGACATTTCCGAGTGTGGACTCGATCGACGAATTCAAGATCGCGCGCAGTCTCTACACCGCCGATACCGGGCGCGCGGGCGGCGCCCAGATCAGCGTCGTTACGCGCAGTGGAACCACCACCTTCCATGGCAGCGCGTACGAATTCATCCGCAACGACGATTTCAACGCCAATAATTTCATCAACAACGCCAACCGCGTCAATGTGATTGACGGAAAAGCGCGCGTTCCGGCGCTGCGCTGGAACGATTTCGGCGGCACGATCGGCGGCCCGGTTTACATTCCCGGCCACTACAACAAGGAGAGGAACAAGACGTTCTTCTTTTTCTCCGAAGAAGCGCGCCGCATCATCACCTATACGACGTTCCAGCCGACCATCCCGACCAGCGGGATGATCAACGGCACGTTTCCCACGCCCGTTTGCATCTCATTCACCACGAGTTGCCAGCAGACGGCGACGCAGGTGCCGGTTTCGCAGATCAACCCGATCTCCGCGCAGTACATCAAGGACATTTACAGCAAGCTGACGCTTGACCCCAACAGCACCACCGCCGGCTTCTTCGCGCAGCGCAATCTTTATGACAGCCGGCAGGAGATCGTGCGGCTCGATCACAGCTTCGGGGAACGGTTCTCGGTGTGGGGCAAGTTCGAAAACGACAGCATCCCCACCACGGAACCCGGTGGTTTGTTCACCGGGTCCACCATTCCCAACGGCGCCACAACATCCACCAATTCACCCGGGCAAGCCTATGTGATTCACGCTCTCGCCACCATTCGTCCGAACCTGATCAATGATGTTGGCTTCACTTATTCGCACAGCGCGATCGACTCGGCCCCGTTGGGGCTGACCGCGAAAGCCAACAGTCCGGACGTCAACGTACCCGAACCGTTCACGAATACACAGGGTGTAATTCCGACCCTGGTGTTGACAAGCGGAACCAACATCGTGGGCTATGGGCCTTACCACGAAGCGAACCGGAACTATACAGTCTTCGATAACGCCACGTGGATTCGCGGCGCCCATACTGTCCGAGCCGGTTTCAGTGTGAATCGGTATCAGAAGGTCGAAAACGCCGCGAGCGATCAGGGCTCCTTCACGTTCTCGAACACGGGCGCCCCGGCTGGAACCACAGCTTTCAACCAGACTTTCGCGAATTTCCTGCTGGGCAGTGTCGCGACATTTACGCAGCCTTCGGCCGACATCACACCGGATTTGCATGCGTGGCAGACAGAGGCATATCTGCAGGATGATTACCGGGTCAATCCGCGACTCACCGTTTATGCCGGAGTGCGCTGGTCGTTTTTCGGGCAGCCGAATGATTCCAATGGAGAGTTGACCAATTTCGATCCGGCGAAATATTCCGCCGCGACGGCCGCCAGGATCGATGCAGCCACCGGGAATATCGTCGCCGGTTCGGTGAGTCTGCCTTATGCGGATGGCATTATCATCGGCGGCAAGACGTCCCCATTCGGAAGCAAAGTCGCACCGGACCGTTACATGAATTTCGCCCCGCGTATCGGGTTCGCATGGGACCCGTATGGCAGCGGCAAGACTTCCATTCGCGGCGGCTATGGCATCTACTATGACGCGGGCCTGTTCGGAACGTACGAGCAGTCGATCTTCCAGAATCCACCCTTTGTGCAGAGCGTAACTCTGAGCAATGCGCCGTTCAACGACATTTCGGCCGGAACGCCGCCGGGCACGGTCTCGACTGTGTATGCGCGCGCGACGCAGTTGCCCAACCAGATTCCCTATGTGCAGCAATGGAGCTTCGGCGTGCAGCGCGACATCTACAAGGGATTGATTCTCGACGTCAGCTATGCAGGCTCGAAGGGAACGCATCTGATCGGCATCGTGGATATCAACCAGGCTTTTCCCGGCGTTGCGCTGGCGGCTGGACTGCACGCCGCCAATGGCAACACGGTATTCACGACGACGGATGATCCACGTATCAACGCCGTTCGTCCGTTCCTCGGCTATAACGCGATCAATGCCATCGAATCGGCGTTCGACTCCAACTACAATTCCATGCAGGTCAGCGCGCGCAAGAGTTTCGCGAGCGCCGGTCTGGTGCAACTCTCTTACACCTGGTCGAAGAACCTGACCGACAACGCGTCGGACCGCTCCAACGCGCCGCAGAACAGCTACAACTGGCGGGAGGGCGAATATGGTCCGGCCACCCTCGACCGCAAGCACGTGCTGGAGATCAACTACGTTTACACATTGCCCTTCTTCGCAAAGTCGAATAATCTGGCCGGCCATGTGCTCGGGGGTTGGGAAGTTTCCGGCATCCTGAGTTTCTATACGGGATCGCCTTTTACCGTGACAACATCGAACGTCGACCCGGCGGGTTTGGGACTGCTTGGGAACAGCGCGGCGAGCGCCCGGCCGGATGAAGTGTGCGATCCCACTGGCGGCTTCACGCGCAGCTACACGGAATGGTTCAACACCGCATGCTTCCAGCCTGTGCCGCAGGGCCAGGTTCGTCCAGGCAACGCTCCGCGCGGCGCGGTTCGCGGACCAGGCTATGGCAACCTCGACGGCGCGCTGATGAAGAATTTCGCGATCCGCGAGCGGTTGAAGCTGCAGTTGCGCGGCGAGGCGTTCAACCTGACGAATCATACCGACCCCAATGGCTTCGGCAGCACGAATAATACGAGCACTCTGTTCGGACAAATTACGTCGTTCCGCGCGCCTCGGCGGATTCAGATCGGCGCGAAGATTACTTTCTGACCAGCGGGCTGCTGCAGAGGCGTCGGGCTCGATTTAGAGGAACAACAAGCCGATCTGCGAGTGCTCATGCGGCCACGGCAACCGGCCGATGTCCCTGGCCGACGCTTGCCTGGTGCGTCTCGCCGAATTGAATCCGTCTGCCGGAGTCTTCACGCTCGACTCCGACTTTCTCGTCTACCAGCGCCACGGAAGCAAAGTAATTCCCGTCTTAATGCCTGATTGACGGTTATCCCGGCGCGGTCGGCGTCTAACCGTGGCACACTCTCTGTATGGTGACGCGGCGCTCCATCCTGCAAGCCATTACCGCCGGCGCCTTACCGCGGGCCGGGGCCGCGACGATCAACACCCGGGACTTTGCCCGCCGGGTGTTCCGGCGGATCAACGAGCTCCGCGTGCAGAGCGGCGCGAGCGCTCTCGAATGGTCGGATGCCGTAGCGGAATGCGCAAGGCAACAGAGTGTCCGTAAAGTCGAACTGCGCTTCCCGGGACATATCGATCCCGCGCGCGGCGATGTGGCGCAGCGATTAAACACGGCCGGGATCAGCTGGATGCGATGCGGCGAAAACATTTTTATGGAGCGAGGCTGGGAAGATCCCGTCAATTACGCAGCCGTGTTCTGGTGGTACAGCCCGGGGCATAAGGCGAATCTGCTGGATCCCGACTTTACAGCGACCGGCGTGGGCCTCGCGCAGGCAACGGATCAAACCTGGTTCGTTACACAGATTTTTGTGGAGCCGCCCGCTCCGAAGGTCCGCGGCCGGCACGGTTGACACAAGCGGCAGGACGCAATAGCCTGTGTGGGCCGGATCTCCTTATGAAACTTACATCGACCTTCCTCGCCGCCACGTCGCTGACGTTGACCCTTCTCGCCTTGAATCCCGCGCTCGCGCAGACAGAACGCTCGACTAAAGCGCCGGCGGGCCCGGCGCCGCGCACCGCCAGCGGGAAGCCGGATTTCAGCGGCGTTTGGCAGAGCCCGCGGATGGCCGACGTCACCGAGGACACCGGCTGCTGCAAAGGCGTCAAGGACCTTCCCTACACCGCGTGGGGCAAGCAGCGCTGGGAGAGCTACGACGCGTCGAAGGGGGACTATGCCGGCAGTTGTCTGCCGTTCGGATTACTGCGATCCGTCGGCGGTCCTCATCCCATCCAGATTGTGCAGAACGAAAAGTACATTGCGATGCTCTATGAGCAGAACACCTGGTTCCACGTTACGCCGATCGATGGCCGCCCACACCCGAAGAAGCCGGATCCGACCTGGTTCGGAAATTCGGTCGGCCGCTGGGAAGGCGACACCCTCGTCATCGACACGATCGCATTCAATGGATTGACGCGGATCGACACTATCGGCCATCCGCACAGCGACCAATTGCACACGATCGAGCGCTTCAAGCGGCCGGATCTGGGCCACATCGCCTATACGATTACAATCGACGATCCGAAAGCCTATACGAAGCCGTGGGACAGCGTGCGGACCTGGTTCCTAAGACCTGAGTGGGAGATCATGGAATACTCCTGCGAAGAGAACAACAAGGATCTCAAAGAGGGACATATAAAGCAGGGCGTTCAACCATAGGCGGAAATCCTTCGCCATGAAAGCGGCGCTATTTATTCCGGCAATGGTGTTGTTGACGGCGCTTGCGCAAACACCCGCGCCTCTGCAACAACCACCAGGCCCGAGTCCGAATTCGCAATATCGGCTGGGTCCGGATTCGCTGCCGCAGGATGGCGTGCCGAAAGGTGAGATCCGCGGCCCTTACACGCTGCCGAGCAAAGTATACCCGGCGACGCAGCACACGTATTGGGTGTATGTGCCGGCGCAGTACGATCCCGCGGTCCCCGCGGCTTTGATGATCTATCAGGACGGACAAGCTTTCAAGGACGAGAACGGCGATCTCCGGGCGCAGAACGTCATGGACAACCTGATCTACCGGCACGAGATCCCGGTGATGATCGGCGTCTTCATCAATCCAGGACGTACGCCGGAGCAGCCGGAGCCGACGCCGCAGAACTGGGGTGACCAGACGACGAACCGCCCCACGGAATATAACTCACTGGATGACAAGTACGCGCGCGTGATCACCGAAGAGTTGATGCCGGTTCTCAACAAGGAGTACAACATTTCGAAGGATCCGGAGCAGCACGGGATCGGCGGTTCGAGTTCGGGCGCGATCGCCGCATTCACTGTTGCCTGGGAGCGCCCCAACGATTTCCGGAAGGTCCTGAGCAATGTCGGGAGCTTTGTGAATATCCGCGGCGGCAACGTGTATCCGGAGCGCGTGATCGAGACCGCGAAGAAACCCCTCCGCGTGTTCCTTTGCGATGGGCGCAACGACAATCGCGGCGTCGGGCGCGATGGCACTTACGACCAGAAGCGCGACTGGTTCTTTCAGAATGTTCGGCTGATGAAGGCTCTCACGCAAAATCATGCCGGAGATGATGCGGTGGCTGTGGCGCGACAGCCCGGTGTCGACGGATCCGAATGACACGACGGAGCGGTCGTTCCGCGCGCCGGCATCGAAGAAGTAAGCTAATCAAACGCCGACGATCTGAACGCTGATACCTTCCGGGTCCTTGATGTGGAAGCCCGCGTCGAGGTTCTCTTCCGCGGTTATGCCTCGCGCGGTTAATTCGCGCGTCACTGCGTCACGGTTGAAATTCCCGATGGCAATCGCGAAGTGATCGACGACGGCGACCGGGTTTTTGTGGTGGAGGGAGACAAGGGTCTTTCCCGCCGTCACTCCAAGGCGCGCGATTTCGTTCGGTTTGTCCTCGCCGACCAGAGTGAGGCCAAACAGCCTTTCGTAGAACGCGACTGAACGGGAGAGGTCGCTGACTTGAATGCTGACGTGATCGATCCTCGCGGCTTTGATGTTGAACGCGGGCGCTTGCGCGCTGGCCGTGGTACCGGCCGCCGCCAGCATCGTGAGTCCGTGAATCAGGTCGCGGCGCGTGAGCGCTCCCCGCTCGAAACGGTCCAGAAGATTGGAAATCATCGCTTCCATAAAAGGTCCTCCTGCTGCTTTCAGCTTCATCATTCTGTCACAGGGAAATCGCAACGTGATTGCGATAAGATCCGGCAATGAAGAAATATGCGGCAGTTGCCGGCTTGTGCTGTGCCACAGCTCTGGCCCAGAACGCACGGGACCCGATCGACACTCACCTGATCGCGGCGCGGACTGCCGCGGGATTCGACTTCACCGGCACGCTCGCGCGTTTATGTGTTGCGCCCACGCCCGTCGCGAATGCGGTGCGCGATGTCGCTCCTGGCCGGCCGCCGGCGCGGGATACCTGGTTTACAGAACCGGCCAGGGTCTTCGACAACCTCTATTTCGTCGGATCGAAGATCCACAATTCCTGGGCGCTGACGACCAGTGACGGAATCATCCTCCTCGACACGCTCTACACTTACAACTCGGAAGAAGAAATCGTCGGAGGCCTCAGGAAACTCGGGCTCGACCCGGCGGCCGTGAAGTACGTGATCATCAGCCACGCGCACGGCGATCATGTGGGCGGCGCGAAGTTGATGCAGGACCGGTTTCATTCCCGGATCGTCATGGGCGGCCCGGATTGGGATTCAATCGAGCGCTCCGTCAACGGTTATCCGGCAGGAAAGCCGAAGCGTGACATTGTCGCCGACGATGGCCAGAAAATTACGCTCGGCGACGCCGCGGTCACGCTCGTCACCACGCCCGGCCATACGCCAGGAACACTATCGATGCTGTTCACGGTCAAGGATGGCGGCAAGCCGCTCACCGTGGCTTACTCCGGCGGTACGGCATTCAACTTTCCGAGTACGGCGGCGAATTTCGATACCTACATCCGGTCGCAGCAGAAGATGGCAGCAGCCGCGGCGGCCGCGAACGCAACTGTCTTTATGTCAAACCACTCGGAGTTCGATTCGGCGACTACGAAGATCCGGATACTCGCGACCCGCAAGCCTGGCGAGCCGCACCCTTTTGAAGTCGGGAAGGCAGCGATCGGGCGCTATTTCACTGTGACGGGAGAATGTGCTGAGGCCGCAAAAATAAAACTGACGCAGGCTACGAAGTAACCTGCGTCAGCGGAAACAACGTGGGAGGTGTTCTTACTGCGCGGCCGGCGCGTGGTAACGGCCCACGTAGGCGGCCTTACCGATAACGTGTCCGTCCATCGCCTTCATCAATTCGTCGCGGGTGGTGTTGGCGGGGAGATCGATCTTCGTGTCGAGAGCATAAAACTCAAACACGTAGTGGTGAAACGGTCCCGGCCCTGCGCCCGGTCCGAAGTATGCGGGCTGGGCTCCGCCGCCGCGGCCGGCGGCGATGCCAGGACCATTTCGAGTGCCATCGGGCAGGTCGCCGGCGGCGAGGCCTTCGGGAACGCTGCTCGCTGTTCCGGGAATATTGAATACGGACCAGTGCAGCGTATCCACCGTCGTTTTAGCGGAGGAGTTCTCGATGTCGTGGAAGACGATCGCGTAGGTTTTCAGTGCTTCCGGCGCCGTACCCGGGTTGGGTCCGAGATTCCAGTGGAATTCGAAGCCCGGAAACTTGTTTTCACCCCGAAACGTGTACTTCGCGGGGATCTCGCTGCCGTCGGCAAAGGCCGAGGTGGTGACCGAGAGGGCCGGGGCAGCAGGCCCACGACCGCGCCCACCCGCTCCACGGCCGCCGGCAGGCGCCTGGGCAAACGCCATGGCGGCTGCCGATACGAGAATGACTGCAGAGAGCAGCCCTTGATGTGTGATTTTCATTCGCAATTTCTCCTTAAGTTAAAGTGGCGCGGTTCCAGCGGCGCCCGTGTTTCTGTCCTTCAAATGCGACGATGTCCTTAAAACAGTGTACGCGGACGAGCTTAGTCGGCTCCCGCCGCGGCGCCGCCGGGAACGAGGAACCCAGGCCTGTTGGCATACGCCTTCCTGCGGCTGAATTTCTTGCTGAAGCGATCCAGATACAAGTAGATCACGGGTGTGGTGAACAAAGTCAGCATCTGGCTCACGAGCAGGCCCCCGACAATGGCAATCCCGAGGGGTTGCCGAAGCTCGGCGCCGACGCCATAACCGAGAGCCATCGGCATGCCGCCCAGCAACGCGCATGAGGTCGTCATCATGATCGGCCGGAAACGCAGCAGGCACGCCTGGTAAATCGCATCACGCGGACTCATGCCGGTCCGCTCCGCCGCCAGCGCGAAGTCGATCATCATGATTGCGTTCTTCTTCACGATCCCGATCAGCAGGATGATGCCGATCATCGCTATGATCGACAGATCCGTTTTGAAGAGAACCAGCGCGATCAGCGCGCCCACGCCGGCCGATGGCAGCGTGGAGATGATCGTCAGCGGATGGATGAGGCTTTCGTAGAGTATTCCGAGAACGATATAAACCGCCAGCAGCGCCGTCAGGATCAGCATCGGCTGCGTCGAGAGCGAATCCTGAAAAGCCTGCGCGGTACCGGCGAACTTGCCTGTGATGCTGACCGGCAGCCCCATTTCGACCTCCGCGCGGTTGATCGCCGCTACCGCGTCGCTGAGCGAAACGCCATCGACCAGATTGAAGGAGAATGTCGTCGCCGGGAACTGGCCCTGGTGCGGCAACTGCAGCGGCGTGATTCCCTGCACGAAATGAGCGAAGGTCGACAAGGGCACCGAGAGCCCCCTGGGCGTCTGCACGTAGATTTCTTTCAGGAAGTCGGGGCTCTCCCACCATTGCTGTTCCAGCGCCAGCACGACGTGATACTGGTTGATCGACTTGTACATCGTCGACACCTGCCGCTGGCCGAACGAATCGTAGAGAGCACTGTCGACCGCCTGCGCGGTCAGGCCCAGACGCGAGGCCGTGTCGCGGTCGATAACGACGTTGGTGGCGAGCCCGGAATTCTGCTGGTCGGAGCTGACGTCCACAATCTGGGGCAGGGTTGAAAGCTTGTCGAGCACGCGCGGCCCCCAGAGGGCGAGCAGATCGAGATCCTGCGTCTGCAGAGTGTATTGATATTGCGCGTTTCCCTGGCGGCCGCCGATTTTGAGATCCTGCTGCGACTGCAGATAGAGCGTTGCCCCCGGCATTCCGCTGGTTTTGTTGCGGATGCGCGTAACGACCTGATCGGGTGTCGTGTTGCGCTTCTCTTTCAACTGCAGGAAAATCTGCGCGGATGAGCCGCCGCCCCAGCCACCACCATTGCCTCCGGCCGTCAGGCCGACCGTATCCACATCGGGGTCGGCGCGGACCTGCTCCTCAAACCACTTCGCCTTCTCGACCAGTGCCTGATAAGAGATGTGCTGCTGGCCCTGCACCTGACCCTGCAGGCGTCCGGTGTCCTGCTGCGGGAAAAATCCTTTGGGAATTTTGACGTAAAGATAACCGCTGACTCCGACCGTAAGGAGCATGATCACCAGCACCGGCGCGGGATGCGAAAGCACCGCCTGCAGCGCGGAAGCGTAAGTGGAAATGATCCACTGGAAGAACTGCTCGGTCCAGTTGTACAGGCGGCCGTGTTTGCGCTCGGATTTCAAAAGCCGCGAGCACATCATCGGCGTCGCGGTGAGCGAAATCGCCAGAGACACCGCGATCGCAACCGACAGCACAACAGCGAACTCACGGAACAGACGCCCGATAATCCCGGGCATCATCAGAATCGGGATGAACACTGCGATAAGCGAGATGCTCATCGAAAGCACGGTGAAGCCGATTTCTTCGGCGCCGCGCAAGGCCGCCTTCATCGGCGTCATGCCGCCTTCGATGTGACGTGTGATGTTCTCGATCACGACGATGGCGTCGTCAACGACGAATCCCGTCGCGATTGTGAGGCCCATCAGGGAAAGGTTGTCGAGCGTGTAGCCGAGCAGGTACATCGAACCGAACGTCGCGATCAGAGATACGGGTACCGAAATGCTCGGGATAAACGTCGCCCATCCGTTGCGCAGGAAGATAAAAACGACCAGAATCACGAGGCCGATCGAGATCAGCATGTTGCGCTGCGCATCGCGCACCGAGCCGCGAATCGTCGTCGTGCGGTCGTTCTCGACTGTAAAGTTAACGGTCGGCGGCAGCGAGGCTTTGAAGCGCGGCAGAATGTCTTTGATCCGCTTTACCGTGTCGACGACGTTGGCGTTCGGCTGCCGGCTGATTTGAATCAGCACGGCCGGCTTGCCATCGGCCATGCCGAGGTTGCGGACATCTTCCACCGAATCGACAACGCGGCCGAGGTCGGAGAGGCGAACCGGCGAGCCGTTGCGGTAGACGACGATCAGGTCCCGATAATCCTTCGCTTCGAGCAACTGATCGCTGACGATGAGCGGCGTGACGGTCTGGTCGTTCTCCAGCGCGCCTTTCGGCTTCAGAGCGTTGGCGCTGCCGAGGAAGTTACCGATCTGATCCAGCCCAACGTTGTATTTGGAGACCGGCTGCGGATTAACTTCGACGCGTACGGCGGGCAGCGAGCTTCCGCTCACCTGCACCAGGCCGACGCCTTCTACCTGCGCCAGCTTCTGGGCGAATATGGAAGACGCCGTGTCGTACAACTGCGGCCTGGGAACGACGTCTGAAGTCAGGGCGAGGATCAGGATCGGCTGATCGGACGGATTCTGCTTCTTATAAGAAGGATTGCGAGGGAGATTGGAAGGCAGATAGCCGCGGGCCGCGTTGATGGATGCCTGCACATCGCGCGCCGCGGAATTGATGTCGCGGCTCAGATCGAATTGAAGCGTGACCTGCGCCGAGCCAACGGAGCTCCGTGAGGTCATCTCGGTGACGCCTGCGATCCGCGTGAACTGTTTTTCGAGAGGGGTTGCGATCGCGGCGGCCATCACTTCGGGACTGGCGCCGGGAAGGCTGGCGGAGACGTTGATGGTCGGGAAATCGACCTGCGGGAGCGCAGCTACCGGGAGCTGGAAGTAGGCGATACCGCCGGCGAGGGTGAGCGCGATGGTGAGGAGTGTCGTCGCGACGGGCCGTTCTATAAATGGCTGCGAAATGCTCATATCAACCTCGCCCTGATCGAAGATCTGCCCCAAAAATCAATAGCTTACATGCTCGCACAAAAATGATTACAGAGATACGGGAATGGACGGATTTCCCGACGCAGGAAGTGCCCGCACCAAAAATGTGGACATATTGCGAATTCGTAGTCGGCCCGGCTGTTCACTTGCAACCGGCAGCGGGGTTGCCAACCCCGCGCCGGATGCCATCCTGCCCTTGCAGAGAGATTTTGTTTTGAAGGTTAGGGCGCGTTACATCAGGAGGGTAGGCTGATCTCCGTCCGGTTTGTCTTCGGCTTCGGGGATCAGGCAACCCGCGGCGACCTGATCGGTTTCTTCCATGCGGACCAGGCGCACCCCCTGTGTGGAGCGGCCGGCCTGACGGATTTCACCGGAATCGATGCGAATCATCTTGCCATCGCGGGTGACGATCATCAGCTCCGAGTCCTCTTTAACAGCGAGGATCGTAACCACTTTGCCCGTCTTGCGCGTGGTCTTCATGTTGATCACGCCCTTGCCGCCGCGATTGGTCAGCCGGTAGTCGCCGACTTCGGTGCGCTTGCCGTACCCGCTTTCGGAGATCGAAAGGACCAGTCCGGTCTCGCCGATTACCTCAGCGCCGACGATGAAGTCGCCGGAATCAAGGTCCATGCCGCGCACGCCGCGAGCGGGACGTCCCATGGGCCGGACCTTGTCTTCTGAAAAGCGAATGGCCTGACCGTCGTGAGAGCCGAGGAAAATATAGTCGTTGCCGGTCGAGATGCGAGCGGCGATCAGCTCGTCGCCTTCATCCACGCCGACGGCGATGATGCCACGCTGCAGGGGCTTGCCGAATTCCGATAGCTCGGACTTTTTAATGACGCCGAACTTCGTGACCATGACGATAAAGCGGTCGGCAACATTGAAATCGTGCACAGGCAGGAATGCCTTGACGGTTTCATCCGGCTGCAGGTTGATGAGGTTCGAGATGTGCTTGCCTTTGCCGACGGTGGCGGCGTCGGGAATCTCGTAGATCTTGAGCCAGTAGACGCGTCCCTTGTTGGTGAAGATCAGCAGGTAGTTGTGGGTTGAGGCGACGATGAAGTATTCGACGAAGTCTTCATTGCGCGTCCCCATGCCGATGCGGCCCTTCCCTCCCCTGGTCTGGCGGCGGTAGGTGTCGACGGCGGTGCGCTTGAGGTAGCCGCCGTGGGTGACCGTGACGGCCATATCCTCCACTGCAACGAGATCTTCCAGACGGATCTCGCCGGGGTCGTCGATGATCTGGGTGCGGCGTTCGTCGCCATGATCCTTCTGGACTTCGCGCAGCTCTTTGATGATCAGGTCGCGGAGAACTTTTTCGGAGCCCAGAATTTCCAGATACTCACCAATGCGGCGCTGGATGTCGGCAAGCTCGTTGGCGATCTTCTCGCGCTCCATGCCGGTGAGGCGCTGGAGCTGCAGCTCGATGATCGCCTGGGCCTGCCTCTCGCTGAGCTGGCTTAAGGGTTCGGCGGCGCCGGCGGCCTTGAGGTAGAGAGAGTTGAAGACAAACTTCGTGGAGGCGGCGACCAGCGACTCGCGGGCTTCTTTCGGCGAGCCGGAGGCGCGGATGAGGCGGATGACTTCATCCATGTTGTCGAGCGCCACGCGGAAGCCGAGCAGGATGTGCTCGCGCTCGCGGGCCTTGCGCAGCTCGTAGTCGGTGCGGCGGCGGACGACATCGACGCGATGCTCGATGAAGTACTTGATCGTCGAGATGAGCGAGAGCTCGCGCGGCTGCCCGTTGACGATCGAGAGATTGATGATGCCGAAGCTCGTCTGCAGCTGCGTCTGCTTATAGAGGTTATTGAGGACGACGTCGGCTTGTTCGCCGCGCTTCAGCTCGAAGACGATGCGCATGCCGTCGCGATCGCTTTCGTCGCGGATTTCCGAGATGCCTTCGATCTTCTTCTCATTGACGAGGGCGGCGGCATTTTCGATCAGGCGCGATTTGTTGACCTGATACGGGATCTCGGTGACGACGATGTGCTCGCGGTCGCCCTTCCGCATGGGCTCGATGATGGCTTTGGCGCGGATCTTGAGGCTGCCGCGGCCCGTGCGGAACGCTTCGAGAATTCCTGTGCGGCCCAGGATGAAACCCCCAGTCGGAAAGTCCGGTCCCTGAACGTGCTTCATGATCTCGTCGAGCTGGGTGTCGGGCTTCCGGATCAGAAGGATGGTGGCTTCGATGATTTCCGTGAGATTGTGCGGCGGGATGTTGGTCGCCATGCCGACGGCGATGCCGGACGAGCCGTTGACGAGAAGGTTCGGGACGCGGGTGGGGAGGACTTCGGGCTCAAACTCGCTTTCGTCGTAGTTGGGGCGGAAGTCGACGGTTTCCTTGTCGATGTCTTCGAGGAGAGCGGTGGCGATGCGGGAGAGGCGAGCTTCGGTGTACCGCATCGCCGCCGGCGGATCGCCATCCACGGAGCCGAAGTTACCCTGCCCGTCAACAAGGGGATAGCGCATGGAAAAATTCTGCGCCATGCGGACGAGCGAATCGTAAACGGAAGCGTCGCCGTGCGGGTGGAATTTGCCGAGGACTTCGCCGACGATCTTGGCGCACTTGCGGGTGGGGCGATTGGGCGCCAGACCCATTTCGCTCATGCCAAAAAGGATGCGGCGGTGGACGGGTTTGAGGCCATCGCGGATGTCGGGAAGGGCGCGTCCCACGATTACGCTCATGGCGTAATCCATGTACGAGCTCTTCATCTCGTCTTCGATATTTATGTTGATGTTGCGATCGTTGTTGTCGCTGCCTCCGCCGTGTGGGAGCGGGATTTGAGGAGGCGCAGGTGGACCCTGCGGAGGATTGCCCTGATCAGCCATGTGTTTTGTGTGTAAGTAGTAATTTTAGCATAGATTTACGCGGATGGATAGCGACTGGAAAAGGGGGCGCGAATGTCGGGTTCGTTCATCCCGTGGAGCTTCTACGGTGACGGCGGATCTGCCGCGTGGCCCGTAAGCGTTGCTCGAAAGCCGCAAATTCACAAATCCACCATAATCGAGCTCTCCGAAACCGTCGAGGCTGCTTTCAATCCGATATCGATTTCATAGTCCATCTTGTTTGCGGGATAGTCGCCCATCAGGAATCGCGGGCTGAGCTGAAGCCACGACTTATATAAGACTGGGCCCGGCAGGGAAACGCTGCGAGTCGGTCTTCCGAAGCGTGGCTTCCCAAAGTTGAGTGAGTGCCGTTATCTTTAAGCAACCTGTTGGGGCGGTTCGGGGAATTGGATAATTCCACAATGGGGCTGCCGGCTGGCGTTTGGCCGTGAAGCGGCGCTCGCGCCATGATGGAAACCCCTTATCGCGCGTCACTCACAGAGATCGTTGATTCGACCTTGCCGGCTTTCCCCGAAGCGCGTCCAGCGGCGCGAAAAGCACCGGCCTTCAATCATCCTGTTATCCGGACCTGCGTGCTTCTGGCACTGACTGTCGCGTTCCTGTTTCCAATAACTCAGATACTTTGTCCTCCTTTCGGCGACGAGGGAACTCTTCTGTATGGCGCCCAGCGGGTCAGCGAGGGCGCAGTTCCCGGCCGCGATTTCGTGGAAATGATTGGGCCTGGTTCTTTTTATTGGCTTGGGCTGTTTTTTAAGTTATTCGGCGCCGGGTGGCAGGTTTCGCGCCTGTATCTGCTCTTTACGGGTGTAGCGACCACCGGGCTGTTGTATGCCATCGCCCGCCAGGTGTGCCATGAGTCCGAAGCCGTTTTGCTTTGGCTGTTCGTCCTGGTCATGGGCATTCCGCTGTGGCCGGTAGTGAGCCACCATTGGGACAGCAATCTCTTCGCAATCCTCGCCTTTTGGTGTTATTTGAAACTGGAGAAAACGGATCATCCAGGCTGGGCGGCCGCGGCCGGATCCCTTGCGGGCATTACAACATGCTTCATGCAGCAAAAAGGCTTTCTCCTGCTGCTCGCATTCGCTGCCAGCGCCGTTGTTCGGCGACTGTGGCCGCGCGTCGATTCACCGTCGCCCATACCGCCTGAAATGCGGTCGCCACCTGCATCGAAACGGGTGGGCTGGAGTGCGCTGTGGCTGCTTGCGGGCAGCTACGCCGCCGTGGGAATTGTCGTCGTGGGCGCATTCTGGCAGGCCGGGGCGCTGCGGGATCTGCTGTACGCCAATCTCGTATGGCCGCTCTCGGGGTATAACGACATCAATCTCGTTACCTACGCGGAGGGCCTGAAGCCGACCGCCATGGGTCCCAGCCTTCAGATCTTCGGTCCGAAATGGGCGGCCGCGGAGCTCGTCTGCAAGGGCTTGTCGGTGATTCCGTTCATGGTGATTGCCATTCTGCCGCTGCTTTCCGTGATGCGCCTGGCGGAAGCGCTGTTTGCCCACAGCAAGCGGCTGGTCTGGAGTCCCTGGCTCGCCGTTATGCTGGCGGGCGCCGGTCTGTGGCTCTCCGAAATACACCGAAAAGACATGTTCCACCTGGCTGTCGGTTCCCCTCTGCTGCTGGTGGCGCTCCTGGGCAACAAACGATCGATTTCCCAAAACGGGATGCGGACGGCTCTCACCGGAGCTTTGGCTGTGGCCCTGGTCGCGTTCGGCAGCTTGAATTTCACGGCGTATGTCGGGGGCGCCCACCCCGTGGAAACACGCCGCGGGACCGTCATGACCGGGGTGGATGACGCGGCCCTTCGTTTCCTGAGCACTGCCATAAAGGAGCGGGAGTTCGTATTTATTTACCCGTACTGTCCCATTTACTATTACCTCGCCGACATCAGGAATCCGACCCGTTACAGTGTGCTTCTCTATGGCTACAATACGCCTGCGCAATTCGATGAAGTCATCCGTAATCTGGAGGAGAAGCGGGTCCGCTATGTCCTCGATGCCGCGGGCTACGGCGACGACCCGCGCCGATGGTTCCCCGCGTACCG
>DATAZF010000281.1:0-53453 GCA_036272235.1 Bryobacteraceae bacterium | reverse complement strand
GCGCGGATGCGGACCCTGCTCGACGCGCTCGCAGCTTATTCGCAGGCATTAAACGAATCGCCGACGGCGCTTTCTTCGTCTTCACTGCAATCCGCGTTAAGGATTGTTGCCGCTAATCTCGACGCGCAGATCCAGGCGTGTGGCGCTGAAGTGACCGGGGTGGATCTTCCGAAAGTCGGCCTGAAGCTCGAGCGGTCCATGGAGTTGTTGACGAATCTGATTGGGAACTCGCTGCGCTTTCGCGGGGAAGCCGCGCCGAAGATCGAGGTCTCAGCGTCGCCAACGGATGATGGGATGTGGGCCGTCAGCGTTCGCGATAACGGGATGGGCATCCCACCGGAGGAGTGCGAAGCGGTCTTCAAGCCGTTCGTGAAGGTGGAGGGAAGAAAGTACGGGGGGGCCGGGCTCGGGCTTTCGGTCTGCGGGAAAATCGTCGAGGCGCACGGAGGAACGATTCGAATCGAACCGGCACTGGGCGGGGGTGCGATCTGCACCTTCACGCTTCCCGAAGGCTGAAACCCGTGTGCGGCCAGCCGTACATCATCCCGTGGCGCTGCTGACTTTCCGGTTCCCCAGCTGTCCGAGCCGATTGTGCAGAGTTCGGACGCTGATTCCCAGGATGTCCGCCGCTTTCGTCTTGTTGTTGTTCGTCCTTTGAAGGATGAGATTGATGTAAGCGTCTTCGATCTGTTCCATCGTTGCGCCCGGCGGCACGCGAATCGAATCGCCTTCCTCGGCTTCAGCGGGCGCTTGTAACGGCTCCGGCTCGGCCGTCAATCCGAGAGAGTCGATCGCGAGGTGCTTCGGAAGAATCAACCCCTCGCTGGCCATGATGGCGGCGCGCTCCAGCGCATTTCGCAACTCACGGATATTTCCCGGCCACGAATAGTTCTGAAATCTTTCGAGCGTCCCTGTGTGCAGGCCGGCGATACGGGTCCCGTGCTTCTTGTTGATGTTCCCGAGAATGGCTTCCGAAATCGCCGGGATGTCTTCCTTCCGGTCGCGCAACGGCGGCAGCATGATGTGGAACACGTTGAGCCGGTAATAAAGATCTTCGCGCAGCAGTTTGTCTCGGATGGCGTCTTCGGGAACCTTGTTCGTCGCCGCAATCACCCGCACTTCGATCGGCAAATCGGTCTTCCCGCCGAGCCGCCGCACCTTGCGGTCTTCCAGAACACGGAGCAGCTTCGCCTGCGTTCCGATCGGCATATCGCCGATCTCATCGAGGAAGACTGTGCCGTTGTTCGCCTGCTCAAAGCAACCGACGTGGCGCTCCAGAGCGCCGGTGAAAGAACCTTTCTCATGTCCGAAGAGCTCGCTCTCGATGAGCGTCTCGACGAGGGCCGCGCAGTTCACAGGAACGAATGGACCCGCCGCGCGCGGGCTCAAACGATGCACGGCGCGCGCCACCAGCTCCTTGCCGGTGCCGCTTTCGCCGGTGATCAGCACGGATGCCGAAGTGGGGGCGACCTGCTGGATCTCGGAAAATACCTGCCGCATCGCAGCTGAACTTCCCACCAAATCTCCCAGCACGCCATGAAAACTCAACTGGCGGTTAAGAACTTCAGTTTCGGCGACCAGGCGATTCTGCGCGCCGGCGCGATCGATGAGGGCACGCAGGATGCTCGGTTGAATCGGCTTTTCCAGAAACCAGAAGGCCTTCAGGTCGTGCACCACCGAGATCGCTTTTTCAATGCTGCCGAAACCGGTCAGTACGATCGTCGGCGTACGGTCGCCACGCTCTTCAAGAGTCCGTAACAGTTCGAACCCATCCATGCGGGGCATGATGAGATCCGTGAGGATCAGGTCTGCGGGCTGATTCGCGTGCGACTCAAGCGCCTGGCGCCCGTCGGCGGCGCACGAAGCCTGGAAACCAAGCGAGGCCACCATCTCTGCGAGCGCTTCACACTGCTTCGCATCATCATCTACGACCAGCACCCTGGTCGAGGTCGTGGTAGGCATCTCCCTCATTTTAGCGTGTAAGGATAAGACGCACCGAGGAGTCGATTGGTGTCAACCGGCGACTCTTTGATAAGCGGATTTTCCGGCGTCCATGACTTCCGCAAGATCCTTTTTCCGGCGCTTGGCTTCATGGCGGCCTTTTTCAATAAGGTCGACCGCCGCTTCGCTCAATTGGGACGCCCGATGTTTGATCATCGTGACCTGTTTTCGCGCACGGCCGGCAAGGGTTTGATTTCTTCGCCGCATCGTGATAGCGCACACAAGCGCACCGCCGACCACGAGGCCGGATCCGATCCAAATTCCGAGTTTGGTGTTGCTCATAACCGCAGATCTTGCAATTCGCCTGCCAACCGCCCGGCGCGTCCGGGCAACTGACCCGCGCGGATCGGCTGTAATTTCAATTTCTTAACCCCGATTGGTATTCAGGCTGCTGTTATGAAAGCGCGAAAGGTCGCTGGCAAAGGCTGGCGAATTAAAGGAGTAAATATCAATGAATCGATTACAAATTTCAACCGCTCTATTCGCCGCGGCTATGGGAATTATCGCGGTTACCCCCAAGGCCAGCGCCGACGCGTGGGACAAGAAAACGATCGTGACAATATCCGGTCAGATGGAAGTCCCTGGCGTTACGCTGGAGCCTGGCACCTATGTTTTCAAGCTGGCGGACTCTTCATCGGACCGTCACATCGTGATGATTCAGAACGAACGAATGAACCATACGTTCGCAACGATTCTCGCGATCCCCAATTATCGTCTCCGGCCAACCGGTAAAAGCCAGTTTCTTTTCTGGGAAACTCCCGCTGGAGAACCGGCCGCCTTACGCGCCTGGTTTTATCCCGCCGACAATTTCGGACAGGAATTCGTCTATCCGAAAGGCAAATTTACACGCGTAAGCCAGGTGACCCATCAGGAAAGCACGCCGGCTCCGGTTGTAGCTCAGACTACACCGCCACCGGAAGAACCTGCCGCTGCAGCACCGGCGCCACCTCCGCCAGCTGAAGAGCCTGCAGTAATTGCGCAGAACACGCCCCCGCCGGCCCCGGAACCTGCCCCTCAGCCGGCGCCTGTTGAAACCCCGGCACCAGCTGCTTTGCCGCAGACTGCCAGCATTATGCCGCTGCTCGCTTTCGGCGGTTTTCTTTCTCTCGGAGTCGCGTTCCTGCTGGGAATAGCTGTTAAACGGATAGGCTAACCGACATGTTTCGCAGCGTCGCGCGCGTTATTCAGCGCTCTCTCTTTGCGGTCGGGTTTCTCGTTCTCGGGTACGTCGGCGCGGACTGGATCCACTCCAGAATCCAGCAGGCGAAAGGGAACCGGGAACTCGATCGCATCCTGAGCTATAAACCGGATGCAAAGGCCACGCCTCAGATGACAACAATACCTGAAGGCGGACTTGTCGGACGGGTGGCCGTTCCGAAACTTCACTTGTCCGCCGTGGTTTTTCAGGGGACAAATAACTCGGTGCTCGATCGCGGAGTCGGTCATCTGGATGGCTCCCCGTTACCCGGCCAGGGAGGGAATGTCGTATTGGCCGCGCACCGGGATACGTTTTTCCGAAGTCTGCGCGATATTCATAAAGGCGACGACGTCACGGTGACGACCGAATCCGGGCCTCGCACTTACAAAGTGGATTCCACGGAAATTGTGGATCCGACCCAGACCAGCGTTCTCAATCCGACCGCGAAGCCGACTCTGACGCTGATTACCTGCTATCCGTTTTATTACGTGGGCCATGCCCCGAAGCGCTTCATCGTGCGTGCGCTCGACGAAACTACCACCACGACGCCTGTCGCCCTGAAACTGACGGCCAAAAAAGAAACGGCCCGGCCGATGCCTTCCGCGGAGCCAATCCCCGCGGAAGCACCTGAACCGAGCCATCAGAGCCCCGATGAAATAGACAATCTGACTTACGTCTTCAGAGCTTCACAGTAACGGTCTTGACTTCCGTATACTGCTGCAACCCGTACTCTCCCAATTCCCTTCCGATTCCCGATTGTTTGAAGCCTCCGAAGGGCGCGGCCGCATCGAAAACGTCATAGCAATTGACCCACACCGTGCCCGCGCGCACTGCGTTCGAGATGGCGTGGGCTTTTCCGATGTCGCGGGTCCACACACCGGCTGCGAGCCCGTACATCGTGCGGTTGGCGCGCTCGATCACGTCGTCGATGTCTTTGAACTTGATGATGCTCAGGACGGGTCCGAAGATTTCTTCCTCCGCGATCTTCATGTTGTCCTGCACGTCGGCAAAAATTGTCGGCTGGATGAAATAACCGCGATCACCCACGCGTTCGCCGCCGGCCACCAGCTTCGCGCCCTGCTGTTTGCCGGATTCGATGTACGACATCACCTTGTCGAACTGAACGTCGTCCACTTGCGGACCCTGCTCGGTCTTCGGATCGAACGGGTCGCCCACCTTGCGCTTCCTGGCGCGCGCCACGCTCTTCTCGACGAACTCGTCATAGGCCTTCTCTTCAACGAACAGCCGCGAGCCGGCGCAGCAGCACTGGCCCTGATTGAAGAACAGCGCGAAATGCGTGCCTTCGATCGTCTGGTCCATGTCCGCGTCGGCAAACACAATGTTGGGGCTCTTGCCGCCGAGTTCCAGAGTCACCCGTTTCAGGTTCGTTTCCGCCGCGGCCTTCATGATGAGGTGCCCGACTTCGGTTGACCCCGTGAAAGCGACTTTGTCGACATCCATGTGCTGCGCGATCGCCGCGCCCGCCGTCGGGCCATAACCCGGTAGCATATTGACAACGCCATCCGGGAAGCCGGCTTCCGTAATCAATTCGGCGACGCGCAATGCCGTCAGCGGGGTCTGTTCTGCCGGCTTCATCACGATCGTATTGCCGGTCGCGAGGGCTGGAGCGAGTTTCCAGGCCTGCATCAGCAGCGGGAAATTCCACGGAATGATCTGTCCTACGACTCCTACGGGCTCGTGCCGCGTGTAGCAGAAGTAATCGCCGGCGATGGGGATCGTCTTGCCCTGGACTTTATCCGCCCAGCCCGCGTAGTAGCGATAGCATGCGATCGAGAGCGGAATATCGGCCGCTTTGGCAATGCTGTAGGGCTTGCCGTTATCCAGCGCCTCGAGACGGGAAAGCTCGTCGGCGTGCTTTTCCATCAGGTCGGCCAGCTTGTTGAGCAACTTGCCGCGCTCCGCCGCCGACATGCGGCGCCACGGCGATTTGCTGTGGAACGCGGCGCGGGCGGCCTTGACAGCAATGTTCACATCCGCTTCATCGGCCTCGGCGACGTCGCAGATCGCATCGCCGGTCGACGGGTTAATTGTCTGGAAGCGCTTGCCGGAGATGCTCTCGACCCATCGGCCGTTAATCAATAGCTTCGTCGCCGGCAGGGCGACCCGTTTTTCAGTGGGGGAGGAAATTGTGGTTGCCATAGTAAATGATCCTTTCGCCTGACTTCGGCTAACGACGAAGATATCACTTAAGGCCGGGCTTCCGAAGCCACCGCAATTTCACGGGAACGTAATGAAACATGTGTGAAGCGCTATGTTTGGAGGCCCTGGGTGCCGGGACTATCCACCGTTTTGAAAAGCCGGGTTTTGCACGAACGTGGCACAGCCTGCCGGACTGATATAGTTCGGGACAATATGAGTGCCATCCCTCAACGATGACGACTCCAGACAATCAAGCGGCCGTCCCGCTCGGCGGCAAGACGAACTCCGGGCGGCCCACCCACGTTCGTCACGTAGTGCTTGGCCTCACCGTCGCCGCCTATGCGATCACGTATATGGATCGCCAGATCCTCTCCATCGCGCGGCCTGTGATCAGCAAGGAGCTCGGCATCTCACTCCTCATGATGGGAAGGATCACCTTCGCCTTCCGGATGGCCTATGCGTTGTTTCAGATTCCGGGCGGATGGCTGGGCGACCGCTTCGGCGCGCGTAAAGCCCTCACGGTGGTCGTCACGTGGTGGAGCATTTTTACAGCACTCACTGCAGCCGCGTGGAACGGCGTCTCCATGCTCGTGATCCAGGTCTTCTTCGGGCTCGGCGAGGCCGGCGCGTTTCCCATTGCGACACGCTCGCTCTCGCGCTGGCTGCGTCCCACGGACCGCGGTTTCGCGCAGGGCGTCACGCATGCGGGCTCGCGGCTGGGCTCGGCGTTGACTCCGCTCATCCTCGCCGGCTTCACTTTCTTCGGCTTTCAGTGGACCGGCATCATCCCGAGCTACGGCTGGCGTGCGGCGTTTCTGGGCTACGGCGTGGTTGGTGTGATTTGGTCGGCTGCCTGGTATTTCTACTACCGCAATTCGCCCGAAGAACATCCCGGCGTCAACCAGGCCGAGCGCGACTTCATAGGCTCGGGCCGCAAGCGATCGAACGAGGTCCCGTGGCGCAAAATTCTTTCGCACGGTAATCTTTGGATCCTTGCCGTGATGTACTTTTGCTACAACTTCAACCTCAACGTTTATCAGGACTGGTTCCCCACCTATCTGCACGACTCGCGCGGCATGACGCTGGCGAAAATGGGCCTCTACGCCAGTCTTCCTTTGCTCGCGGGCACGCTGGGCGACATTACCGGCGGTTGGTTTTCGGATCGCGTGCTCGCATGGACCAGCAACGTCAACCTCGCGCGGCGCTGGGTCGCGATCGCGGGGTTCGTGCTCTCCGCCGCCGCCACCATTCCCGCCATCTTCACGCACGATGCGAGAGTCTCCGTGGCCTTCTACTGCGCAGCGTTCTTCGGGCTTGAATGGACCGTTGGAATCTCCTGGGCCGTTCCGCTCGACATCGGTGGGGACTTTGCCGGATCTGTGTCGGCTGTCATGAATACTCTCGGCAATCTCGGCGGCGCCATTTCCGCTATGGTGGTGACCTATGCGGCGTCCTGGTACGGCTGGAATGCGCCGTTCCTGGTCACGAGCGCGCTGTGCGTCCTCGCGGCGCTGCTCTATTTGAAAATCGACGCGACGAAACGAATCGCATGAAGATTAATGGCGATAAATGCGTAGCTTGCGGAAACTGTACATACGTTTGCCCGATGGGAGCGATCTACATCGATCCCATGACGCATCGCGCGACAATCAACCGGCAGGAATGCGTCGAATGTTACGCCTGCTTCAACGGACTGAGCCAGGAGCATTTGAACCCCACGTTTGTCCGCACCGTGCGCAGGCTTTTCCAATTGGCGCGCGTCCGATTCGATCCCGAGCCGGACGTTTGCCCGACCGCCGCTTTCGAGCCGGATAAGCTCGAGTGGCCGCGCGTCGTGCGACGGGCTTTCTCCGATCCTCGCGTGCCGCACGAATCGACAGGCGTACATGGGCGAGGCACCGAGGAGGTCAAGACCAACGATGTTTCCGGGCGCGTCGGACCCGGCGAGGTTGGCTTCACGATCGAGTTCGGACGCCCCGGCGTCGGCGTGTGGTTTCGCGATATCCAAAGAATGTGCTGGGCGCTGGCGCGCGCGGGGGTCGCGTTTGAAAAGAAGAACCCCGTCACATCGCTTATGAGCGATGTCGCAACCGGAACCATCCGCGAAGACATTATGGGCGAGAAGGTTCTGTCGGCGATTGTTGAGATTAAGGTGCCGGTTGCGCGCGCCGAAGAAGTGATTCGTCTGGTTTGGGGAATCGAGAAACAGATCGACACGGTAGTTGCGCTGGGTGTGGGGGCGAGGTGCGATGAAGCCGGCGAGGACGCGCTGGTGGCGCCGATCCTCGAGCGCCTCGGTTATAAACTGGAACGCGCCAAAACGAACATCGGCCTCGGGAAGGTCACAAATAAAGCAGGGAGATAAATAACGGCCCCCGCGACGCAGAATCCCCTGGACGGCATGTGGGGCAGGTTGCGAGCCTGCGGCGGATTGGTAATCCGCCTCGCCGTTAGCGTTCTATCGCGGAGGGCGATTACCAATCGCCCGCAGGATGCCATCCTGCCCCACATGAACTTCATGGTCTGAGAGGAAAAGGTTCCAGCTGAAATGACCAACACCCTGCACCGCTTCGGATCCGCCGAAAGCTTCCACGACGACTACGTCATTTTCGCCATCGCCAGCAAGGGACGCAACGACGAAGGCGCGCTCGACAAACTCCGCCGCTTTCTCCAGCTCGCCGTGCAGTTCAAGCCGGTCAACCTCGGGGACGCCATCCACGGTGGTGCCCTGCGCCCTTCGCGCAACATGACGCCCGCATCGCACTGGAGCCGCGACACCACCCCGGATTTCGACTCCGTCATCGCCGGGCTCGACTCGCCCACCACCGTCGCTGCCGTCTTCGACAACCGCGGCGCGGCGCAGGATTTCGTCGGCGCCATCCGACAAGCCGATCTCGGTCTCAGCATCAACATCTCCACTTCGATCGACGGCGCCGAACAGTGCTGCTTCGCGGCTGGAATCCCGCGCCACAGCATTGGGTACTCGCTCGGCTTCGAAGGTGAGACCACGAATCTTCCGGACGCCAAAGTCATGCTGCTCTCGACGATGTGCGGACATGGCATGGTCAGCCACAATCTTGCAAAGAAGATGATCGATTGGGTGAAGGAAGGCCGCCGCACCCCCGAACAGGCTGCGTGTTATTTGACTCGCTTCTGTTCCTGCGGCGTTTTCAACCCGGCGCGCGCCGCGCGTCTGCTGGAACAAGCGGCGCGCGGCGAATAGGCCTTACTTCGTCACCGGGGGCGGCAGCCTCATATAGAATTCTGGTCATGCTCGCCCAAACGGCCCTTGCCCTCTGCTGTCTGACGCTCGCGGCCTTCGCGCAGGAGGCTGCCACCGATCCCGCGGGCGGAGGCACGGCGCTGCTCGCCTCCGAGAAGCTGAAGGCCAGGCCCGCCGGACCAACTCCGAAGACGACGGACGGCAAGCCCGACCTGACCGGCATCTGGACTCCCGACCGCACCTTCATCTACGACATCTCCGGCTCGCTCTCAAAAGGTGAGGAGCTACCGATTCAACCCTGGGCCGCCAAACTGGCCAAAGACCGCATGTCGAAGGACGATCCCGAAGCCAACTGCCTTCCCGCCGGTGTGCCGCGTATGGCGCCCTACCCGTGGAAGATCGTGCAGACGCCCGGGGTGATCGTTTTCCTGTTCGAAGGCAACATCCATACCTACCGGCAGATTTTCCTCGATGGGCGCAAACATCCGGACGATCCGCAACCCACCTGGTACGGTGACTCCATCGGCAAGTGGGACGGCGACACACTCGTCGTCGACTCAGTCGGCTTCAACGATAAATTCTGGTTCGATTTCGCCGGACATCCGCACACCGATAAGTTGCATATCGTGGAGCGCTATCGGCGGCCCGACTCCGGTCATCTCGATTACGACGTAACGATCGAGGACCCCGGGGCCTACACGAAGCCGTTCACGATGCACGGACACTCCGCGCTCGAAACCGGCGAGCTGATGGAATACATCTGCAACGAGAACAATCAGGACGTCAGCCACATTGTGGGCAAGGACACCCGGAAGTAAAGAATTGCGCCTTTAAACGTCGAGATTCTTGACGTCTAGCGCGTTCTCTTCGATAAACTTCCGGCGGCTCTCGACATCCTCGCCCATCAGCGTGGTGAAGATCAGATCGGTGGCCACCATATCTTCGAGACGCACGACCAACAACGTCCGCTTCTCGGGATTCATCGTCGTATCGGCCAGTTGCTCCGCGTTCATCTCGCCCAGACCCTTGTAACGCTGCACCGAGGCATCCCGCTTGCCTTCGATCTTCACATGCTCCAGAAGATCGCGCCAGTTCGCCAGCACATCGCGATTGTCGTTGCGGAAAACCGTGAACGGAGGCTTGTTAAACTTCGCGATGTCATTCGCGAGAATGCGATACTTCCGATACTCCGGCTGGTGCGAAAGCTCGACGCCGATGCGTCGTTCCGCATTCGTTGAATCGTGGAACATCGCGTAGAAAGCGGAATGTTCGTCGTCCGGCAATACCTGAGTTGTGACGCCGGCCTTCCGCAGTTCCTCGGCAAGCATGTCGAGATTCGCCCGGTCGCTGAAGTGGTTCTTGGAATCGACTTTGAGCTCGGCATTGCTTAGCACTTCGACAACGCGAGACTCACGCACGCGCCGCTCGAGCTTATGGAACATCTGCTGGAATTCGTCAAGCTTCATCAGGAAGGAGCGCAGCTCACCGGCCTCGAGGCGCGGCTTCATCCCGCCGCCGTTCACGGCGCCGTATTCGACCGCGAGGCTTTCGGTGGCCCGCCGCATGATCTCGCGCGTAAACTCGGCCTCGTTCTTGATGTACTTCTCACTCTTGCCGCGCTTGATCTTGTAAAGCGGCGGCTGCGCGATGTAGACGTGCTGCCGGTCGATCAACTCCTTCATGTGCCGGAAGAAGAACGTGAGCAGCAGCGTGCGGATGTGGGAGCCGTCGACATCCGCGTCCGTCATGATGATGATCTTGTGATAACGCAGTTTGGCCGGATCGAAATCGTCCTTGCCAATGCCCGTGCCCATCGCCGTAATCAGCGCGCGGATTTCCTCGTGCCCCAGCATCCGGTCGTAGCGGGCCTTCTCGACGTTGAGGATTTTGCCCTTCAGCGGAAGAATCGCCTGGAACCTGCGATCGCGGCCCTGCTTCGCTGTGCCGCCGGCCGATTCGCCTTCGACGAGGAACAGCTCGCAGCGCGCCGGGTCGCGCTCCTGGCAATCCGCCAGCTTACCTGGGAGTCCGCCGGAATCGAGCACGCCTTTGCGCCGCGTGAGGTCGCGGGCCTTGCGGGCAGCTTCACGCGCGCGCGCGGCGTCGATCGCCTTCGAGACGATCTTCTTCATCACAGCCGGGTTCTTCTCGAAGAACTCGCCCAGCTTGTCGTTCATCAACTGCTGGACCTGCCCCGCGATATCGCTGTTCAGGCGCCCTTTGGTCTGCCCTTCGAACTGCGGCTGGGGCACTTTCACGCTGATCACCGCGGTCAAACCTTCGCGGACGTCATCGCCCGAGAGATTCTCTTTCACGTCCTTGAACAGGCCCGCCTGCTGCCCGAAGGAATTGATGGTGCGCGTCAGCGAAGTGCGAAAACCGCTGAGATGTGTGCCGCCGTCGACGGTATTGATGTTGTTGGCGAAGCTGAAGAGCGTTTCCGAGTAACCATCGTTATACTGCAGCGCGATCTCGATGCCCACAGTCCCGACCCCGCCGGGACCGGGCTTCTCGCCTTCCATATAAATCGGCTGATCGTGCAGCACGGACTTACCGCGGTTGAGATGCTTGATGAACTCCGCGATGCCGCCGTTGTAGAGGAACTCAGCCGTCTTCTCGGGATCTTCACGCTCGTCGACGAGTGTGATCTTGAGGCCTTTGTTCAGGAACGCGAGTTCTCGCAGCCGTTGAGCAAGCGTGTCGAAATTGAACTTCGTCGCGACCATGATGGTCGTATCCGGCTTAAAGGTGACTTTCGTACCGTGCTTGCGGCCGGCCTTGCCTGTCGGCGTGAGGCGGCCTTTGGGGATACCGCGTTCGTAATCCTGCTCCCACGTCAGCGAATTCGGTGCGGACTCTTTCGACGGCCGCCAGATCTCGAGATGCAGTTTCTCGGAAAGCGCGTTCACGCAGCTCACGCCGACGCCGTGCAATCCGCCCGAAACCTTGTAGCTGTTGGAATCGAACTTGCCGCCCGCATGGAGCTTCGTCATGACGACTTCCGCCGCCGAGACGCCTTCTTCGTGCATGTCGACCGGAATGCCCCGGCCATTGTCGATCACCGTGACAGAGTCGTCGATATGGATCGTTACGTTGACTTCAGTACAGTAGCCGGCCAACGCTTCATCGACGGAGTTGTCGACGACCTCGTAGACGAGGTGATGCAGGCCCGCTTCGCTGGTTGAGCCGATATACATGGCGGGCCGGAGCCGTACGGCTTCAAGCCCTTCCAGTACTTTGATGGATGAGGAATCGTAGACGTCAGGCGTCGACGGTCTCAAATCTTCGTTTGGCATAAAACTGTTTCGTTTTGTTGGCGTCAGATGCGCATCGGCATCACGACGTAGCGATATTGCTCCTGTTCGTCTTTTTCCGTTCCACCGGGTCTCAATTCGCCGGCGCTCTTTTGATCTTTAAGGCCGAAAGAGACGTTGTCCTGCGGAATCGCGCGCAGGAAGTCGAGAAGATACTGCGCATTGAATCCGATTTCAAGGTCCGGACCGCCATACTGGCTGGGAACGCTCTCTTCCGAATCGCCCGTTTCGAGCGCCGAAGAAAATACTTTGACCTCGCCCGAGGTGAACTGGACGCGGATCGCCCGCGAACGCTCGTCCGCGAACTGCGCGACACGCTCAATGGCGCCTTTGATTTCCTCTTTGATCAATGTCGCGATGTGCGTGTTGTCCTGCGGAAGCACGCGTTCGTAATCGGGGAAATTGCCCGTCAGCTTCCTGGTGATCAATAGACGCGGGCCAAACTCGAAGAACAGGTGATTTTCGTCGCCGCCGAACCGGACCTTCGCGTCAGCCCCGGCATCGTCAGACAGCTTGGTAATCTCACCCATGGCTTTGCGCGGCACCAGAGCCCGGTACGACACTCCATTGGCCGCCGCGGCGTCTGAGGGTCTTTGAACGTAAGCCAGACGATGTCCATCGGTCGCTACCATCGTCAGCGTCTGTTCGGCCAGCAGCAACAGAGCGCCATTCAGAGTAAAGCGGCTCTCTTCCATCGAGATCGCGAACATCGTGCGCGCGATCATGGCCGAAAGTTGCTTGACCGGAATTTCGGCGATCGTATCCGGCATGGCGGGCAACTCAGGAAAACTTTCGCGGCTCATTCCGGCGATGCGCGTCCGCGAGCGCCCACAGGTAAAGTTGGCCCAGTTGTTCTCGGCGAACTTGACGGTGATATCCGCATCGGGCAGCAGCCGCACGTAATCGAGCAGCTTCCGGGCTGGGATTGTCCCCGAGCCTTCCTTCTTCACCCTGGCCTCACACGAAGTCCGGAGACCCAACTCGAGGTCCGTCGCGGTGAGATAAAGGCGGTCGCCACGGGCCTCAATCAGCACGTTCGAGAGGATAGGAATCGTCGTCTTTTTTTCGACTACGCCTTGAGACAAACTCAGTTCGCGGACCAGATCCGCCTTCCTGACAGTGAACTCCATTTGATGGTTCCAGTTCCTCTCTTATGACGGTAAAGATAAATACGCTTATATAACCGTATTCATGGGGTCTGTCGAAAAGTGGAAGACTCTCTAAATTATACAAAAAATTAGAACTTTTGGCTATTCATCCCTGTGGGAACGGGGTGCAGAAAACGCGAAGAAACGGGTCTGTCACCGTTTTTACACAGAAGTTCACAGGCCGCGCGGACGGGCACCTGTTAAAATCCGCGTAAGTTCATTGTAATGTGTCGATCAGGCTGTTGATCATCTTGTTGAGGTCAGGGTTGTCGGCGCGCTGGGCCTCGATTTTATTGATCGAATGGATGACGGTCGTGTGATGCTTGCCGCCAAAGGCTCGGCCGATCTCGGGAAGTGACGCCAGAGTGAGCTCCTTGACGAGGAACATAGCGACCTGGCGGGGCAGAACAATTTCCTTGCGATTGCTCTTTTCTTTTAGCTGCGCGGGCTTGATTGCGAACCTCTCGGCGACGGCTTTCTGGATCGAATCGATAGTAATCCTGCGGTCCTGCTTCTGCAGCAGATCCTTGAGAAGGGTCTGGGCCATCCCGATCGAGATCGGTGTTTCTGTCAGCGACGAATAAGCGGTGAGTTTGACCAGGGCGCCTTCGAGCTCGCGCACATTCGACTTGGTCTTGCTCGCGATGAACGTGCAAACTTCCGGGGGCAGCGTGATCCCGACCAGTTCGGCTTTCTTCTCGAGGATTGCCATTTTAGTCTCAAGATCGGGCGGTTGAATATCTGCCATCAGACCCCACTCGAAGCGGGAACGCAGTCGCTCCACGAGACCGGTAATCTCCCGCGGCGGACAGTCGCTCGAAAGCACAATTTGCTTCTGCGCGTCATGGAGTTCATTGAACGTGTGAAAGAACTCTTCCTGCGTGCGCTCCTTCGACCCAAGCGATTGGATGTCGTCTATCAACAGCACATCCGCGCTTCGGTAGCGAGCGCGCAACTGGGGCATACGCTCGTGCTTGATGCCGGATACGACTTCGTTGGTGAACCGCTCGCTCGTGGTGTAGATGATGCGCATTCGTCCGCGAGCCATCAGCGCGCGTCCGATTGCGTGCATCAGATGAGTCTTGCCCATTCCCACTCCGCCATAAATGAACAGCGGATTGTAACTGCGCGATGGATTCATCGCCACCGACTGCGCGGCCGCGTGGGCAAACTGATTGCAGGAACCAACGACAAACGATTCAAATGTGAACTTCGGATTGAGCGTGATCGGAGATTCGATTTCACTCTGCCCGTCGCCGTTCACCAGACTAGCCTGCGAAGGCGGCATGCCGGGCGACGCGACACTCGACTCCGCCGTGAACTGCACGCGCTCAATGCCGAGACCAATACCCGCGGCGAGCGTGTTGATCAGCGGGCCATACTCTTCGAGGAGAAATGCGGCGGTCTGGCGGTCCGGCGCCGTCGCAAGCATTGTCTTGCCCTCAATGCCGGCAAACCTCGTGCGCGCGATCCAGTTTTCGAAGCTCTCTGCGCTGAGCTTTTTTTGTAACTGCTCTTTGACCAGATCCCACGGACTACGATGATCGCCGCTCACCTGATTCTCACCTGCCTGATGTCCGCCAACGTACGACACACTTCCCCTCCGGGAGCGATAATGCTCCAATTTTGAGGCCGGCGCCTCCGTCAGACTGTCCCGGGATTTTGACTGCAGGATGGCGGATTTTTGATTCCCGCTACCTTGCGAACAGGACGTAGTCTAGCACAAAACCGCTACCTGAAATCCAGTTGAAATATGGTCTTCGACGCGCCTGAAACATTGGGCCATCGATGTGTAGCGTCATCCCGTACCAACCCTCTTTTGAGGTGTCGGATACCGCCCGGCCGTTTCTCTTCCGAGCACATGATCGAGGTGATGCCGCATATGGAGAATGTAGTCTTCGATGACATAACCGAGAGTCACTACACCCCATCCGATTACGCAGCGATTTCCCATTTCGTTCTCTGGAATACGTTTGACGAGATGAACAAGCAGCGTGTTGAAGCGATACCACAGATCGACCAAAAAACGCCACTCCAGGTCGCCGTATCCGTGTGCCGCAACCCACTTGTCCTGCGCATAACCCATGCCGCGGAATTCCCCGTCGATCGAGGCCAGCACAAAACGCATGTGATTGTGCGCGGCGGAATCGATGAGATGTCCGAGCTCCTGCTTGCGCGTCCAGCTTCCTGGCCGTCCATCGTTTTGACTGGCGGCTTCATCGGTGAGCGCGAGCAGATGCGGCAGCTCACGATTGATCGTTTCGCGCAGAAGACTTGTGAGGTCCGCGGCCATGAGCCATTTTCTCATTTTCCCGGCGGCGCGCCGCGCGTGCAGTGTGATGGAATATCTCAACCGACCTGAATGCTGACTGGACTCAAAAAGTTCGCCATCCTCTGCCACCGCTGGACCGGCACGGCTTTCTGCCTGCTGTTCACATGGTGGTTTGTTTCCGGGATCTTCATGATGTACGTCGACTATCCGGAGATCAAACCCGCCGACAGGCTGGCCCATGCGGCGCCGATCGACACAGCGCGTGTCCAGCTAACGCCGCTCGAGGCCTGGGCGAAGCTGAAAACGAAGGGCGAGCCGGATGAGGTCCGTCTGCGCATGTTCGATGGGCGCCCCGCATATTGGTTCCGGCTGGGAAAGGCCCGCGCTTATGTATATGCCGACAACGGACAGCTGCAGGTGAAGTTTCCGCCGGAGCTGAATCTGCGTACTGCCTCGGCATGGGCTGCTCAGCCAGCGGCGAGCGCAACGGCTGTGAAGATGAGGGCTGCGGATCAGTGGACTGTGGGCGGCCTTTATTACAATTACGAACCTATCACGAAATATTCGTGGCCGAACGGTGAGCAGGTCTACATTCCGTCCGCAACCGGTGAAGTGATCCAGCACACGACGCGATGGTCGCGGATGCTTGCATATGCGGGCCCCGTCGCGCACTGGCTTTACTTCACGCCTCTTCGAAAGAACCCGCAGCTTTGGAGCCGCATCGTCATCTGGCTTTCCGGCGCGGCTACAGCGGTGGCACTCCTCGGCCTGTTCGCGGGCCTGACTTTCTATTCGCCGTCGCGCCGCATTCCGTTCACGGGAACCAAGCGCCTGCACATGATCCTCGGGCTCTTCTTCGGCTTTCTTGCCTGCACCTGGGCCTTCAGCGGGATGTTGTCGATGGACCCCTTCCCGATCAAAGTCGCGGGTGAAGATCCGCGAATCCCACAGGCGCTCGAAGGCGCGCCGTTTGCCTTCGAGAATTTCACCGTGAAGTCTCCGCGGGAGGCGTTGGTCGAGGTATCGCCACTGCTTTCCGCCAGGGAAGTCGAATTCTCGCAAGTCGGCGTTCGTTCGTTTTACCTGGTGACGCAGGACGCCGATCACTCGCGCGTGGTCCCGATGACCGAAGCGCCGTCGATGGAATTCGATCGCGCCGCGCTGCTTGATTTCGTCACGAAGGCCAGCCAGCCGACCGGGCTTACCGAGGCGCGCTTCATCGACGAGTACGACGCCCACTATCTCGATCGCAATCGCGAGCTCCCGCTGCCCGTGCTGTTCCTGCGGATGAAAGACGCGCAGCAGAGCACGTTCTACATCGATCCGCGCACGACACGCGTCGTAGGCAGCTACAGTTCAGGCAGGTGGCCGGAGCGATGGCTCTATCATGGGTTCCACTCGATCAACCTGCCGGTGCTTTACAAACACCGCCCGGCCTGGGATATCGCGGTGCTGTTCCTTATGCTCGGCGGAGCATCACTCTGCGTGACCTCCGTCGTCATTGCCTGGCGCTTCATCGGCCGGAGCGTCCGTCTGTGACGCGTTGCCGGGATGCGTCCGGAACCACCGCTGACCACATTCCTCACACCGATACGGCAGCAACACCAGACTGAGGTAATACTCGAAACGGCTCCGCCGATGCGACCTGCGAATCTTCTCCGACGAGCAAGCCGGGCATTTTGCAGACCACACCGCGAGCTTGTAGACAAGGTTCATGTTCGAAGCTGCCTCGAAAGTATACTCGATAGCTGAGGACACCTATGAAAATCTGCGTTGCCGGACAAGGTGCGTTCGGCATCAAACACCTGGAAGCGATCTCGAAAATCGAAGGCATCGAAGTCGTCACGCTTACGGGCGGAAACCCCGCCGGCACCGAAGAGGTTGCCAAAAGATTTGGTATTCCGCACTGGACAGGCAATCTCGCGGAAAGTCTGGAACAGCCCGGCGTCGAGGCCGTGATCCTGACCACTCCTACCCAGATGCACGCGGACCAGGGCGAGCAATGCATGCGGGCCGGAAAACACGTCATGATCGAGATTCCTATAGCCGACACGCTGAAGGATTCCGAACGCCTGCTTCGCGTGCAGAAGGAAACCGGCTTGATCGCGATGGGCGGACACACACGCCGCTTCAATCCGAGCCATCAATGGATCCGCAAACGGATCCTGTCCGGTGAGCTGAAAATCCTGTCGATGGACGTACAAACGTTCTTCTTTCGCCGCACCAATATGAACGCTGCAGGCAAGCCACGCAGCTGGACCGACCACCTTTTGTGGCACCATGCCTGCCATACCGTCGATCTGTTTCAATATCAGACCGGCGAGATTGCGCATCGCGCGAATGCACTGCAAGGCCCGATTCATCCGGAGCTGAAGATTGCGATGGATATGAGTATCCAGCTCAAGATACCGTCCGGCCCGGTGTGCACGCTGGCGCTGTCGTTCAACAATAAAGGCCCGCTCGGGACGTTCTTCCGCTATATCTGCGACAACGGCACGTATATCGCGCGTTATGACGAACTCGTCGACGGCGAGAACCAGCCGATCGATTTGTCAGGCGTTGCCATTTCAAACAATGGGATCGAACTGCAGGACCGCGAGTTTTTCGCGGCGATCAAAGAACGCCGGGAGCCGAACGCCAGCATTGCGCAGTGTCACACCGCGATGCAGACACTGGACCGCCTCGAAAAAAGCATCGAGGCGAATCCGTAATTGAGGCTACCTCCTGTCGCGGAGTTTCGATAAGAGCCGGATGATCTCGAGATAGAGCCACACGAGCGTCACCATCAGGCCGAACGCGCCGTACCACTCCATATACTTCGGGGCGCCTCTGTAGGCGCCCTCTTCGATAAAGCTGAAATCCAGAATCAGATTGAGCGCAGCGACGACGACGACCGCGAGGCTGAAGAGGATGCCGACCGGTCCACTGCCGAAGATGCCGGGAACCTGCACGTGGAACAACCCGAGGATCATGCTCGCGAAGTAGACGACCGCGATCCCGCCCGTTGCCGCGATAATCCCAAGCGTGAATTTCTGGCTCGGACGGATCAAGCCCGAGCGATAGGCGAGCAGCAGGCAGAAGCAGGTGCCGAACGTGAGGGCCACGGATTCGATCGCAATTCCCGGAAATCGCATCTCGAACATTGCCGAGAGTGCCCCCAGGAACAAGCCTTCGAGCAGGGCATAGACCGGAGCAGTAATCGGCGACCATTCCTTTTTGAAGACCGTCACCATGGCCACGATGAATCCGCCGAACGCGCCGAGCATGGTATAACCGCCGACCGCCGCCGGCCCGTTGGTGAAGAATTGATTCCACGACCAGAGCGCGGTCGCCAGAACGCACAGCATCAGGATTCCGGACTTGTTCACGGTTCCCGAGATGGTCATCGTCGGTCCGTAACCGGCGGCCACGCCATTCACCGTGAAGGTGTTCCGGCCGAGCGCGGGATTCGAGGTTTTCAGTTGTGTGTCCATATCAGGATGCTCAGTTTGTTAGATGCTCCGTAACCAATATACGTTAGAAGAATTTCGAAGATCGCGCGGGAGCCCGGCTGCCGGCGTCCCATACACGGCAAAGATAGCGATAGGATGACTATGAAGGATGACTGACGAAACTCCCGCCATTCCGGACAAGCTGTTCTTCCGAATCGGCGAGGTAAGCCAGCTTGTCGGAGTCGAGCCCTACGTCCTGCGGTACTGGGAATCGGAGTTTCCCGGCCTCTCGCCGAAGAAGTCAAACACCGGCCAGCGGATGTTCCGCCGCAAAGATGTCGAGCTGCTGCTGAATATCAAACAACTGCTTTACGATAAAAAGTTCACGATTGAAGGCGCCCGCAAAGCGCTGAAATCGGAGAAGTTGGAGGCAGGGCAGGGCCTGGCAGAACATATCGTTGGCGTGCGGCAGGAAGAATTATTTGGGGCTGCCGATCCGCTGCCGGGTATTCGGCAGGAACTATCCGAAATCTTAAAACTACTTCAGTAGATTTATGTATTACTCTGGTGTGACAACCAGATCGTATATTCGGCTCAAATCGTCCGCTGAGTAATATTCGATTTCGATACGCCCCTTGCCCTTTGTCCCTTCGACTATTCGGACCTTGGTCCCAAGCACCCGTTCCAGTTCAGAGACAGCGAATTTGACGTTCGGATCGAGAGGGACGTCGACCGCTTTTTCCTTCGCCTCGGCAGGTTTTGGCCGCGTGAATTGCTCGATCTGCCGGACAGACCAGCCTTCGTCGATACAGCGTTGAGCAACCTGGCGCTGCAGGATCTCGTCGGTGAATTTGAGCAGAGCCCGGGCATGTCCAGCGGAGAGCTGCTTCGCAGCCACAAGGTTCTGCAAATCGTCTGGGAGTTGGAGGAGCCTGACGGAGTTGGTGATCGTCGTCCGCTCCTTGCCGGTCTTCTGGCCAATTTGGTCGTGGCTTAGCCCAAGCTCGGTAGCCATGCGGTGGAAGGCCACTGCCAGTTCGATGGGGTTCAGGTCCTCACGCTGGATGTTCTCCACAATGGCTAGTTCAAGGACCTGCTGATCGTCCGCGGCGCGGACAATCACCGGAACTTCGCTTAACCCAGCTGCTTTCGCGGCTCGCCAGCGTCTTTCACCCGCGATGATTTGATATTCGTGTGGCGCCGTCTTGCGGACGATGATCGGCTGGATGATGCCATCGCGCTCAATCGATTGCGTCAATTCCATGAGCGCCGTCGCTTCAAACTCACGTCTTGGCTGGTTAGGATTCGCTGTAACGTGTTCAATCGGAAGGCGTTGTACGTCACGCTCCGCAGTTGGCATCACCTCCGGCATAGGAGCCAGGGTTGCCGGTACAGGCGGAGAGACGCGTTTGGGTATGAGTGACTGAAGTCCCTTACCGAGCGCTTTGCGCGGCGGGTCGTTTTTGGTCATTAGTAAGAATCTCTTTAGCGAGTTGAATATAGGCTTCCGACCCCTTGGAACCGGGGTCGTAAATGAGAATAGGCTTTCCGTGGCTGGGGGCTTCCGCCAGACGAATGCTGCGGGGGATTACGGTACGGAAGACGTCTTTGCCGAAGAATTCCCGCAGGTCCGCGGCAACTTGCCGCGCCAGATTGGTCCGTTCATCGTACATCGTCAGCAGAATACCCTCGATCTGGATCGGATGCGCGAAGGATTCGCGAACGCGATCAATGGTATCCATGAGGCCGGAAACGCCTTCGAGAGCGAAGAATTCGCACTGGATCGGGACCAGCACCGCGTCCGCGGCCATAAGAGCGTTCAAAGTGAGAAGGTCCAGTGCCGGCGGGCAATCGATCAGGATGAAATCGTATTCTGACCGGATGCGGGCAAGGTGATGTCGAAGGATGGATTCGCGATCGTCCGTATTGACGAGCTCCAGGTTGACACCAATCAGATTTTTGTCTGCCGGGAGGAGTTCGAGCCCCTCCATGTCGGTCTTGCGGATGGCATGGGCGATCTCCCTGCCATCAACCATGACGTCATAGAGAGTCGGAATTTCTTCCGCTTTTTGCACGCCGAGGCCGCTGGTGGTATTCCCCTGAGGGTCGCAGTCGATCACCAGCACCTTAACTTCGCTGGCTGCGAGGGCCGCCGACAGGTTGATGGCGGTTGTGGTCTTGCCCACGCCGCCTTTCTGGTTTGTGATTGCGATAATTCGGGCTGATCGGTTGCTTCGAGGCAAAGAGTGTTCCTGTAAGAGGTTAATTCCTGTAGAGGGTTAACTGCAATCTAGCATGTTTCACGTGAAACACTCAGGTAAACATCGAGGATCGCCACTGCAGCCGGAGTCACACCGGGAATTCGAGCCGCCTGACCTAACGTCGCCGGCCGGACCCGTGTCAACCGCTCCCCGACTTCACGTGAAATACCCGGGATCGTCTCGAACTTCATTGTATTGGGAATCGGTCGCGCGTCGGAACTCAGCATCCGGTCGATCTGGCGGCGCTGCTGGTCAATGTAACCGGCGTACTTGACCTCGGTTTCGACGGTCATCAACACGCCGCGCTCGATCGGCTCACCCAGAACCCCTTGAATCCACGGCAGCAATTCGTCGATCTTTGCGTCGGGACGCCGCAACCACGCTTTCTTCGGTCCCGAATCCAATGCCGCTAACAAGCTGGCCTTTTGTGAAATCTTGCGGGCCAACAATTCCCGCCGATCTGAACAAACCAACCCAATTTGGTCTCCGACCGGAGTGAGGCGCTCGTCCGCATTGTCAATTCGAAGATGCAAGCGGTGTTCGGCGCGCGACGTGAACATCCGGTAGGGTTCGTCGGCGCCTTTTGTGATCAGGTCGTCGATCATGATTCCGATGTAAGCCTGGCTTCGGGGAATAATTACAGGCGGCTTGCCGAGGATCGTCCGGGCGGCATTGATGCCGGCAATCAGGCCCTGCCCGGCGGCTTCTTCGTAACCCGACGTACCGTTGATCTGGCCCGCGAGAAATAGCCCGGGAAGCTTCTTGACTTCAAGCCGGTGATCGAGTTCGCGGGCATCGACGGCATCATATTCAATCGCGTAGCCTGGCCGAATCATCTCGGCGCTCTCCAGACCCGGGATCGACGCTATAACGGCCGTCTGAACATCGGTCGGCATGCTCGTCGACATGCCGTTGACGTAGATTTCGTTGGTATCGAGGCCCTCCGGCTCAAGGAAGATCTGGTGGGATTCCTTGTCCGGAAACTTGACGAACTTATCCTCTATAGACGGGCAATAGCGTGGCCCGACGCCTTCGATTTGCCCGCTATACAACGGCGAGCGCGCAATGCTGTCCAGGATCAGTCGTCTGGTCTCGGCTGTTGTGCGCGCCAGATAGCACTGGATCTGGGGCCGGTCGATCTTCGCAGTCAGGAAGGAAAATGGCGTCGGGTCGGCATCGCCGAACTGAGGCTCGAACTTTGTCCAGTCGATGGTACGCGCGTCGAGCCGCGGAGGCGTGCCGGTCTTAAGTCTGGCCCATCCGAGTCCGAGGCCTCGGATCTGCGCTGCCAATATCTGCGATGGCGGCTCGCCATTCCGTCCGCAGGAGAAACGTTGTTCGCCGATATGGGCGAGTCCATTAAGAAAAGTGCCCGTGGTGATGATGACGGCTTCGCACCGGATCTGACGCCCATCCACCAAATGAACGCCGCGAACTCGCTGGTCCTCGATAATCAGGGCCGCTACTTCGGCTTGCTTGATGTGAAGGTTCGGCTCGCGCTCGAGAACTTCCTTCATTCTGATTCGGTACTGCTTCTTGTCGCACTGGGCGCGTGGAGACCAGACGGCTGGTCCGCGGCTAGTATTCAAAAGGCGGAACTGAATGCCCACGGCATCGGTGACTTCACCCATCACTCCGCCCAGGGCGTCGATCTCCCGTACCAGATGACCTTTCGCGATGCCCCCGATGGCTGGATTGCAGGACATCTGGGCGATGAGGTCCGCGTTCATGGTGATCATCGCGGTGCGCAGTCCCAGGCGAGCGCAGGCCCGCGCTGCCTCGCAGCCGGCGTGACCACCGCCGATGATCACTACCTCGCAGGTGAGGGGCGGCACCATTGCTAATATTGTAGTCCGTGAAGACACTCGTAATCGGCGGCGGCGGCCGGGAACATGCGCTTGCCTGGCGGCTGAAGCGATCTCCTTCGGTGACTGCGGTTTATGCGTCACCGGGAAATCCAGGAATTGCCGATATCGCCGCGTGCCATGATGGTTCAGATTATGTCCAGTTATGTGAAAATCTTGGCGCCGACCTGACGGTGGTGGGTCCCGAAGTCCCGCTGGTGGCGGGGGTCGTCGACCAGTTTCGCGCCCGGGGAATGGCGATTGTCGGTCCCACTGCGGAGAATGCCGCGCTTGAGGGTAGCAAGATCCACTCCAAGCGCTTCATGCAAAAGCTGGGAATTCGGACGGCGCGTTTTCAGACCGTTGAGCATGCCGGCGAGGTCCCACGCGATTTTCGATATCCGGTGGTATTGAAGACGGACGGCCTCGCCGCCGGCAAAGGCGTTGTAATCGCGCAGAATCGCGCCGAGGTCGATGCCGCATTGGCGACTCTTCCGTTTCCGATGGTCATCGAAGAGTTTCTCGAAGGCGAAGAGGTCAGCTTCATCGTGCTTTGCGATGGCAAGCGCGCTGTACCGCTGGAACCCTCGCAGGACCACAAGCGCGTATTCGACAACGACGAAGGCCCGAACACCGGCGGCATGGGAGCCTATTCCGATTCGCGCATTCTGCGAGACGCCGATCGAAGCCGGATTCTCGATACCATCATCGAGCCCGTTGTACGCGCGACTGGATTTACCGGCTTTCTCTACGCCGGTCTGATGATGACGGCGGATGGTCCGAGCGTACTCGAGTTCAATGTACGGCTGGGCGATCCGGAGACGCAGCCCTTGATGATGCGCCTCACGAGCGATTGGGGTGAAGCGTTAATGGCAGCGGCCCGCGGCGCTTTGAGTGCTGACCAGCTCACATGGTCGCCAGATCCCGCGACCTGCGTTGTGATGGCGGCGGGCGGATATCCTGGTACGTTCGAGAGTGGCGAGAAGATCACCGGGATCGAAGATGTCAATGGAGCGGTGGTATTCCAGGCGGGAACAAAACGAAAGGGCGGAGAGTTGGTGACCTCCGGCGGGCGCGTGCTCGGCGTTACCGCCTCAGGAGCCGATCTGGAAAGCAGCATGAAGGCCGCCTACGCGGCTGTCGATAATATCCGGTTTCGTGGAATGCACTACCGGCGCGATATCGGCAATAAGGGATTGCGACGTTACAATAGATCGTGATCGGGCCCGTAGCTCAGTTGGATAGAGCGGCCGCCTCCTAAGCGACAGGTCAGCAGTTCGAATCTGCTCGGGCCCACCAGAAATTCGTCAGGGTTTACAGCTCTACGCTCTCATGGGGGAGCGTCGACCCCCGACGGGCCGCTTGCCCTGGCGAAGAACGAAAACGTGGTCGCCACAGGCGTGATTCTGAATCGCGACTCGCGGGCTCACTCACGCTCTTTGCCGAAACGGACATTCTTCGATTTCAGCATCTCTTCACGAGCGTGCGCCGCCGCTCCCTTCAAGTCCTGTGAACGCAGGAGTCCTTCGTGCTGGAGCGCATCCCATAACGCCACGGAACGGCTCCAGTCTTCGCTCGCATCGCTCTGCTGTCCTGTCGATTCATGAATAACGGCTCGCCGCCCTTCATAATCGGCGAGCGAAACGCGTACTGGAACCGCTTTGATATCCAGCCTCAGCAACTCCTCCTCAAGTTGAATCGAACGGTCAATACTCTTCAGGGCATCTTCTGTGCGGCCCGCTTTCAGAAGTACGGTGGATTTTTCCGCGTAATTTCCCGCAAGCATCGAACGCGTCCGGGCGTCACGCTCGTCCGCTGCCAGAGTCGCCTCACGAATGGAAATTGCCTCCTGAAAATGCGCCAGCGCTTCGGCAAAACTCCCCGCACTCCCAAGCGCCACGCCCAGAAAGTGATCGGTTCCGGCTACTTCGAACCGGATTTGCCGGTCGCCCGGATCACCGGCCAATAAGCCTTTCTGAATCCGGAGCGCTTCTTCCAGTTCCGGCATCGCCTCCTGGCCCTGCTGCGCCTGTGTCTCGAGTACACCGATCCGGTAATGGATATTCGCCAGTTCACGTTGAGCGTCCCGGTCCTTCGGCGCAGCGTGGGCATGTTGCTCGCGGATGGGGACGGCTTGCCGGTAAAGATCTTCTGCGTCCGCCCATCTTCCGTCCAGCTCGAACGAGTAAGCCAAACCAGTGTAGGCTGCCGCGAGCAATGCCCGGTATTTATCGTTTTCCGGATACCGGCCGGCGAGTCCTTTGCTCACGCCCAGAGCTTTGCGATCGTACTCGCGTCGCTGATCGACGCTGGCCACCCGGCCGACGATATAGCTGCCCATCATGTAGTTGGATGCCAGATCGGCTTGCACTTCGGCATCACGCGGAAACTCGCGGGCCAGTTGCTCGCGTATCCTCTTTGCCGACTCGTATGTCTTTAGAGCGTCCGCCGGTTTGCCCAACCCGGCTCCGTCTACTCCCGCAAGGAGATCCGCAAATCGCTCATACGCCAGAGCCAGCGACGTCTGCGTTTCGCGATCTTCCGAGTCTTCGCGCGCCAGCCCGTTCAGGTAGTCGAGCGACTTCGCAAGTAACTTCTGGCGCACCGGGGTTGAGCCGGGCAGTCGCGCAATCTCGTGGATGCCCGCTAAAAACGAGGTCGCCAGTTTCCGGTCTGTATCTACGCGACGCATCAGTCTCTGTGATTCCCGGACTGTGAACACTCCCGCCAGGCAAAGCGTAACGAAGGTCAGGGTGGCCGCCGCAACCGGCAGCTTATGGCGTCCGACGAATTTCCTTACCCGGTATAGCAGCGAATCACCGCGTGCCATCACTGGCCGGCCATTCAGGTGATTCTCGAGGTCCTGTTGGAACTGGTCGACCGAGCGGTAACGCTGGCTTGGATCCTTTCGCAAAGCGACCGCCAGTATGTTGTCCAGATCTCCACTCAGCCGTTTCCGCAGCCCGTCGACAGTGGTGTTACGACAGTGGCTGATTTGTTCCGTCTTCTCGTCCTTTTGGCTTACGACAGCCACGCTCGCACGCGTCGGTTCCTGCTCGCAGATGATTCGGGCGGATTCTCCCCACAGCGGATCCAGCCTGTATGGGCGGCGTCCGGTGAGCAACTCGTACAACAGCACGCCCAGCGCATAAATATCGGACCCGACCCCCACCGGGTCGCCGCGGATCTGCTCAGGACTGGCGTACGCAGGCGTTGCCATCCGCATTAACGTCACGGTTTGGACGGCATCTCCCGCAGCCGAAGATTCCAGAATTCTGGCAATCCCGAAGTCGAGTAGCTTGGGGATGCCGTCGTGAGTCACCAGGACATTGTCTGGCTTCAAATCGCGATGTACGACCAGACACCGGTGTGCATACGCCACCGCATCACACAGTTTTGAGACCAGTTGGATGCGCTCGGAAACCGGCAAATTCTCCGAGTCGCAATACTTTGTCAGGGGCTTGCCGTCCACGTACTCCATGACGAAATACAGCAGCCCATCCTCCATGGCGCCGCCATCCAGAAGCCGCGCTATATTTGGATGCTCCAGTTTCGCCAGAATCTGCCGCTCGGCTCGGAAACGGTCCAGCAGCACCGGCTCGTCTGCTCCCCGGCTGATCACTTTTATGGCGACCTGGACTTGAAAATCGTCATCGCCGCGAACAGCTCGGTAGACGGTTCCCATGCCGCCGTGTCCGATCTCCTCCAGAACCGCGTAAGGTCCGATTCTCCTGCTCGACAATACGCCACTCCTCGGCTTCGGGACTTCTTGCGGAGATAAAATCCGGGGCAAGAGTGCTGCTGCGGGCGACACGTCCCGGCGCTCCAGGTCCTGCGCTCCTTCGCGCATTTAGTTAACCCCCAGTGTATCGACCGAGGTCGTTGCCAGCCGGAGAGACGAACATTGCGGTCTTCTATTCCGCGCGTAGTGCTAGTCCAAACAACCACGGGCGACCTTATTCGAGTCGCCGGAATGCTCGATCCGTCGGAGCAGGCGCGTCGTTTACATGAACTCCCGCCGATTCTCGATAACCGCGAGCAGGATGATTTCATGTCGCGGCCATCGAAATGCCGGTTTTCGGGTATGCGTTTGTCGGGTCATCTCAGAAGGAGAGAACCCAAAGGATTGGGCACCACAGATGCCGCCTCTTCTACTTATCAATAGTGCATCAGCGTGCCTTCTTTACGTCCCTTGCGGATCACGCTGGCAAAGAGCGCCACACTGCAGGGAAGAAGGATCAACGCGATGATCGCCAGCGTGACTATGGGACGACCCACCATAAAGATCGACTGGCCCTTAAGTATCGTCAGACGCAGCGCGTCGAGCGAGTAGCTGATAGGAATGAGGAGGGATAGCTTCTGCATCCAGATTGGCATGACGTCGATCGGGAAATAAGCGCCACCGATTATGCTGCCAAGCCCACCGACAACCCATGTGATCGGGTCGCCCTGTTTGAGCCAGATAACCATTGAAGCAGATAGAACACCGATGGCGACGAAGATCATAATCGAGAGGGTGAATACAACCGCCGTTGAGGTGAAATTGAGATGGCCGAAATCGACGCCGAACAAAACACGCCCCGCGATTAGAATCACGAAGAGCTGCACGGCGCCGGAGATCAGCCCGTAAAGCGCTGACATCAGGACAATCGTTACACAGCCTGTCTGACTGCTCAGCATAGCTTCGAGACACCCACTCACCTGCGCCTGCCGAATCGATTCCGAAAACATCTTAAGCGTGAGCTCGAAATAGCGCGCGAACGCCAGACCGACGAGCGCAAATGGAAAATAGTGGTAGTCGGCTTTCCCGATAGCGCTGGATCCGCGCGGCGTGATCAATGCGCTCAGGAAGTAGAAGAAGATCAACAGCATCATCGATTCGACGACGCGACTCATGAAGTTGACCTTGTAACTCGATTCAATTAGAAAATCCCGACGGATAAACGCCCAGGATTTACGGGTCAGCGTAATCATCGAACTTCTCCCGTGTCGAGATTGCGCCTGTAATACTGCGACAAAGGCACTCCCCTGCTTACCAGATCATCAATGACATCGAATGCCCTCAGGCGGCCACTATCGATCACCAGCACCTTGTTGCAAAGCCGAAGAGCCTCCTCAGGCCGGTGGGTTGCAATAAGAAGCGTCTTGCCTGAGTCGGTGTGGATGCGACTCAAAATGAGATCCACCAGTTCGTCGCACGCGACAGGATCGAGTGCCCGCGTCGGTTCGTCCAGAATCAGCACTTCGGGGTCCGCAATCAACCCGCGCGCCAGGGCCAGCCGTTGCTTCATACCGGAGCTGTAAGTGGCAATCGGCTTATCCGCTGCCTTTTCCAGACCAACCAGATGAAGAAGGTCCCGCAAACGGTCCTGCAGATCCTTACCGTGAAGATTGTCGAGAGCCCCGAAGAATTCGAGATTCTGCACGGCGGACAGCCGCCAGAAGAAGCTGCGCTCTTCGTTGAGAACGAAGCCAACCGACTTCCGCGCGGCCGTATTGTGCTGCACTGTGCTGTAGCCGTTCACGACGATATCGCCCACGCTTGGAAGAAGCAGCCCGCCAATGAGCTTCAGTAATGTGGTCTTACCGGCTCCGTTCGGCCCCATAATCGCGATCCGGTCGCCCTTCTCAACCTCTAAGTTGGCGCCGGTTAGCGCTGTGTGCATCCGGCGCGACCGGAACGGTTGCAGAATAAGTTCACGATAGCGCTTTGCTACGGGAAACTGCATGCTGACATCGCGCACCGAGATGGTTGAAGGCCTGACTGCCGCGTCCACAGCTGACGCGCAGGCGTTCGCATTAAGGGAACTCAATTCGGCCGACTCCGTCATGATGCGCGGCTTTCCGCGCGGCTCGGGGCAACTTCATTCTGAGGTAAAACCTCGTCGATGCACCGGCGCAACAATTCCGCAAATTCCTTGCCGTGCATCGTCAGGACGGTATCATGATCACCTGGCAAGCAGTGAATGTCGAGCCCACCCAGTGCCATCTCCTTCCACCCCATATCGGGATCGAAGCGGTGCTGCGCGGCATTGATCGCAAGTGTCAGCCGCCCCGGATATGTCATGGGCGAACTGGCGTAGATCAGGCGGCGATAGGCTGTCCGCTGTTCATGAAGCGCTTCCGTCGTGGTCGCAACCACTGGATCCTGCGCCACAGGTTGACGGGAAGCTAATTTCCGCCGAATGAGATCGATCACGACCTGGCCCCGGCTGCGATCATGTGGCAGCACGAGGTCGCGTAGTGCTCCGGAGATATGCCGGCAGCGTCGCAGAAACAGCCGCAGGTTGGCCAGAAACGCGCGCAATGCGGTCGGACGTTCTGTGTCCAGCAGCATCAGCAGGCGGACCTCCTCGCCTTCTTTCAGCAACAGTCTTGCAGTCTCCATGGCGACAACGCCCCCGATGCAGAACCCACCGAGCAGATAAGGGCCTCTCGGCTGCACCGTGCGCAGCTCTGCCAGAAATTCGAGTGCCATTTCTCCAACGCTCGTATAACCCTGAGCCGTTCCTTCAATCCAGCGGGGACGAAAACCGAACACCGGCTGATCGAAACCCAAATGACGAATGAAGCGAGAGAGCACGAGAAGCGGATCGTCGGGGTTCTGGTGGCCCCCGACAAAAAACAGGGGCGTGCGCGAGCCCCGTGGCTGTGCCGGCACCAGACACGTCCAGTGTGGAATCTCGGCCACATACCGGTAGCTCTGCGCTTCGACATCGTAGCGGATATGTCTCGCGAGGCCTTCAATCGTCGGTTCAAGGAACAGGCTGCGAAGGGGCAGTTCGACCCGGAAGGCCGACCGCAGTCTCGCCACGAGCCGCGTTGCCGCCAGAGAATGCCCGCCCAACTCGAAGAAGTTATCCGTCACGCCCACGCGGTCCACGCTCAGCACTTCACTCCATACCTCCGTAATCACGCGTTCGACATGGGTTGTGGGCGACGAGTAATGGTCGCAATCGGGCGCCACGGAAGCCTCGCTCGACACCAGCGCACGGCGGTCGATCTTCCCGTTCGGCGTCAGCGGCATGGAGGCCAGCTCGATAAAAGCGGCGGGCACCATATATTCGGGTAGCAATCGTGCGACGTGTGCGCGTAGTGACTCGGGCGTCGGGCGGCTCCCGTTGCGCGTCGCGAAGTATGCCACGAGGCGCCGATCGCGGCCACGATCATCACGCACTATAACAGCTCCGGCTCCTACGCCGGAGTGAGTCGCGATCGCCGCTTCAATCTCCGCCAGCTCGATGCGATGGCCTCGAATTTTGATCTGTCCGTCCGCGCGTCCGGCAAACTCGACAGCGCCGTCGGGGCGATAGCGACCGAAATCCCCGGTTCGATAGATCCGGTCGCTCACGTTACCCGTGGCCGCATCCACGACGAAGCGTTCCCGCGTGAGCGCTGGATCGTTGAGATAACCTTGCGAGAGATAGGGGGTGCGGACTCGAATCTCGCCCGGTTCGCCGACACCTGCGACCGCGCCGAGGCCGTTAACAATCAGAATCTGCACGCCGTCGATACCCTGCCCCAGCGGAACCGGCTTCAGCGCCATGTTTTCCTCGACGTCAGCAACGGAAAGCAGCGGCACGTCCGCGCGAAACCATGCCATAGCCTGCGGCGTCTCAGTCGCACCGTAGAAATTCACAACCTGGGCCGACGGCGCCAACGTTCGGAGAGCAGCCACGTCGTGCGGCATCAGCACATCGCCGCCAAAGAACGCGTAGCGTAGTTCAGGCAGATATCTGGCCGTTTCCGTAGTCGGGTCGACCTCCGTCAGGAGAGTCCCAAGCGCCGGCGTCAGATGCGAGATCGTAACACGCTGCCGCGCCATCCATACACGCAGGCGCCCCGGGCTGAAGATATCCTCCCTTGACGGAATCGAGAGCGTTGCACCGAGCCAGAGCGGAGTGAAAATGTCGCGCAACAGCGGGTCATGTCCGAGGCCGGATAACATGCTGAAACGATCTGCGCCTGTCAGACCGAACTGTCCGGCGTGCCACGCAAGGAAGTGCGACAGCGGCCGGTGGGTTCCCGGAATGAACCTGGGCTGGCCCGTCGTACCGGACGTGAATGCGATGTAAGCCGGATTGTCAGGAGTTGGCTCCCCCGCCAGCGCGGCATCGGACTCGGGAATCGTCGACAGACTCGGCGTGCGAGCCAGCGTCAGACGGTGGCAACCGGCTTCCGCTATCGCGACATCGAGTTCACCATCGGGCTCAACCTCCGCCGTCTGCAGCCAAACCTTCGGCCGGATCGCGCGAACGCAGGCCGCCAGACGCGCTGAAGGCAATGTTGCGTCGAGGATCGAAAACGCTCCGCCCGCCCGCAGCGTAGCGAGCACGGCAAGAACGAGCGAGGCGCTGCGATCGCTGAAAACCGCTACAACGCCACCTTCCGAAATGCCGTTCGCAACCAGCCAGCGCGCGAGGCGAGCGCTCAGAGCATCCAGTTCCCCATAGCTCCAGCGCAGCCCTTCCTCTTCGACTGCCGTCCGCTGCGGCGATTCCGCCGCGATGGCTGCGAATCGTTGCTGTATCGAGCCTTCCCAACGGCTCTCCAGCAGTTGCGTGTGATCGGGAATCACCTGACGCGCTGACTCTGTCAGAAGCGAGTATTCCCCGATCGAACGCGCGGGATCCTGTGCGATCTGCTCCAGCAGGCCGACGTACTGATCGAGCATCGATACCGCGCGGGCTGCATCAAACAAATCCGCCTTATAAACCAGATCGAACCGGGCTGCGCCACTCTGTTCGGTGACATAGACTGTCAGATCGAACTTCGACTCAAGCTCAAATTCGAACAGCGGCTCGGCCGTCACCCCGGGAATCCGAATTGGCGACATTCCCCCGTTCAGGTGATTGAAAAACACCTGAAACAACGGCGTGCGCGTCAGATCGCGTTCCGGATCGAGCGCTTCGACAAGTTCTTCGAACGGCAAGTCCTGATGCGCGTGCGCCGAAAGCACTGCATCGCGTACCTGATCGAGGAACGATTGGAACGGAACCGAAGGATCCGCGCGGGTCCGCACCACGACCGTGTTCACGAAGAACCCGATCATATCTTCGATCTCAACGCGGTTCCTTCCCGCGATCGGGGTACCTACCAGAATGTCGTCCTGTCCGCTGAGCCGGTGCAGCAGCACATGAAAAGCGCCCAACAACAATATGTAAAGCGAAACACCCGACGCCTGGCTCAAAGCTCGGAGCTTCTCGCAGAGAAGCGTGGGCAGGTCCACGGCCGTGCGGGCACTCCGAATAAGTTCAAGCGGACGTCGTGGACGGTCGCCCGGAAGGTCGAGTACCGGCAGCCCGCCGCCCAGTTGTCTCCGCCAGTAATCCATATGCGATTCGCGCGGGCCACCTTCAAGCGAAGCCTTTTGCCAGACTGTAAAATCGACGAATTGAACCGGCAATGGCGGCAGACCCGAATCCCGTCCGTCGACGAAGTTGCTATAAAGTACCCCGACCTCGCGCCAGAATACTTCGACCGACCATGCGTCGAAGACCGCGTGATGGACCGTAATCGACAGAATGTGATCGGTCGCATCGAGGCGCGCTATCCGCGCGCGGAACAGAGGCGCGGCAGAGGAGAGATCGAATGGCCGGCGAGCGTCCTCCGCTACCAACTCGTGCCCGCGACGCTCGCGTTCGGACGCCGGTATTCCGGAGAGATCGACAACTTCGAGTTCCATCGGCGCGACGGGCATAATGACCTGTTGCGGCGTGCCGTTGATCGCCGGAAATACCGTACGCAGCGACTCGTGCCGCCGTACAATCTCCGTCAACGTCTTTCCGAGAGCACCGAGGTCGAGCGGGCCCTGAAGGCGCACGGCCATTGGAAGAATGTACGCCGTACTTCCGGGAGCGAGTTGATCCAGGAACCACAGGCGTAACTGCGCGGAGGACAGCGGAATGTTTCCTTCGCGCGCTACCGTTGGAATCGGAGCGGGCCCTTGTACCTTCGCAGCGCCCGCTGCCGGCCGTTCGATGCCGCTTCCGAGTAACTCGGCCATCTCTGCAATCGTTGGTCGCTGGAAAAGCTCGGCGACCGAGACATCACAGCCGAATTCCTGATGGATTCGGCTCTGCAACCGGACGATCAGAAGCGAGTGGCCGCCCAGCGCAAAGAAATTATCGTGAAGTCCGAACTCACGAAGGTTGAGAATCGATTGCCACATCGCCGACAGGCGCGCTGTGACACCGTTATCCGAACTCTTTGGATCCGCCTTCGATTCCGCAACCGGAGCGGGCAGCGCGTTGCGGTCGACCTTTTGATTCAGCGTAAGCGGAAATGCGTCCAGAAATACGAACGCCGAGGGAACCATATACTCCGGCAGCCGCGCCGACAGAGTCTCGCGCAACGCTCCGGCGTTGTCATCCGTCCCGGCTATCAGGTAGGCTACCAGGCGCTGATCGCCCGGCTTATCTTCCCGCACGACCACCACCGCGTGGTGAACACCCGCCTGCTGTTCGAGCACGGCTTCGATCTCTCCGAGTTCGATGCGATAACCGCGCAGCTTAATCTGTGAGTCAAGCCGCCCGATATATTCGAGTTCGCCTTCCGGCAGCCGGCGCACCAGATCACCGGTGCGATACATTGGCATTCCCGAATGAAAGGGGTTGGCAACAAAGCGCTCCGCCGTAATCTCAGCGCGGCGCCGATACCCGCGCGACAGTCCGTGCCCACCGATATAGAGCTCGCCCTCAGTGCCCGGCGCTACGGCTCGACGGTCGTCGTCCAAAACATAAAGCTGCGTATTCGCGATGGCCGAGCCGATCGGTACCGCGCCAACTCCTGCTCCCACGCGCTGAATCGTCGACCAGATGGTTGTTTCGGTCGGGCCGTAGAGATTCCAGAGTTCGCCGCCCGTCGTCAGCAGTCGATTCGCCAACTCGCGCGACAGGGCTTCGCCGCCGCACAGCATCTTCAAACCCGGGATGCCCTTCCAGCCCGAATCGAGCAGCAGCCGCCATGTAACCGGCGTGGCCTGAAGGACCGTCGTTTGCGACTCTTCGAGCAGCGCCGCAAGTGCCTTGCCGTCGCTCTGCACCGCGCGCGGCGCGATCCAGACCTGCGCGCCCGAAATCAGAGGCAGGAAAATCTCGAGTCCCGCAATGTCGAAGCAGAGAGTCGTGATTGCCAGCAGGCGATCGTCCGCAGTAATTCCCGGCTTTCTTTTCATCGAGAGCAGGAAGTTGACCACCGACCTGTGTTCAATCTCGACGCCCTTTGGCCTGCCAGTCGATCCCGAAGTGTAGATTACGTATGCAAGATCGCCGGCGTCGCCCGGCGATTCAGGAGCCTCAGCACCCTCTGCTTCGATCTCTTCGCGATCGCGGTCAAAACAAAGAGTGGCGTGTGACCCTGCGGGCAGCGAATCAATCAAATACTCCTGCGTGATGAGAACCGCCGCGCCCGAATCGGCCAGCATAAACCCTATTCGTTCCTTCGGATACTGCATGTCAAGGGGCAGGTAGGCCCCTCCAGCCTTGAGCACACCAAGCAAAGCCGTGACCATGTCGATTGAGCGCTCGACATAAATCCCCGCCAACACATCGGGCCCGACACCCATCGCGCGCAACCGGCGCGCAAGCCGATTAGCGCATGTGTTTAGTTCGCGATATGAAATGCGCTCGGCACCGCTGACCACGGCAACTGCATTCGGTGTGTTGCTGGCTTTTTCATCGAACAGGTCTTCAATACGCGCGGAATGGCTTCCGTTTTCCGGGATGGGCGGCTCCCCAGCTTCGGGGATCCGGTTTTCTCGAATAAGATCCAATATTTCCGACTTACGTAGCTTAATTTCCCCCTGCAACTCGAACGAAAGAATACCTTTCGGCGCCGAACACGCAAGACGGCCTTCATCGTCCCGCAACTCCACGTCGAGACGGCGAAGGTATGCCAGGAATTCCGCCGTACTTACCGAGTTGCAGAGTTGCTTGTTCATAATACGGGACTTGCTTGGATCGCAAACCGGATGATTCCCCAAATACCTTCCCCAAAAGCTACACCGCCCTAAATTAGGCAGCATCGGAGCTTTCCCTTCCCCAGCCCCATCCAATTAAGTTACCGTCTTCCCTTTACTATTCCCACAGCATTCGTACTACTACCTTTAGCCCAGTACTAGAACTCTTGCGCTCGAAGCCGAACACTTCCCCCTTTTGTTGCAGCAAAAGCATTTTTTCCCTTCAAGCCGGGGGCCGTGTGAATCAGGATGCGGCAAAAATGACCACGCGGCTATACTGCGGGTTGGATGCCTGAGGCCTTTCCGAATAAATGGATGATTTGCGAGAAGGCGCGCGAAGCTGCGGCGCTCAGGCTGTTCTGCTTCTCCTACGCCGGTGGCGGCGCATCGGCCTATCGTGGGTGGGCCGATGGCCTCCCGTCCTCCGTTGAAGTTTACTGGATTCAACTCCCCGGTCGCGAGAATCGGCTGAGTGAACCCCTTTATACGTCCCTCGCTGAACTCGCTCCGGGGATTGCCGACAACATTCTCAACGCGCTCGATCGCCCGTTTGCCTTCTACGGCCACAGCCTCGGCGGGAAAATCGCCTTCGAGACACTGCACGAACTCCGCACAGCCGGCCATTACCCCTCCGCCTTCTTCGCGGGCGCCAGTCCCGCTCCCCATTTGCCGTGGCTGCACCCGTCCATGCATGAACTTCCCGAAAAGAAACTGCTCGACGAAATCCAGAAGCGTTACGGCGGCGTTCCAAGTCAGGTCGCCGAAGATCCCGAGTTGCGTGCCCTGCTGATACCTACCCTGCGCGCCGATCTTCGCCTGACTGAAACTTCGTTACCGCGCAGGGCTTCCATTGATTGCCCTCTCACCGTCTTCGGCGGCACGAACGACCCGACGGTCAGCGTCGAAGAACTGGAAGCATGGCGCTGTCAGACCAATGGTCCTTTTCGCCGCCATATGATCCCAGGCGACCACTTCTTTCTGCGCGGCGCGCGCGGTACGCTGCTTGGACTGATCGAAGCTGAACTCCGCATCGCCGGGCTGATTCCATAGCTATCAGATCACAATTTCGTCCCGATTCATGTCCCAGGCGGAAATGCGATCTTCGGAATTTTCCGCGACCCGCCGCAAAACGCTCAGATACTCTTCCAGGATTCGCTCCGCCGTGGATCTTCGGAAAAGATCCGTGTGGTAATTCAGACGGCCTCCGATCTTCCCCTCAACCTCTGTGAACTCCAGCGACAGGTCGAACTGGCCCTGCTGCTGGGCCAGCGGAAAGGGACGTAGCCGCGAGCCCCCGAAATCGATTGTTTCGTCGGTAAAGCTGTTCAGAAAGAACGGCACCAGATCCGACGAACGATGCGAGCGGTGCAGATTGAGCGTGATCTGAAACAGCGGAGAACGCGAGGCACTGCGCGGCAGCTTCAGGTTCTGCACCAGCATCTGCAGTGGATACCCCGGATGTTCCAGAGCCGAAAGTACGGTACGCCGAACCCGTTCGAATAGCTCAGGCCAGGTCGGGTCACCCCCAAAGTCAACTCGGAGCGGGACCATATTGATGAAGTAGCCAATCACATCGTCAAACCGGCCTTCATTGCGATCCGCCACGGGCGAGCCCACGATCAGGTCATCTGCTCCAGTGTGCTGCCGGATCAGCAGATAGAGCGCGGTAAGCACCAGCACGTAGAGGGTGACCCCCCGAGCACGGGCCACTTCGAACAGCGCTTTCGCAAGCCCGGGGTCGATCTCGAAGGCGATCGTGTTGCCGCAGAAGGTCATTATTGGCGGCCGCGGATGATCGGCGGGCAGTTCGGTGATCGGCAACGGACCGGACAAAGTTTTCTGCCAGTGTCGCCATAGCCGTTCGCCCTCGACTCCCGACAGAATCTCCGACTGCCGCCGCACATAATCCTGATAACTGGCCGCCGGCGTTGCCCTGTCCACCGCCGCGCCCGCCGGTGCCGCGACATAGACTCGTCGCAGGTCTTCGAGTAGAATCCAGAAGGACCAGGCATCGAACACGATGTGATGAAACACCGCGAGCAGCACGTCTTCCGTCTCTCGCCGGAAAAGACACAGCCGCATCAACGGAGCTTCGAGAGGGAAGGAACGCTGGTAGTGCGCCAGCACCTCAGCCTCGGTTCGACGGTCATCCCAATCCGAAGCATCCACAATCTCGAGTTCCACGGGCGAGGGCGGCAGCACGCGCTGCACAGGCTCACCGGCGCGCTCGAAAAAGACGGTGCGCAAAGCGTCGTGACGATCCGTCATGGCCTGCAACGCCGTGCGTAGCGCCTTAACGTCAGCGGCGGGCGATAACCGTGCCGCCAACGCAACATTGTAGGCGGAGCTGCCGGGCGAGAAGCGATTCAGAAACCACAGCGCCTTCTGCTGCGCCGAAAGTGGATATTCTGTGGCAACGGCCGCCTGAGCCTGAGGTTGAACTTTCAATCCCGAAAGCTTGCCTGACACCGTCACGGCCAGTTCCCGCACGGTCGGTCCCGCCAGGAAGCTCACCATTGGGATGCGCAGACCGAGATCCCGTTCGATGCGGTTACGTAGTTCCATCGACATAAGTGAATCAAGCCCGAAGCCCGTGACTGGCTCGTTCCGATCCAGGGTGCCCGCACGAAAGTTGACGATCGCGGCGATGTGCTGCGCCAGATAGTCTTCAAGTAATCGAACCGCGTCAGCGGAATTCGCCGCCAGTGCTGACTGCAACCGATCCTCAATAGGGTCGCCACCCAACGCGCCTTCGTGTCGCTGTACGGCCGCATCGTGCTCGCCAGGGATATCCCGAAGCAGCGGCAAGCGGCGATAAGCCGGATACAATTCGCGCCAGCGGCCCCAGTCCGCCGGGAGCACGGCTACCTGTGCTCCGTCACAGGCCAGCAATCTTCCCAGCAACTCGGTTCCCTGGGCCACGCCAATCGCCCCCATGCCATTGAGCGCGAGGGCACGGATGGCTTCGCGATCGAACCGCTCAGTCATACCGGTGCCGGTCCACATGCCCCATTCAACGCTGAGCGCCACCAGACCGCGAGCCCGCCGCCCGACAGCGAAGGCGTCGAGGAACGCATTGGCGGCCGCGTAAGCCGAAAGAAACGGCGAATTCAGTATGGCCGATGCCGACGAGAACAGCACAAAGAAATCAAGTGGTTCGTCGCGCAACGCATGTTCGAGCACGACGGTTCCGAGCACTTTCGCGCGCCAGAGTGTATCAATATCTTCCTGCCGCATTGCGGCGAGTGGACGGTGCAGCAGAACTCCGGCAGCATGCATGACGCCGCGCACAGCAGGCCATCCCTGCCGCCGAAAATCATCGAAAAACGCCATAACCGCGTCCGCGTCGGCGAGGTCCAGCTCCGCGATATGCACACTCGCCCCCGCGTGTTCCAGCCGCCGGACGGCCGCGACGCGCCGTGCTGTCTCAGGATCGTGATTTACGCCGAGCCACTGCGATCGCGCCGGCAGCCTGGTCCGCCCCGCCAGCACCAGACGGCGCGCTCCCGCGCCAATCATCCATGCTGCTGTTTCGAGCCCGATCCCCGTCAGACCACCGGTGATGACATACGTGGCATCGGGCCGAAAGCGCGGACCATCCATGACTGCCGGCGGTGGAACTCGCGACAGACGCGCAATAAAACGCCGGCCCGCGCGGAACGCGATCTGATCCTCATCATTGCCCGCATCAAGCTCATCGACCAGGAGCCGGGCATTCGCCCCGTCATCTGCGTCCGGATCGAGATCGATTAAACCGCCCCAGCGATCCGGCAACTCCAGCGCGATCGAACGACCGAAGCCCCACAGTGGCGCCTGCCGCGCATCCACTGGCTCGCCACTAATGATCTGCTGTCCCCCGCGCGTAACGATACAGAGGCGCGCTCCAGCACCCTGCTCGTTTTCCTGGGCGAGATGTTGGACGATTCGTAAAGCCACACCGCACCCTGTCACCGCCGCACGCGCCAACGATACCGGCGTGATTCCCGCCAAATGCAGGACGCCTCGACAGTTGTGCGGAAACTCAATCGCGGTTCCATCGATCGGCAGGTCGATCAGGACAGCCGTGCCGCCCCGCTCTCCAATCGTTTGCGCAACTTTGGATGCCAACTCATCTGCGGAGGTCGCGTCGCGGACAATCAGCCATAGTCCGTCGAGTGTGGACGATGAGGCCGCTTTTCCAACGGATGTCCATTGGACGCGATAGAGCGCATTCGCCAGATCGTGGCCGGAATCCGGTTCCTCGACATACCTTAGGCGAATGCCTTCGAGCTCTGCGACCGTTTCACCGCTCTCCTCGTAAACACGGAGGCTTCCCAGTGACGAGCTTCGTCCCGACTCTTCGATCGCCTGAATTTGCGCGTGCGACCACAGGCGCGAACGCTTTGGCGACCGATACAGCCTCACGCGGTCAATCGCGCCGCCCATTAACGCTCCAGCCCGCTGCGCTGCGCCTAAAATTCCAAGCGCGTGGCCGCAGGCGTCCGCCAACGCCGGATGAAACCGATAACGGCTGAGTTCCCGCGCCACCGATTCTGGCGCGCGCAGGCTCGACCATGCCTCAGTTTCCTTCGCCCAGATCGTCTCGACACACTGAAAGGCGGGTCCCCAGTCGTTGCCCTTCTCGCGCATCTGCGCATAGCACTCGGCGCCGGAAATTCGCTCCGACGTTGCGTCGAGCTCCTGCTCGGGCGGAACGGAGGCTTTCGGCCCGGCCGAATCGATTGCGTGCACCGCTCCTTCTGCGTGCAGCACCCAGGATCCCGTGGTCGCACGGCTGAAGATGCGGAAAGCGCCGCCGGTTGACTGGCTCATCGTCAAACGAATCTGCACGGTTTGCGCGGCATCGCCTTCCAGCACGAGCGGCGCCTCGAAGCGCACTCCGGTCAGTTCCAGTCCGCTTCCCGGAAATAGCTCCGACGCGGCTCCGAGAATCAGTTCCGTATACGCCGCCGCCGGATAGACGACGGTTCCCTGAATCTGATGATCGACCAGCCAGGGCTCAGAAGCGACGCTGACGCGATGCTGCCAGATGAGCTCTTCGGGGTCGCCCGCAACACGATGGAAGCCAGTCGATGCGTTCTCTGCCTTATCGCCCGACGTATCGACCCAATAGCGTTGGCGTTCGAACGGGTATGTGGGCAGTGCTACCCGTCGCCGTTGATAGGGTTTGTCGAAGGCCTCCCAATCGACTTCCACTCCCCCTTCATACAGCTTCCCAACGCTCTCCACCATCTGCCGCCACTCGCCTCGCCCCCCCCGCAGCGAAGCCAGCCACTGTCCCTTCTCTCCACCATCCTCTACATTCCTGCGCCCCAGCCCCAGCAGCGTCGTCCCCGGCCCCACCTCCACCATCACCCGCGCTCCCGCTTCCCACGCCGCCTCAATCCCTCTCCCAAACCGCACCGGCTCCCTCAACTGCCTCACCCAATACTCCGCCTTCGTCACCTCCCCGGGCTCCGCCTTTCGCCCTCTTCGATTCCCGATCAGCCCTATCTTCGGCTCCCCATATTCCACCCTCTCCGCCACTCGCCGGAACTCGTCCAGTATCGGCTCCATCAGACCCGAATGGAACGCATGCGATACCGCCAGCCTCTGACCACCGAACCCTGCCCTCAGCTCCTCCACCGCCGCCGCCTCACCCGACACCACCACACTCTCCGGCCCATTCACTGCCGCCACCCACACCCCACGACACCCGGCAACCGCCGCAATCGCCTGCTCCTCGCTCATCCGCAGCGCCGCCATTGCTCCACCCCCAGGCGCTCCGCCCTCTGGCAGCGACTGCATCAGCCGCCCACGCGCCACTATCAGCTCTACTGCCTGCTCCAGGCTGAACACTCCCGCTACACACGCCGCAACATACTCTCCCACGCTGTGGCCCAACACATAATCCGGTTCGATTCCCCAGCTTCGCCACAACTCCGCCAACGCATACTCCACCGCAAACAACGCCGGCTGCGTATAGCCCGTCTGGCCCAGCAGTTCTCCATCCCCCCCCCACAACACCTCTTCCAGCCCACGCTCCGTCTTTCCCGCCGCCAGTTCCAATACCTTCCTCAGCGCCTCTCGAAACACCGGCTGCGTCTCATAAAGCTCCCGCCCCATCCCCGCATACTGCGCTCCCTGCCCCGGAAACAGAAACACTATTCCCCGTCGTTCACGCCCGGACTCCACCGGATGGATCTCTGCTCCCAGGCGCTCCTTCAATTCCTCCGCCGACTCAATCATGCAGGCAAAACGATGCTGCCACTGTGTTCTTCCCGCATTCGCCGTAAAACAGATATCCCCTATTTCCAGCTCCGGGTGACGCTCCAGATGTTTTACATACCGCCCTGCCAGACTTGCCACCGCCTCCGGCGATCTTCCCGACAAAGTGAACAGATGCAGCGGTCTCTCCACCGTCCGCTCAGCAGCCTTCTCCATCGGCGCCGACTCAACAATCACATGCGCATTCGTCCCGCTGAACCCGAACGAACTAACCCCCGCTACCCTCTTGTTCCCTTCCGGCCACGGCCGCAGCGAAGTCGGTACTTCCACCCATGCCCCATCCAGTTCGATATGAGGATTGAGTGTATGGAAATGCAGGTGCGGCGGGACCTCTCCGTGCTCCATCGCCAGTATCGTTTTAATAAGCCCAGCCACACCCGCGGCAGACTCCAGATGCCCCAGATTCGTCTTCACCGACCCAATCAGCAGTGGCTGTTTCGCCCCACGACCTTTACCCAGCACCGCCGCCAGCGCCTGCACTTCGATCGGATCCCCCAGCGCCGTCCCCGTCCCGTGCGCCTCCACATACTGCACCTCTCCCCCCTCCATACCCGCATCCGCCAACGCGCTTTGGATCACAGCCTCTTGTGCAAGGCCGTTGGGAACCGTGAGTCCGCTGCTTCTGCCATCCTGATTCACCGCGATGCCACGTATCACCGCCAACACACGGTCACCATCGGCAATCGCATCGGAAAGCCGCTTCAACACCAGGATGCCGCAGCCCTCGCTGCGCACAAACCCGTCGGCTGCCGCATCGAACGTCTTGCAACGCCCATCCGGCGCCATCATGCCCCAGTTGCGGAAACAGAGAAAGTTGTCCAGCGCAAGCAGAACGTTCACGCCGCCCGCCAGCGCCATCCGGCAATCTCCCGCCCGCAGAGCCCGGCAGGCAAGTTGAATCGCGACCAGTGACGACGAGCAAGCCGTATCGATCGCTATGCTCGGTCCATTTGCTCCCAGCACGAACGAAAGCCGCCCCGCCGCCGCGTTATGCACATTACCCGTCGCTGAATACACGTCGGGCTCTCCACCCTGGTTCCGGACAAGCTCGGCGTAGTCGCTCGTCGTAATGCCGATGAAGACGCCCGTTGCCGTCCCCGCTACGCGATGGGGCGCGATGCCGGCGTTTTCGAGCGCCTCCCACGCCACTTCGAGCACGAGGCGCTGCTGCGGGTCCATGCTGACCGCTTCCCTTCCCGAGATGCCGAAGAAACGCGGATCGAAGCGGTCGAGATCTTCGACCAGGCCGGCATACCAGGGCTGCCCGGGCATGGTGCGCCCGGCCAGCTTCCAGCGTTCCCGCGGAATCATTGCCACCGCGTCCTCGCCATGCGTCAACAGATCCCAATAGGAATCGGGATCGGACGGGCCACCTGGAAAGCGGCACCCCATGCCGATCACGGCTATCGGTTCATGCGCCGCCGCTTCGAGCTCCCTCACCCGCGTCTGCATGTGATCGAGCGCGGCCACTGCCTCCCTCAGCAGTTCGCGGCGTTCGGGATTCGGTTTGGGCGTCATAGTGTCAGCGGAGTGTCTGTAACCTCTGGGCCAGTTCGCGCTCAAGATCCTCTTCGGAGAGATCGTCGAGAGATTCCTCGCTCGCAGGTTTCTCTGACACGAAATCCGTCGCGATGACAATGGGCACCGCAGGCGGCGTATTTACCGGCGACTCTTCGCGCGCCAGAAAACGCGCCAGCGCGCGCGCGTTCGGATAGTTGAACACTGCACTCGCGGGCAGTGAACAGCCAGCGCCTTCCTCCAGCCGCCTGCGCAGTTCCTGTGACATCAGAGAATCCATCCCCAGGTCGAAGAATCCGGTGTCGGGATCAAGCGTTTCCGACGGCCCGAGCCCCAGCACCTGGGCAACGCCCGCAGATACGAGGTCCATGCAGAACCTCTCGCGCGCCTGCGCCGTCATACCAGCAAGCGCCCTGGCTTTTGCCGTATCTTTTCCAGGCGGCTTTCCGCCGGCTGTCGGCGTTTCACGTTGGATCCGCCCCCCCGAGCCCAGGAGTTCGAGCAATGGCCGCCGACGCCTCGCTTCCCATGCCGGCTTCAACAGACTCCAGTCGATGTCCGCAACCATCCGAACCGGCTCGCCCGACGCAATGGCGTCGCCCAGCGCATCGAGCGCCGCGGTCGAGTTCATCGGACGCAAACCCGACCGCAGGTAACGCTCTCGCTCCTCCACCGTGGCTCCGCGCATTTCGTTCCAGGTGCCCCAAACCACGCTGGTGGCGGGCAATCCCAACGTGTGGCGCCGAATCGCCAGCGCATCAAGGAACTGGTTCGCCGCGGCGTAATGTGCAAGCCCTCTCGACCCGATCACAGACGCCGTCGATGAGGACATGACAAAGAATTCAAGCGGGAGGTCGCGCGTCAGCTCATGCAGGTTCCACGCGCCCGCGGCCTTTGGGTGCAGCACGGATCGCAGCGCGGATGGATCCATGGCATCCAGCTCGTCATAGCGGAAATGTGCTGCCGCGTGAACCACTCCGCCGAGCGGCGGAAGCTGCCCACCGAAGCGCCGCAGCACGTCATGCATCTGCTCGTGATCGGCGACATCCGCGGAAACAACATCGACTGTCGCGCCCGCCTGCTCGATTGCACGAATTCCTTCAATGCGGCGCCGCGACTCAGCGTCTGACGCACGATCCCATTCGTCCCGAGGCGGAAGGACCGTTCGCCCCACAAGACACAGATGCCGTGCTCCGCGGCCGATCAGCCATTTCGCCAGGACGAGCCCGATGCCGCCTAAACCACCGGTCACGAGATACGAAGCGCCAGCCCGACACCTGAACGGCGCCGCAGGCACACTGTGCTGCCGGGCTAACCGCGCCACTCGGCGTTCGCCGCCGCGCAGCATGACCTGATCCTCATCACCCGTGTTAAACAACTCGGCTGCAAGCTCCTCCGCCTGTGTTTCAAAGGGCTCCGATGGATCGAGATCCACGATAGCGCCCCAGCGTCCCGGTTGTTCGAGAGCGAAAGTACGAGCGAAGCCCCAAAGCGCCGCTTGAGCCACGGCACCATCGCTTTTGCCTTCGTGGACGCCATGCGTCACGATCCAAAGACGTTGCGCAGTCCTGGACAGGTCGAGAGCGCGTGCGAACAACCCGGTTGCCGTTGTAGCCGGGGAACCAGCGAGATTCCTGGGCGCAATGAATATGACGCCATCCGCCACTGCATCGCAGGCCACCTGGCAGATCGCGCCGCGCGCTTCGAGCCTGGCTTTCAGCGCATTCCGCAAGCCATCATCATCCGACTGCACTAGCCAGCGCTTAAGGCGGGTCTTCGCCGGCATCCCGGCTATGATCAGCGCACCCTGTGGACCCTCCGTTGCAGCCGTCTCTTCAAATCCTGCCTCCTCCAGCGCCGCGGTCCACGTCGCGGAATCCAGCAGCGGATAGTCTGGTCGCCGATTGAAATCGCGGAAGCGCCACCAGCCATCGAGCAGACCGAATGTCAAATCGATCCACCACTCCGGCTCCGTCTTTTCAAGCAGAAATACGAGGCCGCCTGGCGCGAGCAACGTGTGTACATTTCGCAGCGTCTCATCGATATTCGCCGTTGCGTGCAGCACGTTCGCGGCGACGATCACATCGAATGAGTGTGCCTCGAAGCCCTGAGCGACAGGATCCTTCTCGATGTCCATCACCTGCCCGCGCACGCATCCCGCCCTGCGAAATGTTTCAGCACCGCGATTAGCCAGCAACGGCGAGATGTCGGTAAAAACATACTCGGTTCGTTCACGCGGCAGAGCGGCCAGCACCGCCGACGTACTGCCTCCCGTGCCCCCGCCGATTTCAAGCGTGCGCAGCTTGCGGTTTGCAGCCGATCTGCTTATCGCCTTCTCGATTGCCACCCGGAGCAGCTCGTTATAAGTACGTGCACCGGGAGAGCTGCGATAGACCGCAGCCGTCGCCTCCGCGTTCCCGTCCTCGAACAACAATTGAAGCGGATCGGTCGCGCCACAGAGGACATCTGACAGCGCTTCGCCGCAACGGACAAGCAGACTCCACTCGGAAGCGAACAGTCGATCCGGAGAATCGGGTGCCGGCGAAACAGCGCCAACCGCCGGTATCGAGGCCGTCGCTTTAAACTCACCCCCCTCACGCCGCAGCCAACCGCACTTTTCGACCAGGCGCAACAATCGACCAAACAGTTGTTCATGCTGCGGGAGTACGCGAAAGTGTTCCCGTGCCGCCAGAGGAAACCGATCTCCCGGCAGACCACTCCAGCCCAGCCTGCGCAGTGCGCGCAACACCGCTGCCGCGCAGTAGCGATCGAACGAAATCCGCGCCTCAGGCCATGCATGGAGACCGGACTCGCGCGAGAGCCGGTCGAGTTCGGCATCGAGACCTGTTACGAACTCATCCGGACGCGCCAACCCGGCGACTTGCTGCATCAACGGCTGATTCTGCCACCGAATCTGATAAACCCAGTTATCCGCCGCAGCGCGGAGATGCAGGCCGTCAATCGTTGCCACTACCTGCCCGGCGAGGTCGAACATCGCCAAATCGACCACAGCGCCGTCCGCCAGACGCTCCCGGATTGCTGCATAGCTCCACAGCTCGGTGTGTCCTTCGGCTTGTACGGCAAACGCTTCAATGCTGGTCGGAAGATACAGCCACTCGCCATCCAGAGCTGCACCCATCACCTGCAGACAGCCATCGAGCAGTGCCGGGTGCAACCCGGAGGTAAAACCCGTGTCGCGACGTGCAAGTTCTTCGTTTAGCCGCACGCGTCCGATCGCGCAGTCCGCGCTTCCGTGAAGCTCCAGAAGTGTGCGAAATGCCGGACCGAACTCCACGCCGCGCTCCGCAAGACGCCGGTAATACTCTTCGACGTCGATGGGCTCTTTTGCCTGTGCCCGCGCGGCGTCGAAGTTTACACGTGACTTCGGCGATGTCCCGCTCAGCCTGCCCGTTGCATAGCGCTCCGGCTTCCCGCCGCCATCCGGCATGGCGAAAAGTTCCCACGTCCCGTGCCGGAAGCATACCTCAATCGCGCAATCGACCGCCGATGAAATGTGGAGCGGCCGCTCGATCGAAGTCTCGGTGACAGCACCAGCCATCAGACCGCTCGCCCGCGCCGCCAGTCGAGCAATTTCGAGATAAGCGGCCAGTGTCAGAATCGCCTGACCACGCACCCGATGCTCCGTCAACCAGAGCATCACAACGGGGTTCAACACACCGGTCCAGAGAGCCTCACCGTCGACTATTGACTGCGCGCCTGCGGCTCCAACTCGCTCCTCGATCCAGTAGCGCTGCCGTTCGAACGGATACGTCGGCAGCGGAATGCGGCGCCGGCGCCATGGCCGGTCAAAGCCCGCCCAATCGATCTCAACTCCGGCCTCATAGAGTCTGCCGATAACCTCGAGCATCTGATGCCCGTCATCGGAACCTGCCGCGAGCGAAGCCATCCACAGACTCTCGCGGGCCTGGGACGCCGACACTTCGTTCTGCGCCACATCGAGCAGACTGCCCGCACCGATTTCAAGAAACCCACGCGCACCTGCCGCAAAGGCCGCGATCACCTCGCCCGCCGGCGCCGTATCCTTGTTCGCGGGCCGGATCCAGTAATCCACCGTGGCCACGTCGCCATCGGTAAACATCGGGATCCGCGGTGCGCGGTAATCGATCCCTTCCGTAATCCGTCGGAGCACGTCGCGAGATTCGCCTCGCGCCCCGATAAGATCGATCGCCTGCTCCAGGCGAATCACGCCAGCGGCAAACGCCGCCGCGAACCGGCCATCGCCGTAGCCAACCACAAAGTCCGGCTCGATGCCCCAGCTTCGCAACAATTCCACCAGCGCATACTGAACCGCGAACAAAGGAGGCAGCGCATAATCCGCTTCCCCTGCATTCCGTCCGAACTTCGCTGCGATCCGATCCACCGTTTCCCGCAGCGCCTTCCGATACATCGGCTGCGTCGCATAAAGACGATCGACGGCACCCGCCGGCAGATCGTGACCGGAAAAAAGAAATGCTATACGGAGCCGCTCCCGGTTCGTCTCGGTCGCGGAACGGTCTGCCTTTAGCCGCTCTCGCAGTTCGTCGATTGCCCTCACCACATACGCCGCCCGAAACGGCTCGTGTGTCCGCCCGGCATTCGCCGTGAAGCAGACGTCCGCTAAACGGGCGTCGCGATATTCATCCAGATACCGCCGGTACCTCTCTACCAGCGTCCGGGCCGCAGCCGCGCTGCGTGCCGATACGGTAAACACATGCCAGGGCCGTTCGATCACATCAGACTCTGCGGCCGATTTGCTCACAGCGGGCGCGGCCTCCACAATCACGTGCGCATTGGTCCCACTGAAACCGAACGAACTGACACCCGCCACTCGCGCTGTATCTTCCGGCCATGCCCGCGATGACTTTGGCACAACGACCGGAGCGCCATTCAGCTCAATATGCGGATTCATGGCGCGGAAATGCAGATGCGGCGGAATCGCGCCGCGTTCGATCGCCAGGACGGCCTTGATCAGGCCCGCGATTCCCGCCGCCGCTTCCAGATGTCCGAGGTTTGTCTTTACAGACCCCAGTACGAGCGGCCGCGACGCAGCGCGTCCTTTACCGAGCACCGCCACCAACGCCTGTACTTCGATCGGATCTCCGAGTGACGTTCCGGTTCCGTGCGCCTCCACGTAATGCACTTCCTCCGGTTGCATGTGCGCGTCCGCCAGCGCCGCCCGAATCACGGCTTCCTGCGCCGCGCCGCTTGGCGCCGTGATGCCGTTACTGCGGCCATCCTGGTTCACCGCAGAACCGCGAATCACCCCCCGAATTGTGTCGCCGTCAGCGAGTGCATCGGTCAGACACTTCAGCACCACAATCCCGCAGCCCTCGCCGCGCACGAACCCATCCGCCGCTGCATCGAAGGTTTTGCAGCGCCCATCAGCCGCCATCATGTGCGACCGCGACAGCGCGATGGTGGACTCAGGCGAGAGGATCAGATTGACACCACCCGCGAGCGCCAACCGGCATTCGCGCCGCCGCAGGCTTTGGCAGGCCAGATGGACCGCCACAAGGGAGGACGAGCACGCTGTATCCAGCACCATGCTCGGCCCGCTCAGCCCGAGGAGATAGGAGATGCGCCCCGCCGCCATACTGTGCGAATTGCCGGTCGCGGCGTATGCGTCCACCGCTTCAATGCCCCCACGCTGTTCGAGCAGCCGCTGATAGTCGCCCGTGCTGATGCCAAGGAAAACGCCTATGGCGCTTCCGCGCAGGCCGCCCGGCGCAATGCCTGCATCCTCGAGCGCTTCCCATGAAACCTCGACCGCCAGCCGGTGCTGCGGGTCCATGCTCACGGCCTCGCGCCGCGATACACCGAAGAACGGCGCGTCGAACCCGTCCACCCGATCAAGCAGCCCGGCCCACCGCGTCGCCATCTTGCCCGGCACATCGGGATCGGAATCGTAATACTGTTCGATGGGCCAACGTTCCGGCGGAATCTCACGCACGGCATCGCGTCCTTCGCGCAGCGCCTCCCAGAACGATTCGGCATTATCGACGCCTCCCGGCAAACGGCAGCCGATACCTGTGATCGCAATCGGCTCGCTCCCGGCGTTCTTCAACGCCTCTACCTGCTGTTGGAGTTCGAGCGCGAGCAGCATGAGTCTCCTGGGAGAAAGCTGTTCGAGCCGTTTGCGAAACTCGCTCATCGTGCCTCGCCCATCTCCTGTGCAAGCAGCCGCTCAACATCGTCGTCGCTCATGTTTTCAATCGAGCCGAGCAAATTCGCGCCTTCCGCATCCTGCGACACCTCACCCGTACCATCGGAAGCGCTCGCAAACAGAAGCTCATACAGATGCAGCGCGATGTCCTGGACTGAAGGGTAGTTATAGAGGAGAGTCGCGGGAAGTGGCGTTCCGGCCGCAGCAGACAACGCGTTGCGCAGCTCGACTGACATCAGCGAATCGAGCCCCAGCTCGCTCAGGGGCCGTCGCGAGTCTACGCGCTGCGAATCCATGCCGAGAATGCGCGCAGCTTCGGCGCGAACGTGCGCCGTTAAAAATTCCTTTCGTTGCCCCTCGGGCGCTTCTTCGACCCGCCGCATCAGATCGGCCGTGTCCGTCCGCGCGGCATTCCGATCGGCCCGACCGCGTTCCCCCGCGGCTACGAGTTCCGCGAGCCAGGGCGCTCGTCCGCCAGCTCCTTCACGCGCGAAGCGAGCCCAGTCCACCGGACCCGCCGCTACTTCGACCCTATCCCGTCGCAGTATTTCTTCAAACAGCGCCAGTCCCTGCGCTGGCCGCATCTCGCCAATGCCTTTTGTCTCGCGCCGTCGCCTTAGCTCGGCGCCTGTCGCCGAACCCATTTCGCTCCACGCGCCCCACTGGATGCTGACGGCCACCTCGCCACGCGCCCGCCGCCAGCGCGCCAGACCGTCGAGAAACGCATTCGCCGCCGCGTGATTCGCCTGTCCCGCCGATCCGACCACGGAAGCGAGAGACGAAAACAGCACGAACATCCCGAGATCGCGACCACGTGAAAGCTCATCAAGGTGCCACGCGCCGCCCACCTTCGGTCCCAGCACGCGCTCCATCCGCGCCTCATTCTGCTGCGCCAGCAGGCCGTCATCGAGCACACCCGCCGAATGCACGATACCCGCCAGCTGCACGCCGGTGGCGTCCAACTCCGCGATCACCGATGCAATCTCCTCGCGTTGCCTTACATCGGCACGCCTTACCCACACCACCGCGCCGGACGAGTGCAGCCGATCAATAACCGCTTTCGCTTCCGCGCCAGGCTCACTGCGTCCAACCAGTACAAGATGACGCGCTCCATGCACCGCCAGCCACTCCGCCACGCACAGACCCAGGCCGCCAAGACCCCCAGTGATCAGGTATGCTCCGCTCGCTGTGATCTCGTTTCGCCGTGCAGCCTGCCGCACAATCAGCTTGCCGCGGTGCCGCCCCTGCGCCATCGTCCGGAATGCGCTTTCGATCTCCTCGCGCTCGTATACTTCGAACGGCAATGGCTTAATCTCGCCGGTTTGCGCCTCAACCGCAATCGTCCGCAGCATGCGCTCTACTTCAGCCGGATCGCTCTCGGCCAGTTCGCCCCAGTCGAGGACTTCATACCGGATGTCGGGACGCAGCGCACGTACCCGTTCCAGCTCCAGAACTCCGGCCTTGCCAATTTCGAGGAAGAGACCGCCCGGCACTACTGTTTTCAGACCCGCTGTGACAAACTCGCCCGCCAGCGAATTCAGCACCAGATCGACGCCGCGACCGCCCGTCAGGCGCGCGATTTCCTCCGCGAAGCCCTGCTCGCGCGAACTGAACACATGAGCCGCGCCCAGCGACCGCACCCATTGGCGCTTCGCCTCGCTGCCGGCCGTCGCAAAGATCTCGGCCCCGGTTCGTCGTGCAAGTTGCAGCGCGGCTAATCCTACACCGCCCGCAGCCGCGTGAATTAACACCCGATCGCCGGCTTTCATTCCGCCGATGCACTCGAGCGCGTAGCGCGCGGTGAGGAACGCGATGGGCAGCGTCGCTGCCGCGGCCAGCGAAAGGTTTGACGGACAGTGTGCTGTGAAGCAACTCGCCACCGTGACGAAATTGCCGAACGCTCCGGCCGCAACCGCCATCACGCGATCCCCCGGCGCGAATTCGGTCACGCCCTCGCCCACGCGTTCCACTATGCCCGCGCATTCCGAACCGAGTGGAACCGTATTCTCCGGGAAGTGACCAAGCGCGCGCAGTACATCTTTAAAGTTGAGCGCCGAGAACAGTACACGGATCTCTACTTCCCGCGCGGCCGGCATTGCACGCGAGGCAGATCGGAACTCCAACCCATCAAGCTCGCCCGGCTTTATCTGCTCAAGACGCGTCTGCTCATCGCCAGGCGTTGCCTCGCGGCTGCGCACGAGTCGTGTCACGTAGCGAACGCCGCCGCGCCATGCGATTTGATCTTCCTCGTCAGGATGCACCAGTTCTTCCACGAGGCCGTCAAGTCCGCCCTCCGGATCGAGATCGATGCGCGCGCACCGCAGATCCGGTTGCTCCAGCGCGATTGCGCGGCCCAGGCCCCACAGTGGCGTCTGCCACAGTGCGATGGCGCGATTGCTCTCGACCGCCTGGGCTCCGCGCGTCACCAACCACAGCCGTGGCGGTTTGTCCGGCTGCGAGGCGAGCTGGTTGACAAGCGACACTGCCGTCATCGTCGTAGCTGCCGTCATTGCCGTTGCATCGACGAGCACATCTTCAGCGACCGAAGCATCGAGCGCCCTCAGATCCACAACGCGATCGAAGCCTGCAGTCTTCAGTGATGTCGCGGCGTCGGCAAGAACACAGTCCGCGCCGCCCGCCCGCAATTCGTCTGCGAGACGTTGTCCCGTGCCTTCGCAATCGCCGAGCACCAGCCATCGGCCTTCCGGCGTAGCTTCGGAAGCGCGCGCGAACAGCAGATTCTCCACCGGCGTACCTACCGCGACAGCGTCGCCGAAGCCTATCTCACCCAGCAGCGACACCCAGCGCGGCCCCGTCAGCAGCGTGTGATTCGGACGCAGATCGAAATCGCGGAATCGCCACCATCCATCGAGCAGCCCGAAGCTCAGATCGATCCATCGGTCCGGCTCCGTCGTCTCGACCATGGCAAGCAGTCCGGCTGGTGCGAGCAGCTGCCGTACGTGCGCCATCGTCTCGCGCAAATCGGCCGTCGCGTGCAGTACGTTGGCGGCAACGATCAGATCGAAGCTATGCAGCGCGAAGCCCTGCGTGTCCGGATCGCGCTCGATATCGAGAACTTCCGTCCGGAAAAATGAATAGTCGCCGAACAACTCTTCCGCGCGCAGTGTAAAGCGCGGCGAAATGTCCGTGAACAGATACTCGGCAGTATTGTCGGGAAGAGCTTCCAGCACGTAGTGCGTGCTGCCGCCGGTACCACCGCCAATCTCGAGCACGCGCAGGGGAGCGTTTCCCCGCCGCTCCGCCAACCCTTGTCGTATACCTTCGCCCAGCAGCGTATTGAAGACGCGGGCCTGCGGCGAGCTGCGATAAAGCGCCGCAAGATTGGCGGCGGATCGGTCCGGAAACAGAAGTGTCAGGGGATCACACAGATCGCTGAGAACGTCGGACAGACTCGGACCACAACGCACCGTCAATTCGAGTTCCGCCGCAAAGCCAGGATATTCGCGCGCGAGCAGTCCCGCCAGATCTTCCACTTCGATCAAAGGCAACAACGCGACGACCTCGTAGACCGAGCCCTTCTTCCGCAGCACGCCGTCTTCAGCAAGAATGTCGAGCAAACGCCTGAACAGGCGCGCCTGCCGCTGCACGATGCCGAGACGCGATGCGACAGTTTCCGCCGTGAGCCGCTCGCCTGGAATGTAGCTCCACCCAAGTTGCCGCAGCGCTTTGGCCATATAGCCGAGACAGAGCCGGTCGAGTTGCGGCCTCAGTTCCGTGAAGCGGTCCGCGCCCTCGGCTACATGCAACGGTGCCACACGCGGCTCGATCGCTGCCGCGATCTTTCGCGGACTCCAGCCTCCAGCCGTAGCTCGCGGCTTTCTGCGCCATTGCATCTCGTGCAGCCAGTTCTCCCGCGCCGCTCGCAGCCGCAGACCCCGAATCGCGGCGGCAGCAACGCCATCCCGATCGAACAGCCACAGGTCCACTACCGCGTCGTCCTCGCCGCGCTCGCGAATCTCCGCGCAACTCCATAACTCTTTCGGTGCCTCGATGTGAACCGCGTACTCCTCGACCCCGACCGGCAGATAGAGGCGTTCGTCATCGAGTGCCGCTCCGATCACCTGCAGGCAACCGTCGAGCAGCACCGGATGAATTGCTGCCCCGGTCTTCGACCCCGCAGGCAGACGATCGAAGCAAACGCGCCCGATTGCCTTTCCCTCGCTTTTCCACAATTCCTGCAACGTTCGGAACGACGGGCCAAAGTCGACTCCGAGATCCCGCAGACGTGCATAATACTCCTCTACGACTACAGGTTCAGTAGCCCGTTTGCGCAAGGTCTCCAGTCGATTCGCCCGACGTACCTCAACTGCCCGCAGACGGCCACCCGCATACCGCTGCTCCAAGCCATCCCGAGACGCCAGCAGTTCCCAGCCCTCGCCTTTGAAACGCACAACGAGAGCCTGCTCGGCACCAGCAGGAATTTCAAGAGGCCGTTCCACCTCGACATCCACGAGTGGCGCAGTGCCGCGGCCAGTCTCGCGCATCGCGCGCAGCACAATGCCGAGATACGCGGCGAAAGGCAGGATTGCCTTCCCGCGCACCTGATGATCGGCAAGCCAGGGTGATTCCGAAATACTCAGAGCGATCTTCCACTCGTCAGGGTTCGCCGAGATATTCCTGTCGGCAGCCATCCCGGGACCCGAAGGCAGCTCCGCCCAATAGCGTTGGCGTTC
>DATAZF010000280.1:0-13906 GCA_036272235.1 Bryobacteraceae bacterium | reverse complement strand
ATCGATCCGGTCGAGTGTATCGATTGCGGCGCCTGCGTACCCGTTTGCCCGGTATCGGCCATTTTCGCGCTGGACGATCTGCCGGAGAAGTGGACCGAGTTCACGAAGAAGAACGCGGACTTTTTCGGCCGCTGAGGCTTTCGTTGCGACTTGCGGCTGTCGCCCCGGCGCCGCATTCAATTGCAACTTGTCGCTAAGGCGACTAATCGTCCCTGGCGAGTTCCCGCCGGAAGTCTTCTTTTTGTCCCGACCGACGATTTTGCAGGCTGGCCGAGCCCTTCCAGCGTGAATCAGGCCGCGAGAGCTGCGCGCAGCCGTTCCAGATCCGCTTCCGTGTTGTAGAAATGCGGTGAGACGCGCAGATTGCCGTGGCGTGCGGCGACGATGATGCGCTGCTGCTGCAACTGCTTCGCGAGCGCGGACACATCGCGGCCATGCCAGTGGGCCGCCACGACATTCGTGTTGTCATTCACGATGGATGCGCCGGCTTGACGCAGGATCTGCGCCGTGAGACCGGCCAGTTCGAGAACACGCTGCTCGATGCGCTCGGGACCGATCTCGAGCATCATTCGTATCGACTCGGCCGCTCCGTAGATCGCGCCGAAGTTGAGCATACCGCCTTCATACTTCTCGGCGCTATCCGGTAACACCGGAATACCGTGCTGTAGCTCGTCGACGGAACGCCAGCCTTTGTCGCTGCGCCAGCCCATGACCGATGGGTGGAGGGTGCGGCGGAGGTCCGGTGAGATGTAGAAGAACGTGGCGCCGTTAGGGGTCAACAACCACTTATAGCCGTCGACCGCCAACATATCCGGCTTCACACGCGCGATATCGAAGCGGAGTGCTCCGACGCTCTGTGTGCCATCGAGATAAAGCAGCGCGCCGGCCCGATGAGTAAGCTGCGAAACGAGCTCGACATCGGGGCGATAGCCGTTCGAGTAATTCACGGTGCTCAGGATTACGGCCCGGGTGCGGTCGGGAAGCTGGTTAATCTCGTTGAGTTCGACCAGTTCCACGCCGCGCGACGCAAGAGAGGCCGCGAAGTAGTACTGGTTGGGGAACTCGTCGCGCAACGTAACAATGCGGTCGCCCTCGTTCCACTCCATGCCGCCGAGGAAGAGCGAGAGGGCCGAGGCGGCGTTGGCGGCGAACGCAATGTCATCGGCTTCGCAGTTGATCAACCGGCCGACGAGGGCGCGGATTGCATCCACGTCGTCAAACCAGTTGAGGAAATCGGCGGATGCGGTCTCGTCGCGATGGGCGAAGTGGCGGTCAACAGCGGCGCGGGCACGGGTGGGAACCTGGCCGAAAGTCGCGGTGTTCAGCCAGGTCCAGTTGGCGAGTGCGGGGAACTCGGCGCGGATGGACTCCCAGTTCATTTTGGCCAGACGGCAGCCGCGATCTCGTCGTCGATAGCTTTGCGGAGTTCCGCGACGACACTCGCGACGGGCACATCGCGCGAGGCGCGTGCCTTGCGTGTCACCAGTTCGACCGCGCCCTGCGCGAGCTTCTTGCCCACGGTAACGCGATAAGGAACGCCGATCAGATCCGCGTCTTTGAATTTCACGCCGGGCCGCTCGTCGCGATCGTCGTAGAGCGCGTCGATTCCAGCGGCGAGGCATTCGTCGTAGAGACGGCGCGCGCTATCGCGGAGGAGAGCATCGGCGTTGTTCACCGGCGTGATGATGACCGCGAAGGGCGCGATGGGCGCGGGGAGGAACATCCCGGCATCGTCGTGGAACTGTTCGACGGAGGAACTGAGGATACGCTCGATGCCGATGCCGTACGATCCCATGATGGGCGTGACTTCGGCGCCGGTGGCATCGAGCACGCGCAGACCCATGGAGTCGGAATACTTGTAACCGAGCTTGAAGATGTGGCCGACTTCGATGGTCTTGTGCAGGTTGAGGAGCCCGCCACAGGACGTGCAGGAATCGCCGGCGCTCACCTGCCGGATGTCGGCGACCTCGGGCTTGAAATCGACGCCAGGCGTTACGTTACGCAGGTGGTAATCATTTTTATTGGCGCCGGCGATCATGTTGCGGCGGCCGTGGAGCGCGATGTCCGCGAGGATCGGCATGTTGGTGATGCCGATGGGTCCGAGGGAGCCGGGGTCGGCGCCGAACCAGTCGTTGATTTCGCCGGGATGCGCGGGGCGCACTTCGACCGCCGACATCTTCAGCACGCCGCGAATCGCCGCGGCGAATTTCGTTTCGCTCAACTGGTGATCGCCGCGCAGAAGTGCCAGCACAGGCTTCCCATCTGCGACCATTACGAGGCTTTTCATCTGCGAGGTCTGAGGCAGACCGGTGAACTCCGCGACTTCCGCGATGGTCTTGCGGTTTGGCGTGTGGAACTCTTCTGGTCCATTAGACGATTCCGGATCGGGCGTTGCAGGCGCCGTGTTCGTCGAGACAGCCTTTTCCAGATTCGCCGCGTAATGGCAGCTCGGGCAGTTGACGACGAGGTCTTCGCCGGCGTCGGAGGCGACCATGAACTCCATGGACTGGCTGCCGCCCATGGCGCCGGAATCGGCCTCGACAGGAATCACGTCGAGTCCACAGCGCGCGAAGATGCGGCGGTAGGCTTCGTAGTGCTTCTTGTAGGACGTGTCGAGTCCGGCGTCGTCGATGTCGAAGGAGTAGGAGTCCTTCATGATGAACTGACGGACACGCAGGAGGCCCGATTTCGGACGGGGCTCATCGCGGAATTTGGTCTGGATCTGATACCAGATCTGAGGCAGTTGCTTGTAGCTGCGCAGTTCGCCGCGTGCGGTAACGGTCATGACTTCTTCGTGCGTCATGCCGAGGCAGAGGTCGCGTCCGAAGCGGTCTTTGAGGCGGAACATGTTGTCGCCCATGACGTCCCACCGGCCGGATTCCTGCCAGACCTCGGCGGGGTTGAGGGCGGGCAGCAGGAATTCCTGAGCGCCGATGGCGTCCATTTCGGCGCGGACGATGTGCTGGATTTTCAGCAGGGACCGCTGGGCGAGGAGGAGGTACGTGTAAATGCCGGCGGAAAGCTGGCGGATGTAACCGGCGCGCAGCAGCAGTTGGTGGCTGGCAACCTCCGCTTCGGCAGGCGTCTCGCGCAATGTGGGGATAAAGAGCTTGCTCCAAAGCATAAGTGAAGGGGAGTTTTCAGTGTAACAATGCAAGAGATGACTGCTTTAAGGAGATGGATCGGATTGATGGCGGTGGCGTGCTCGCTGGCGCTTGTCGGGTGTGCGTCGGAGAAGCCCAGCGACAGCGCGAAAGCGGATGTAACGAAGAAATACCAGATGAAGGGCGAGATCAAAGGACTCGACGCCGATCAGCATGTGGCGACGATCAAGCATGAGGATATTCCGGGGTTTATGGGCGCCATGACGATGGGGTATCCGATTAAGGATCCGGCGGAGTTTTCGAAGCTGGCGGTCGGGGAACCGATTACGGCGACGGTTTACGTCAAGGGCGATGAGATGTGGGTGGGGAATATTCAGAAGGCCGGAGCAAAGGGCGACGGGATTACAAAGTAGTGATCGTCAATCGATGGTTTGCCGAGAAATGCACAAACGGCTGTGAGGCATCCGGGTAACCTGAAGAAGGAGGCGTATGACGATTGAATTGCCCACCGCGGTGGAAAGCCAATTGAAACAAGCGGCCCGCGCGCGCGGCATCTCCATTAGTGAGTACGTCGAGCGCCTTGTCGCCGAGACCAATTTGAGAGATGCCCGGATCGCGGAATTTCGGGCTGCGATCTCCGAAAGAATGATATCCCTTCGCGCCGGCGAGCGCGTGGACGGAGAGGAAGTCATGGCTCACCTGATGGACGATCTGCCGGCACGGTGAGCAGGTATCTCTTCGGACGCTACGTTGAAGCGGACCTGTGGGAAATCCGGGATCACATAGCGCGGACCAGCCCCCCTCCGCCAGGCAGTTGATGGTTCACTTTTGTCAGCGCATTTCGGCTCCTTGCGAGACGGCCTGAACTCGGACCCGCCCGAGAGGATCTGTTCCGGCACGCGATTTCGTTTTTGGCCGGTCGGCGCCTACTTGATTCTTTATGTGGCGGAAAGATCTCCGATAGAGATTTTGGCCGTCGTACATAGCGCAAGAGATGTACCTGCTCTGATAAACCGGCGCGTGGCGTGAAGCCGGAAGTCGATCAATGCGCCATGGCGGGCGCACCCTTCTTCGCCCGCACGCGCTTCATGAAAATCACCAGCACGCCACAGATGAAGCAGGCGATCGCCAGATAGCGGAACACATCGACATACGAATAAGCCGCGGATTGCTGACTGAGAATGCCCTGAATGAGGCCGTAGGCTTTTTGATCGGCGACACCAGGGCCGGCAGATTGCGCCATCGCCGCTCGCGTGGCGTCGAAGGTGTGCTGGAACGCCGGATTCTGCGGCGCGAGATTCTGCACCAGCTGCGCGCGATGGATCTGCGAATGCCGCGCGACCAGCGTGTTCACCATCGAGATTCCGATGCCGCCGCCCACGTTGCGCATGAGGTTGAACAGGCCGCTCGCATTCCCTATCTGCTCATTCTTCAATGTGCCCATGGTGAGGGTGGCGAGAGGAACGAATACCATGCCGGTGCCGGCTCCGCTGATGATGATCGGCCATAGCAGCGAGGTCGGCGAAATGTCGAGGGTCAAGCGGCCCATCCAGATGCTGGTCCAGCCGAAGACGGCGAAGCCGGTGACGATGAGCCAACGGTTATCGAGGCGTCCGGTAAGGACGCCGATTACCGGCATGATCAGAATCGCGCCGATGCCGCGCGGGCTGACGGCGAAGCCTGCCGCCACCGCGGTATAGCCGAGCAGCGTTTGATAGAAAAGCGGCAGCAGCGTCACGACACCGTAGATCACACCGCCGAAGAGAGCGATAAGCAGGCAGCCCATCGCAAAGTTGCGATCGAGGAACACTTTCAAATCGACCAGCGGCGCACGGATCTTCAACTCGCGGATCAGAAACGCGATGAGAGTGGCGATCGTGATCACCACGGTCCAGCGGATCCACACCGCGCCAAACCAGTCTTCTTCCTGGCCTTTGTCGAGAACGATCTGCAGACAAGCCAGTGAAATCGCGAGAAGGCCGAGGCCGATGGCGTCGATTTTTCCGGGCTTCGCGTCCTTGATGTAGGGCGGATCGGTCACGAAGCGGGAGAGCATGAAAATCGCAAGCACGCCGATCGGAATATTGATGTAGAACGCCCATCGCCACGAGTATTCGTCGGTGAGCCAGCCGCCCAATGTAGGGCCCAACACAGGCGCCACAACCACTCCAAGGGCGAAGACCGCCATCGCGAGGCCGCGCTTTTCGGGCGGAAAGCTTTCGAGCAGGATGGCCTGTGAGAGCGGCTGCAGTGCTCCGCCGCCCGCGCCCTGCACGGCGCGTGCGATGAGAATCATCCCAAGACTTGTGGCCGCGCCGCAAAGAAACGACGAGACAGTGAAGATGACAATACAGGAGATCAGGAAGCGCTTGCGTCCGAACTTGAGGGCAAACCAGCCGCTGGCCGGCAGGATGATGGCATTGGCGACGAGATAGCTGGTGAGCACCCACGTCGCTTCGTCCGTCGTCGCCGAAAGACTTCCGGCGATGTGCGGCAGGGCCACACTGGCGATGGAGGTATCGATCACCTCCATGAAGGTGGCGAGCATCACAGAGATGGCGATCAGCCAGGGATTGACCATTCCAGCCTGTTAATCGGACGCCGCACCGTGGCCGATGGATTCGGGGAATTGGCTACGGTTAATTTACCAGGGCCGCGAAATCACGCAAGCATTTATGCCGCCAATGCCCATCGAGAGCTTGCCGCCGGCCTTGCCCGGAAACGGGCGGGCGCGATCGAACACGAAGCAACCGTGTACGCCGGCGATGCTCTGGTTGAGGCTTTCGGCGGAAAGCGCAGTCGGAAAAAGCTGCCCCTGCTCGTAGCCCATATACTGCGCGGTCAACTCCCATCCGGAGCCGGCGCTCATGCCATGGCCGAACGTGCCTTTCCGCGCGGTGACGAGCACAGTCTCCGGCAGAATGGAGCGCATGGTGGCGACTTCCGAGTAATCGCCGGGCGTTGCCGTGGCGTGGAGGTCCCACGTTCCCACCGCATCCGGCGCGACTCCGGCATTTGCCAGTGCCTGCTGGATAGCGGTCATGGGACCATCGGCCGAAGGCGTGATGATGTGGTGGGCGTCCGAACTCAGGCCCACGGCAACCGGTTCCATGCCGAGGGGCTTGAAGCCTTCCGATTGCATGTATTCGTGCTCGCCGACTATCCAGATGACGGAACCGCCCGCGATGTGGGTGCCCTGGAGCCCCGTGAGTGGAATCGAGATCTTGCGGCTGGCGGAAAGAACCCGCGCGTTGTAGAAAGCCCCAACGGTGAGCGGATGCGGTGGACCGTCGGTCGCGCCGACCACCACCATCTTCGCTTCTCCGGACTGAATGGCGCGGGCGGCAAGGCCCAGTGCAACACCGAAGGTCGAGCACGCGGCAACGGGCGCGAAGGAAAGACCGGTGATGCCGCCGAGAATGGAGATCTGCGCGGCCGGCGTGTTGTGGATGTTCCAGATCACGTCCGCCGAGACGTGCCAGGGAGGCTCCGGCGTCCCCCATTTTTCGCGCAGGCGCGCGTGGCGCTTCTCCTTTTCGCGGATCATGTGAAGCTTCGCGGTGCCGACGTCGCCATCGTGAATACTCAGGCTGTCGATTTCGGCCAGCTCGGCGAGATATTCCTGAAGCTCGGGCGACCGAGCCATCCAAAAGCGATTCCATTCTTCCGGTTCGCACGCGGAAGGCGCATCGGGATGCGCGTCACAATTGTTGCGAAGTTCGGCATTGCGCTCCGGCGCCGCCCAGAAAGCGTCCCATCGGGTCTGCGATTTGTAGAGGGCGATGCTGGCTTTGTAGGTCGTGTCGAGACTGCCGAGCCCGGTGCCGACGTAGACATGGGCTTCGGTGCCAAGCGCGCGGAGGGCTTCCTCAATTCCGGGGTTCTGGCAAAGAGACTGAATGAAGGCGCCGATCGCATAGAGCGACGGCAGGCCCATCTTCTCTTTTAATTTTTGATATTGGCGCGGAGCGAAACGCTTCTTGATCCAATCTTCATAATCGGAGAAACAAAACGCGGGCGTGCCCGTTAGAAAATTGTCGGGGCCAAAACCGTCGAAGGGCGCCAGCCAGTTATCTGCCTTGCCGAGGTTTCGCCGGAAAGCTTCGATATTCGGGGATTTAGGCGCGACAATGCCCCAACCGTAGACACCAAGCCGTTTTTGCGCAGTTACAGACAATGGATTCTCATGAGGATTTGCGTGAACTCATTGCCAGGTCGTGGATTCGGATCCCCGCTGGAGCGTGGATACATTATCCACATTCCGCACCCGTCCTTCAATGTGTAAATATGACTGCGCGATGTCGCGGGAGGCGCGGATCAGCATATTGAATGGTGCGGCCCCCATTGGAAATGTTGCAGCAGTCGGGCTCGGAAGAAAGGTGCTGGATTGCACAATCTCACGCGGCGAGGCTCGCGAGCGTTTCCGCGAGCACGAGTGTTCCCTGCCCGATGGCTTCGGGCGTGGAATATTCGTCGGGTCGATGGCTGAATCCGGCGCGGCAGGGAATGAAAATCATCGACGTCGGGCACGTGCGGGAAATGAACAGTGAATCGTGATAGGCGCGGCTCACCATAGTGGCATACGCGAGGCCGTGTTTTTCGCAGGCCGCCATGAGAAGCGCGATCACGACCGGATCACATGCCGCCGGCGCATCCCGATTTATCGTCTCCAGCTTCACGGTGACGCCGCGGCGCGCCGAGACTTCTTTGGCGGACAATTCGAGGCGCGCCAGCACTCCGTCCCGACGGGCTGCATCGATGTCGCGGACATCGACGGCAAGCCGCACGCGGCTGGGGACACTGTTTACAGCACCCGGAAAGACGTCGCAAACGCCTGTAGTCGCCACGGTATCGATGGCGCCTGTTGCGCGCGCGGCGGCTTCGAGGGCGAGCGCGATCTCGGCGGCGGCGAGGAAAGCGTCGTGGCGATCCGGCATCAGAACTGCGCCGGCGTGTCCACCCTCGCCCTCGATCGTCAGAGTCAAACTTGCGGGAGCCGCGATGGCAGTGACGATCCCGATCGGCACGTTGTTGCGTTCGAGAAACGGACCCTGCTCGATGTGCAGTTCCACGAAGGCGGAATAGTATCCGACTTTGAGGGCAACACCGTCGAGCTTGCCATGAAATCCGGCGCCGCCGCGGACTTCGTCGAGGCTCAGGCCGGCGGAATCGCGCAGCGCGGCGGCCGTAGTCGGGTCGAGGCTACCGGAGAGCAGCCGGCTGCCGAGGCATCCGATGCCGAAGCGGGTCGGCTCCTCGGAGGTGAACATGAGAAGTTCGATTGAATGGCGCGGCTGAAATCCGGCACGCTGCAGGGCGCGGATGGCTTCCAGGCCGCCGAGTACCCCGACTGTTCCGTCGTATCGTCCGGAGTGAGGGATGGCATCGGTGTGCGAGCCCGTGCCGATGGCGGGCAGAGCCGGGTCGCTTCCCTGCCATCGCGCGAATGTATTTCCGACGGCATCTTCGCGGATTTTAAGGCTGGCCTCCGTGTAGAGGCCTTTGAGCCAGATGCGAGCGCGGGTGTCCTGTTCGGAAAAGACTACGCGTGTGACATCGGGGGCGGGGGCCGCGGAAAAAGCAGCGAGAGTTTCGAGTTCGCTGACGAGACGCGCGGTGTCGGGAGAGATCATGTCAGCGGGTGGCGGTTCCAATCCTTGTAGATCAGGTAGCGGGTTGGCTTCTTGCCCAGCGCGCCGAACCATTGGGGGCAATAGGGCGCCATCCAGATGAAGTCGCCGGCCTTGACCGAATACCAGACATCGCCGAGACGGTAAATTCCTTCGCCGTCGAGCATGAGAAGCCCGTGCTCCATGACGTGAACTTCCACCATCGGCAGGGTCGCGCCGGGCTGGAAGGTCATCGTATTAATCGCACAGTCGAACGCAGGGTCGTCGGGGAGCAGAGTGCGCACTTCGACAGCGTCATCTCCAAGAAGGGGCTGCGGGGCGACCAGGCTCGCATCGCCGGTGAGAGGTCCGGGGACCGGCCCGAGCGGCGTGTGGGGCTTCTCGATCACGATCACGCGCGCTGGATCCAGAGCGCTGATGCGCGCGGCCCGATCCGGCGGAAACCACGCGTACTGGCCGGTTGATAAACGACGCTCCGCAAATGAAACGATGCCTTCGAGAACGTAGACGAAACTCTGCGCCTGCCCCAGCGAGAAGGTGCCGGCGGCTTCCATCTCCACGGTGTACTGCGTGAAACCGGCGCCCATGGCGGGGGCGACGTGTACGATGGCGGTAGCGCCGTGCATACCGGGCAGCGGGGCGCGAACGAACGCATCGGGCGTGTGAAGAAGATGGTCCCGCTGATAGCGGCTGCGCGTGCGTCCGAGATTATGCATGGCCGTTCCTTTCGGGTCGGATCAACTTTCCGCGCGTTTGCGCCGTGATCGTTCCATCAGAGTAAATCACTTCGCCGCGCCGGATGGTTTTGTGTACGACGCCGCGCAGATTCATTCCTATGTATGGACTGATGCGGTGGCGCTGGAACATGGTTGCGTCCGAAACGATCTGGCGCGCATTCAGATCGACTAGAGCGAGATCGGCGTACAATCCGGGTTCGATCGCGCCGCGGCGATGGATGCCAAACCGGCGCGCACCGTTGGCCGATGTGAGTGCCGCAATCCGTTGGGGATCCAGGCCGATGTCGAGCAGCGCCGGCAGGGTCCACTGGACGCCCGCGATACCGCCCCAGATGTCGAAAAAGTTTTCGCGCTGTTTCATTTCCGGGGGACACGGCGAATGGTCGGAGGCGATCATGTCGATTTTGCCGGAATGGACGGCCCCGCGGAGCGCGGCTTGATGCGCGGCCATTCGCAGAGGCGGCGCGCATTTCGCGACCGCGCCGATGCGCAGCAGATCATCCTCCGTGAACAGAAGATAGTGCGGACATGTCTCGAGCGAGATATCGGTGCCGAGGGAACGGGCCTCGAGCGCTGCCGCGACACCCGCGCCGGAGCTGATATGGACGATGTGCAGCTTACATCCGGTCTGACGCGCGATCAAGCCGGCGCGGGAAATGGCCTCGACTTCGGCGATGACGGGCCGCGATTCGAGGAATGCCGCGATATCGGAGCGTCCGGCGGCGGAGATCCGTTTTGAGAGGCCTTTCGTGATCTCTTCGCTCTCGGCGTGGACCGCGACGGGCAGGCCGAGTCGAGCCGCTTCGCGCATTCCTTCATAAAGAGTGAGATCGTCGGCGCGAGGAAATTCGGGGAGGCCGGAATCGCAGAGAAATGCCTTGTAGCCGACGACGCCGCGTTCGGCGAGGCCTTCCATGGCATCGATGTTGCCGGGAACAAGGCCGCCCCAGAGCGCGAAGTCCGTTATCGACGCTGTGCTGAGCGAGCGGTGCTTCTCGTCGAACGCGTCCGCTTCGAGGGTGCACGGAGACGAATTCAGCGGCATGTCGAAGAAGAGCGTGCCGCCACCCGCCGCAAGTGCGCGGCTGCCGGTTTCCGCACCTTCCCATGCGGTGCGGCCTGGTTCGTTGAAGTGGAGGTGGATATCGATGAGCCCCGGCAACACAGTTAACCCGAGGGCTGCGATTTCGTTTTGCGCTCCCGGCAGTTCTGGTCCGATGGCGGCGACGTACTCACCTTCGATTGCGACATCAGCCTGTACAATTCCGCGCGGAGTAACGACGCTGCCTCCGCGGATCAGCAGATCAGACACTGTGTATGAACCTCAGACCCGCTTCAATCGCCGCATCGACGTCCTTGACCAGCACGGACTCATCGGGGTGGTGGCTGACGCCGCCCGGGCTCCGCAGAAACAACATGGCGGCGGGAAGGTGCGGCGCGAGGATCATGGCGTCATGTCCGGCGCCGCTGGTCATGTGATGGACGGGATAACCGGCGGCTTCGACAGCGGCTGCGAGCGTATGCCGCAGCTCGGGGCTCATGGCGACTGCGGATTGGTCGAGGCGTCGCTCATGGCACAGCGAGATGTCGCGCCGTGCACAGATTCGTGCGGCAGCGTCGAGCAACTCCGCGACGGCGGCATGGCGCGCCTCATCGTTCGCATGCCGCACGTCGAGGCTGACGCGGGCGACGCCGGGGATCACATTCGTGGCGTTGGGCTCGACCGAGATCGATCCCGCAGTGGCAACGAGGCCGGGCGCCGCTGCTGCAATGGTCTCGACGTGACAGATCCATTCCGATGCCGCCGTGAGGGCGTCGCGGCGCAAAGACATCGGGGTCGTCCCGGCATGATTGGCTCTGCCGTGAAAGGTCAGGGCCAGACGGCTCTGGCCCGCAATTGCATCGACGATTCCCAGGGGCAGGTCCAGGTTTTCCAGCACAGGCCCCTGCTCGATGTGGAACTCCAGGTACGCGGTGGTCTCGATCGACAGCCGCGCCGCGGGAAGATTGGCGGGATCAAGACCGAAGTCGCGGATTGCATCGAGGACCGCAGGCGTCAAAACGTCTTCACCCGGTGTGCCGGCGACAGAGCGGCTGCCGATAAATGGAACACCGAAGCGAACCCCTTCCTCCTCGGAGAAGCCGATCACTTCGATGGTGGGCGCGCTGGGAGAGTTGCCCAGCGCCTCGACCAGCGTCATGCCAAGAACGACGCCGAGAATACCGTCAAATGCTCCGGCGTCCGGAACGGTGTCGAGATGCGAACCGATGATAAGCCTTCCCCGGGGTGCGCCCGCGCGCACGCCGCGCAGATTTCCCGCGGCGTCGATGGACACATCCATGCCGAGTTGCAGCATCCAGGCGCCGAGCATGCGATGGACGTCGTGCATGGGCGGCGAGAGGAAGGTCCGGGTGATGCGGCCAGGTTCCTCGGTGCACTGCGCGAGGTCGCGGCAGTATTCGACCGCTTTATCCGCGAGGGCGCTCATGATCCGCGGTAGGTGCTGTAGCCGTGCGGGGCGAGCAGCAGGGGCACATGATAGTTTCCGGTTTCGTCCGACACGAGGAAGCGAATGGTGATGTCGTCGAAAAAGGTGGGCGTAACGGGCGGGAAATAATCGGCGACACGAAAGACGATTTCCCAGGGCCCGGCGGCGATGCGTTCTCCTTCAAGCAGCGGCGCATTTGGGCGCCCATCGGCGTTCGTGTAAGCTGCGGCGACCAGGCGGCCTGCGAAGTGCAATTCGACAGCGATCCCCGCCGCCGGCGCGCCTTTCGCTATGTCGAGGACGTGTGTTGAAATGCGCGCCATGCTATCTCCGGAGAGAAAGGCCGAGAAGACCGTAGGGCGGGCGAGCATCGGTGTAGACGCCGACGGAATCGCTTCGCTCGCCGATCGTGTCCCAGGTGCGGTTGTTGGCTTCGAGATTCACTTCCGCGATCGAGGGTATATCCGCGAGCATCTTTGCAGCGATTTCGTAGATGATCTGCTGGATACTTCCGGATTCGAATCCGTTGAACACCTCGTGGACCAGCTCCCGAACAAGCTTTGTCACACCGCCTTCGCTGAACGCGGCTTCCGGCGAAACGTAAGACCAATCGAGATCGAGCCACATGTGGAGGGGGCGATTCGCGATGTCCGGAAGCGTGGTGTATTGATCGCGCACGAAGCCCTTGAAGGCGCTGCCGTTGAGGCGCAGCAGTCGAAAGCCGGTAATACCCGAGCGGGCCTCGCCGGCGTCATGGCGGGCGATTTCGATGCGCGCCCACGCGCGTTCCGGGCCGGATGGCGCGAAGGCAACCGCCGACGGGGAGAGGGCTGTGTAGGGAATCTCGCTGGCCGTAACCTGCGCTCCTTCGGCCTGCGGATAAATCGCGGTGAATTTGTCCGCCAGAAACCGGCAGTAAGACTCGAGATCCGCGCCCTCGAAGTTCATCGTCTCGCGCTGGATGAAATTCTTCATCGAATCGGTCGCGACCAGGTTACTGTTATCGCCGGTCGTATAGGTCGGCCAGAAAGCGTCGCCGTAAACGAGGATCAGAACGTTCGCCCCGAATACCGCGCCCTGGCCCGGGTCGCGATGCAAACGGTAGACAGTTACGTCACTTTTACCGTAATAACTTTTCTTCCAGCCGCTGGCGAATCTATGCATGTTCTTCCTGGTCGCTGACGATGCTTTCCAGCCGAAAGCCGGCGATCCTGTAAACCTGCCGCAGAGCTTCCTGAAACTCCTCCTGCGGATTGTTCCCGAGCCGTCGGCCGAGAGCTTCGAGGATAGCGAACTTGCCGCTGCCCTTGACCGCATAGATAAATGGGAAGCCGAATTTCGCGCGATACGCTTCGTTGAGCTCGGTCAGACGCGCGTGTTCGGCCGCGGTGAGCTGGTCGAGTCCGGCGCCGGCCTGTTCGGCGGTAGAACTCTGACTGATTTTGGCGCGGGTACCGAGATCGGGATGAGCGAGCAGCAAGGCGAGCTGCGCGCCGGGAGACGCGGCCGTCACTTCCTCGTTCATCCGCGCGGCGAGTTGTTCGCGCGATTCGAATGGACGGCGATGCCACGCTCGCTCGGCCACCCACGGCGAATGCTCGAAGACCCAGCCGGCGGCGGCGACGAACTGGTCGAGCGCCATGCGATCAAGCTCCCCGATCGAATACGGCATGATTTGAGACGCACACCTCCTGAATACTCTCCGTGCCCGCCATAGTGAACAGCGCGGCGATGGTTCGCTCGGGCGAATCTTCCCCGGCGTGTTTCAGGACGCCCGCCAGGACACCGCCCTCCGGCGGCCGCAGATAGACGAAGTCCGCCGATTTCCCGGCTTCGAAATCGCCGGTTTCGTTTTCGATCCCGAAAGCTTCGGCGCCCGCTCGGGTCGCAAGGTAAAGCATTTGCGCCGGACTCAGTGTGTTCGCCTGCGCCGCCACACGCTGCAT
>DATAZF010000279.1:0-12223 GCA_036272235.1 Bryobacteraceae bacterium | reverse complement strand
ATATTGCTTGCCGGGAGAAATCTGCCCGCTCGATCCAATGGTCTTTACTTCAACGTGCACGATTGCATGAATTCGGTGGCGCACGGGTCGCTCCGCGGGTCGTCACCCCCAAACCACCCGCTTCCACTCCACCTTCGGCTTTTGAAAATTCAACAACAACCCCACCCGTAACCGTGAAGCCTTCAGGTAATTGAGCGCACAGGCCGAAGGGCCGTTGTGCGCGCTTCAGATAGAGGTGCATTGCGCCATATGCTCATTCGCAAATCGTTCGACACACTTCAACTCAATCAGCAACGACCCACCGGCCACCAGATCCGCTACATACTCACCCAGCCGCTCGCCTTTATAGAAGACCGGATACCGAACCTGCGCCTCCACCGCCACTCCGCGCAATCTAAGCTCCCGCACCAACGCCCGCTCATAAATCTTCTCCAAAAAACCCGCACCAAGCGTATTCGAAACCTCGAACGCCGCCCCAATCACCGAATCCGTAACAGGATCCAATCTGTGTTCATCTGTCTGACGGACCCCCTTTCTGACAGGTCCCCTCTATGGGGACCTCAGCGATGGGGGTCTCAGCCTGACGGACCCCCTTTATGGGGGTCTCAGCGGTTCATCTGTGGCCAAAGCCTTTAGTCCCCCCACACCCGAAAACTCTCAACCCAGTGACCACACCAACAAAAATATCTTCCCCATAAAATCCAACAATTTACCGAAAACTCCCCATAAATCCCCCCAACCCACCCCCCACAATGTCAATCGAAGGCCGGCCCCCGCCGGTCCGGAGAATCCTATGTCAACCGAAAAACAAATCGCAGCCAACCGTCTCAATGCCCTCAAGTCCACTGGACCGCGCACCCCCGAGGGCAAAGCCATCTCCTCCCGCAACGCCGCTCGCCACGATCTGCTCGACAAGCGCTTCATCCTTGCCAGCGAATGCCCCGACGCTTACGATGTCTTCGCTCAGACTTTTTACGATGAATACCGTCCCGCCACCGCCACTGAGACCGCGCTTGTCGACATCATGGCCGCCGCCCGCTGGCGCCTCATCCGTCTGGCGAACATCGACGCCGGACTCATCGATCACGAATACACCGTCCCTGCCGGAACCGAAACCGCCGCCCTTCCCGTCCCCGCTCGCGTCACTCTGGCTTATCGGCAGGCGGCCACTTCCGGCCGCACCGTCGAAACTGCGGGCCGCGCCGAAGCCCGCCTGGTTCTGCAGTTCAACGGCGCGCTCGATCGGCTGGACCGGCTTCGTCGCCAGCGCCGTAAAGCCCGGCGTAAGTCTCGACGCATCAGCGGATTACGAGGAAAAGAGGGTGCAAAATGAGGGTCCGTACTCCCAACAAACCCAATTTCCACCCCCGGCGCCGGGCCGTAAACTGCTCTTTCGGCAAGCCTTACCTCGCATCGGCACCACCCGGCGAACCGGCTTCCTTGGCTTCCGTTGCCCCGATATTTGGCTCTTAAATGGCTTTTTCGGCTCCGATCTCGCGCCAATTCCAGCCACTTGAATCGCCCGGACCGGGGTCTGGTACACCCTTGCCAGGAATCGCCGGCCCTGCCACAGGAATCGCCGGCCCTGCCAAAGGAACGCGGACCAGGTGACTCAGCCTAAACACTCCAGAGGGGCCGCGCGTCAAAGAGATGTGACCGTCCACGAGGCGAAGTCCCGGCGGAAGTGTGCCTTATGACCGCCACCCCCAACAAAGTCCCATTACCGCTGCCCACCATCGGCTCTCCGGCGGCAACCGAAATTTCCGATGCCCACGCCGTCGCCGAACGCTACCGCTGCGAATTCGTCGATCTGCGTGACGGCGCGATTGAGCACGACCTCTTCCGGTCCATCCCGGTAGACCTCATGTTCCGCTATAACTTTGTGCCTCTAAAGGCACAGAACGGAACGCTTGAAATCGCTCTGGCCGATCCGCGGAATTTGAATACGATTGACGAGCTTGGCCTGCTTTTGCACAAAAAGCTCCGGGTCAAAGTCGCTACCGCTTCCCAGATCGCCGACCTGCTCAAGAAGACCGAACAATCGCAGCGCGTCCTTGAAGAAGTCACCGAGGGGTTCGCGCTCGACGTCGTCGGCGACGACGACAATCCGGATGAAACGCTCTCGATCGACCGCCTCGCCGCCGTCGACAGCGATATCGCGCCGGTCATCAAGCTGGTTGACACGACAATCTTCAACGCGCTGGAACGCCGCGCTTCGGATATCCACATCGAATCGCGCGATCAGGAAGTCGTGATCAAGTACCGCATCGACGGCGTGCTCCACTACGCCATGCCCCCCATCGCGAAGGACTGGCACACGAGCATCATTTCGCGCATCAAGGTCATGAGCGAGCTCGATATCGCCGAGCGCCGGGTTCCGCAGGACGGTCGTTTCCGCGTCCGTTATAAATCGCGCCTCATCGACTTCCGCGTCTCGATCATGCCGACAATTTACGGCGAAGACGCCGTGCTCCGCGTGCTCGACAAGGAATCGATGAGCGAGAAGTTCGCCAAACTCTCGCTCGACGTCGTCGGCTTCAGCGAGAGCGATCTGGTGAAATTCCGCCGCTATATTGCCGAGCCGTATGGGATGGTGCTGGTCACCGGGCCCACCGGTTCCGGCAAGACCACCACGCTTTACGCTGCCCTGAGTGAGATCAAGAACGACGAGGATAAGATCATCACCATTGAAGATCCCGTCGAGTACCAGCTCAAAGGCATCACGCAGATTCCGGTCAATGAGAAAAAAGGGCTCACCTTTGCCCGCGGCCTGCGATCGATTCTGCGCCACGATCCGGACAAGATCATGGTCGGCGAAATCCGCGATCAGGAGACGGCGCAGATCGCCATCAACTCAGCGCTCACGGGTCACCTCGTCTTCACAACGGTGCACGCCAACAACGTTGTCGACGTGCTGGGCCGCTTCCTCAACATCGGCGTCGAGGCTTACAACTTCGTATCCGCGTTGAACTGCATCCTCGCGCAGCGCCTGGTGCGCATCAACTGCGAACATTGCAAGAAGCCGGTCCAGTATCCTGACCAGATGTTTGTCGAGAGCGGACTCGATCCGGCGGAATGGCGCCATCTGGAGCTGATGGAAGGCGCGGGGTGCTTCGAATGCGGCGGGACCGGTTATCGCGGACGTACGGCCATCCACGAACTGCTGGACTTGAGCGACAAGATCCGCGAGCTGATCCTCGACCGCCGGCCCACGTCGGAGATCAAGCGGCTGGCCCGCGAAGAGGGCATGACGTTTCTGCGCGAGTCCGCGGTCGATAAGGCGCGCCGCGGCATCACGACGCTGAAAGAGATCAACAAGGTGACGTTCATCGAATGAGCGCGCTCGACAAAAGCATGCTCGGGAAAATCACGCTCGGAAAGATCATGGATGTCCTGCGCGATCCGCCGCCCGAGTTTGTCTTCGAAGTGTCGGCGGACGGAATCGCGATGTCGCGCACCCGTCCTCCCGCTGCGATTCAGCACGCGGCACTGAAAGCGGGCGTGATCGTTCCGTCGCCGGTGAAGGAGAACATTCTGGATCCGGCCGCATTCGCCGAAGCCGTGCGCCGGTTGACGCCCCCCGCGACGGGACGCGGCAAACGGGGCGCGGCCGTGATTCTGCCTGACAACTGCGTGCGCATCGCCGTGCTCGATTTCGATAATGTGCCCGAGAAAGAAGAGGAGCTTCGCCCCCTGATCAATTTCCGTCTGCGCAAGAGCGTGCCATTCGACGTCGATGGCGCGGCAATCTCCTGGTTCGTGCAGGCAGGGAAGAAAATTGTCGTGGCGCTGACTCCGTCGGAGATCGTATCGCACTACGAGACGGCTTTCCGCGTAGCCGGGCTGCAACCGGGTTTCATTACAGTGTCGTCGCTGGCAGCGCTGGATCTGCTGCCCGTGACCGGCTCGCTCGTGCTGGCCCGCCGGAGTCCCGGCGCGCTCACTGTTCTCGCGGTGGCGAACGGCGTCGTAACAATTGCACGCACTCTTGAAATTGGCGATCCGGAGGCTTTGGACGTGGATCCCCAGGAGGAAATAATCGCGGCCCTTTACCCGACGCTGGCATATATAGAGGATCAGTCGGGCGCGCGTCCGGAGAAGTTATTCATTGCGGGATTCGGAGACGACGCCGATGAAGCCTGCATTCGCCTTGCGATAGAGCTTGAAATTCCGGTGGAGCCGCTCGCGGAGGCGCATCCGGGGCTGGCGGGCTATCTTGCTTCGATCGCGCCGGCGGCAATTGCGCCAAAAAATGTAAAGCAGGCCGCCGCATGAGGGTACCGATCAATCTGGCGCGGGAGCCTTTCCGCCGCGACCGGCCAATGCTCGTCGGCTCGGCGATCGCCGCGCTCCTGCTGCTTGGCACGCTGGCTCTGCTGATCTCGCTCGCCGTCACCGAGCGCCGCGAAACGCGCGACACGGCCGCGATGCTGGCGCGTGTCAACCGGCAGCTCAACGGCATTCATAACGAGCAGGCGAAGCTGGATGCTTCCATGCGGCGGCCCGGCAACGAAGTGGTGCTCGATCGCAGCGTTCTGCTCAACACGCTCATCCGGCGCAAGGCTATCAGCTGGACGAAGATTTTTACGGATCTGGATACGGTGTGTCCCCCGAATGTGCGGGTGCTGGCGATCCGGCCGACGGTGAACGCGCAAGGCGGGCTGTTTCTCGACATGCAGGTCGCTTCCGACTCCCCCGAGGCCGTGATTGGGTTTGTGGCCAAACTTGAAGCGTCGGATGTGTTCGGTTCGACTACGGTCCCCGGCTTCACGCCCCCATCCCAGACCAATCCTTTTTACCGCTATCAACTCACGGTGAACTATGCCCAGAAGCTTTAATTTCCGGGCGATATCGCTCCCCAGCGCCGCGGCGTGGAAAGAGCCGCGCGTGCTCGTGCGCATCGGGTTGGGGATTCTGCTCGCCGCCAATCTGGTGGCCGCCAGTTTTGCTTTCAACGTATTCGGATCGTCACCGGAAGCGCTGAATCAATCGCTCATCACCGCGGGGGCGAGATTGCAGGCGGATCAGGCACGCTTGAATCGCAGCCGGGTCCTGACGTCGAATGTGGGCAAAGGAAAAACCGAGGGCGATACCTTCCTGGCGACCTATTTCACCAATCGCCGTACGACGTATTCAACGGTCCTGAACGAGATCCGTGAAACGGCTGTCACCGCCGGGATGAAAACGCAGGAAGGCCAGATCGCGCCGCTCGACCCCATCGAAGGCACCGACGATCTCTCGATGATGACGATCTCGGTCAACTTCGAGGGCGCTTTCCCGCAACTCGTGAAGTTGATCAATCTTCTCGACCGCTCGCCGCGGTTTCTCATCATCGAAAGCATGCAGGTCGCCCCGCAGCCGAAAGGCGACGTGGTGGACACAAATCTGAAAATGCACGTTTTCATCAAAGACGATTCCGGCGGTGCGCTGTGAAGACAGGCGCGGAGCCGAAGAAAGTCGCGATTCTCGGCGCGCTGCTCGTCACAGCAGCACTCATTCTCTATTTCAATGTGTTTTCCGGACCCTCGGAACCGGCGCCGGCACGCGTGTCCACCCCGGCGACCGCCCTTCCCGTGATCGCCGACCCACCGGTTGCGAGGCCGCGCGCCGACCGGAAACGCGCCGCGAAGAGCGTCAGCGAATTCACCATTCGCGAAGGCGTGGCGCCCGGCGAAGAGAAGCCCGATCCCGCGACTATCGATCCGACGCTGCGCCTCGATCTTCTCGCGAAGTTGCAGACGGTCGAGTTACCGGCGACCATGCGCAACATCTTCCAGTACGGCAGCGCGCCTCCTCCGCCGGCCGCGGTGAAGCCTGTTGATCTGCCCAAATCGCCGCCGAAGATAGCCATCAATCAGCCGGGTCTCTCCACGCCCGGAGGCCCCCCTCCGCCTCCGCCCGCGCCAACTGCGCCGCTCATGACGTTCAAGTATTACGGCTACGAAGTTTTGAAGTCGGATGGACGCAAACAGGCTTTCCTGCTGGATGGAGACGACATTATCATCGCGGGTGAAAATGAAGAAGTGAAGCGTGGGCGTTATAAGGTGGTTCGGATCGGCGTCAACTCCATCGTGATCGAGGACACGCAATTCAAAAGCACCCAGACGCTGCCCCTGGCGGAGAACACGGCCGCATGAGAACTCCAGCCCGCAAGCCCGAGTCCGGCTTCGCGCTGCTGATGATCTGCGCGATGGCCGCCGTCCTGGCCATTACGCTCTATATGGAATTGCCGCGCGTCGCCTTCGAAGCGCAGCGTGACAGGGAACAACTGCTGATCGACCGCGGCGAACAGTACTCGCGGGCCGTGATGCTTTACGTGCGCAAGTTCAATCGTTATCCGACCGACTTCGATGCGCTGCAGAACACGCAGAATCTGCGCTTCCTGCGCCGCAAATATATCGACCCGATGACGGGCAAAGACGACTGGCGCATCATCCACGTGGGTCCGGGTGGCGTCTTCACCGATTCCCTGCTCTACACGAAGAAAAAGACGGATGCGGCGAGCCAGGCCGACCCGATGACTTCGATCACGGTAATGCAGCAGACGGGCGGTAACCCGGTTGGTCCGTCGCAGGGTGTCAACATCGCAACCCGGCAGAGGCGGAGCGATCAGCCGGGCGCGCCGGGCGATCTGAACAACCCGGCGCAGCCGACCGGCCAGAATGGGCAACCGCCGAACAATGCGCCGGCAAACAGTTTTCCAGCTCTGAATGGTGGGGCAAATAATGGCAACAACGGCCCGGTTATGGTGCTGCCGGATGGACGTATTGTGCCAGTCTCCCAGGGCCTCGCGGCTCTCTCGGGTCAGCCCGTTCCAGGCACGCCGGGGACGCCAGCGCCGAACCAGGGTGCGCCTGGTCAGCCTTTTCCAAACCAGCCTTTTCCAAACCAGCCTGGTATAAACCAGCCTGGCGCCGGCCAGTTTTCCAACAATGGATTCCCCGGTCAGACGCCGCCCAATTCGCCGTTCCCCGGTAATACCCAGTCTGGGGCCATCCAGAACGGATTTGCGGGGCAGTCGCCGAATGGTCCACCGGCCGCCGCCACAGCGCTGATCAATCAAATTCTGACGAGTCCGAGGCCCGGCGGTCTCAACGGACTTCCGGGACAGGCCGGCCAGCAGGCGGCCCTGGATCCGAACGGGAACCCTGTTCCTAACGCGAGTCCGTTTGGCGCATCGGCGGGCGCGACGACCCCGACGAGCAACACGGGCACACCGCTGCCTCCAATGGGCGGCCAGACGATTGGTGGCGGAATGGCCGGGGTCGCGAGCAAACTCGAACAGGATGGCGTGAAAGTCTATCGCGACCGGACGTCCTACAACGAGTGGGAATTCGTTTACGACATCACGAAGGATGTGTCGCGTGGCGGCGGTGCCGTCGCACAAACCGCCGCGCCGGCGCAGAATGCCAACCCGGGGACTTCGAACAATTCGCCGTTCTCGAACAATTCGCCTTTTTCGAACAACACGACCTCACCCACGGGCCTGGGCATGGGCACTCCAAACCTGGGCGCTCCCGGCAAGTGAGCTCAGCGAAAGAAACTCAGCGTGTTTTCTCCATAGCGCACTACGCGCGTCCGCCGCAGCGGCCCGCACTCGTCGCCCAATGCAAACCGGCTGGAGTGCTGGACGACCAGCAGCGCCGGCGGCTTCGCTTCCAGCGCTTCCATCGCGGCGGCATACTCGCGCTCTTTCGGATAGGGCGGGTCTATGAAGATAATGTCCGCGTCGAGGTTGCCCAGATAAAGGGCCGCTGCGCCTGCAATCACACGCGCCTTCGCTTCCGCTTTCAGGGCTTGCAGATTGCTTTTGATCAAAGCCGCGGCTGCGCGGTCCTTTTCGATGAAGATTGCGTGGCGCGCGCCGCGGCTGAGGGCTTCGATGCCGACTGCGCCGGTGCCGGCGTAGGCATCGACGAAGACCACGCCTTCGATCTCGGGCGCGAGGATGTTGAACAGCGATTCGCGGATCTTGTCCGGCGTCGGGCGCACCTCCGTGCCCGGCATCGATTGCAGCTTTCGCGAGCGAAACTCGCCACCGATTACTCGCATGGATTTTTGCGCCGATGCGCCCGGTTACCTTGCGCTCCAGGGAAAAATGGCAGGCCTGAGTGTGCCCATCCTGGCGCGAGCCATGGTGGCACAAACTTTAGCCTTTGGATAAGGCTTGGAAATACAGGCAAAGCCGCGCTGTGCCACCGCCGTATCGAACGGGACACTATCCTATCCAACCTGCACCAGTCCATAGCGTCGTTGCCAGTGGTTCTTTATGTAGTCGATCGCCGCTACAAACGCCTCCGGCGACGGCGGTTGCTCGACGAACGCGCGCGCCTCGTTGCGCGCGGCCGAAAGAATGTCGGGGTCGCGCAGGATGTTGGCGATCCGCAGAGACGGCAGGCCGGACTGCTTCGTCCCGAAGAACTCGCCGGGTCCGCGGAGTTTGAGATCCATTTCGGCGATGGCGAATCCGTCCTGCGAATCGACCAGCGTGCGGATGCGCTCTTTCGCCGTATCGTTCAGCTTTTCCGTGATCAACATGCAGTAACTCTGGGCGGAGCCGCGGCCGACGCGGCCGCGCAACTGATGCAATTGCGAGAGCCCGAAGCGCTCGGCCTGTTCGACCGCCATTACCGTCGCATTCGGCACATCGACGCCGACCTCAATCACGGTCGTCGAGACGAGAATGCGCGTGCGCGCGCTCTTGAACGCTTCCATCGCGGCTTCTTTCTCACCGGAACCCAGACGCCCGTGCAGCAACCCGACGGGCACGTCAGGGAATACCTCGGCCGAAAGGTGCTCATACATCTGCTGCGCGGCCTTCATGGCTTGAGTTTCAGACTCTTCAATTACCGGATATACGACATAGGCCTGGTGCCCGGCGTCGATCTCGCGCCGGATGGCGCTCCAGGCGAGCTCGACCTGATCCGCCGTGAAGTGTTTCGTGGCGATTTTCCGGCGGCCGGGCGGAAGCTCGTCGATCACCGAAACGTCGAGATCGCCGTAGATCGTCATGGCGAGCGTGCGCGGGATCGGGGTCGCGGTCATCACAAGCACATCCGGCGTCACGCCTTTCTGCACGAGCTGGAAACGCTGCATGACTCCGAAGCGGTGCTGCTCATCGATCACGACCAGACCGAGTTTTGCGAACTCGACATCCTTCTCGATCAGGGCGTGGGTGCCGACGGCAACGGGGATGAGTCCACTGCGCAGCATCTCTTTAAGCTTCGACTTTTCGCGGGCGGTGGAGGATCCGGTCAGCAGCGCAACGGCGTAACCGACTTTCTGCAGGAGCGGACGCAGCGAGAAGAAGTGCTGCGCGGCGAGAATTTCGGTCGGCGCAAGAATCGCCACCTGGTAGCCGTTCTCCAGAGCAATGACCGCGGCCTCCGCGGCGACGATGGTTTTTCCGCTGCCGACATCGCCCTGCAGCAGCCGGTTCATCGGGCTGGGACGCGCCATATCCTCGGCGATCTCTTTGAGCACCCGTTTCTGGGCATTCGTCGGCTTGAAAGGAAGCAGCTTCTTGATCTGTTCGCGGACCCGGTCGGTGAGGGCGAACTCGATGCCCGGCATGGCGCGCGCGCGCTGGCGCTTGATTTCGAGCCCGCACTCGAGCCAGAAGAATTCTTCGAAGATCAGCCGGAAGTGGGCTGCCGAGCGGAAGTCGTTGAGGATCCGGATGGGCGTTCCCGCCGTTGGGAAGTGGGCTTCGCGAATCGCTTCCGAGCGCGAAGGAAAACGGAGGCGGTGGCAGACCTCTTCCGGCAGGCGATCTTCGAGCGGCGCGATCTCCTGCAGAATCCGGTGAATGAGCGCGCGCAGAATTCGTGTGCTTACTTTGCCGGCAGCCTCGTAAACCGGCACGATGCGGCCGACGTGAAGCGCCGAGTCGCCCTCCTCATCGTCGCCGCTGAGGAATTCGGTCTCCGGATGCATCATCTGCAGCTCGCCGCGGTACGAATCGAATTCGATCTTGCCGAAGAGCGCGACGCGGACGCCGGGCGTCAGACGGTCGGCGAGATAAGCGCCGTGGAACCATTTTGCGAGCAGGGTGGCGCGCGAGGAATCCGTGAACTCGGCCTCGAACAGACCGAGGTTACGGCGGCGGAAGCCGGACAGCTTCGACGAGCGGACTTCCGCGATGACCGTGGCAAGTTCGCCGGGCGCAAGGAGAGAAATCGTTTTCAGGTTGCTGCGGTCTTCGTAGCGAAAGGGGAAGTAGTTGAGGAGATCCTCGACGACTTCGAGACCCTTCGACGCCAGCATTGCTGCGCGCGCGGGACCGACACCTTTGAGGTATGCGAGGGGTGTGTCGAGGTCGAGGGGCAAACTTCGAGTTTAGCGACGCGGTACCGGCAGGCGGGAACAGCCGAATGTCACTCAATTTTTCCAGGGAGCCATACTTCGGCGAGGTGGGCCGGCAGTTTCGCCTGCCGTCTTTTCTGTATCGGCCGGCCAGACGGCCTGCCCCGCCATTTATGCGATTCGCGAAGATGGTTCGCCGAAAAGATGTCCCTGCATGAACTGAACACCGAGCAGCCAGAGGTTCTCCAGCATTTTGACGCGGTCTACGCCTTCCGCAATCAGGTGCGCGCCGGAGCGTTCGGCGATTCGCGCCAGCTTGCTGACGGTTGCGGCGCTTGCCGGACGGTCAATGTCGCGGATGAGGCGCCCGTCCACCTTGATGTAAGCGGGTTTGAATTCGGCGATCGTTTCGATCGAGTCCGTGGCGGGTGCGAGTCCGGCTCCACTGAGCGCAAAACCAAAGCCATTCCCACGCAGATATTCGAGGATGCGGCGCGAATGGTCCCTCTCGCGCGCGAGATCCGGCTCGCTAATATCGAACACAACACTTCCGGCGTCCATGCCGGAGTCTGTTGTGGCATCGCAGGTGGCTTGCAAGTCCCTCCGCGGGTCGGCGATCGAAGAAGGCGCCAGATTAAAGAGATACAACCCGTGCGGATTCTGCCGGGCAGCCGACTGTATGGAGAGCGCACGAAGGCGTGCCGCCTGCGCCAGGCGGGCAGGCTCGTCGGAGAGAATGGCGAATCCGCGGGAGACACATTCGTACGCCAGTATCCGATGTTCAAAGGTATCCGCGACTGGTTGAAACAGGATGGGTTCGAACCACGGGGATTCGGGGTCGAAGGGTTCGGAAACGGCTTCGAGCGGCAGCGGACCCCGCGGCGCGGCGGTCCCAAATACGGGATGTTGACAGGTCATATTCGTATGAATGTTTCCTGCAAATAAAATCGGCGTTCGACACAAAATCCTTTAGTTCCGATTTGGCATGGGACACTTGAATGGCAAGGCAAGCCCTAAAGGCCGATCGTGCGTCGTGAAAGGTGAAACGCAGGCGCACAGGTCGAATGGCCTTTGTGCGCGATTAAAAAGTTAAAATTAATGACCCGAAAAATTTATTATTGGAAGCTGCGCGATTCGGAGATGCAGCTGGGTGAGCGTACGCTCCTGATGGGCGTGCTGAACGTTACGCCCGATTCGTTCTCCGATGGGGGCCGCTTCAACGATCCCGATCGGGCCTATGCGCGCGCTCTCGAACTGGAAGAGCATGGGGCCGACATCATCGACATTGGGGCGGAATCCACGCGGCCCGGCTCGAAGCGGATCACTGCGGATGAGGAATGGCAGCGGCTGGTTCCGATCCTGAAGCGCCTGCGCGGCAACCTTCGCGTGCCGCTCTCGCTTGACACATACAAGGCGGAAATCGCCGAGCGGGCCGTGCAATACGGGGTCGAAATCATCAACGATCCGAGCGGACTGACTTTCGACCCGGCGCTGGCGAAAGCTGCCGCCAGTGGAAACGCCGGGCTCATCCTGAATCATATGCGCGGGCAGCCCGAAACATGGGCGAAGCTGCCGCCGATGCAGGATCCGATGGGGACGATCGCGCGCGAGCTCGAAGCTACGGCGAGCCGGGCGCGTCACGCGGGGGTCGACCGGGCGCGCATCATCGTCGATCCGGGGATCGGGTTCGGGAAGCGCAAGGAACAGAACGCGGAGATTCTGGCGAAACTCGATGCGCTGGCGAAACTTGATTATCCGATCCTGGTGGGTCCGTCGCGGAAATCGTTTCTGGCGCAGGCCTCGGAAAGCGGGACGCTCTTTGGGACGGCGGCAGCCGTGGCGGCGGCTGTGCTGGGGGGCGCTCATATTGTGCGGGTGCACGATGTGAAGGAGATGCAGGCAGTCGTGCTCGTCGCCG
>DATAZF010000278.1:0-2688 GCA_036272235.1 Bryobacteraceae bacterium | reverse complement strand
GTCCCGCTGGAGAGTGGCGCGTCTATAGTGAAGAGGGGTGTGTGCCATGGGCCACAAAGACGGCGACAAGGCGAGATGGGTATGGCCCAGAATTGCCGCAGCCGGAATGGCCGCGGCGGGGATTGCACTGCTCACACTTCCTGCCCTTGCACAACACGCTGCGGGCGGCGGCCATGCAAGTGCTGCGCGTTCTTTCACGCCATCTCGGTCGATGGGCGCACCAATGCGCAGCAGTCCGGGTGCGAGGAGCGCGCTTCGCGGTAGCGCCGGAGCGCCTCGGATCTCACCTAACAACCGCGTCCGGCCAAACGGTGGGCCAAGATACCGGCGCCCTGGGAACTATCGCTCGCGGCGCCGCCCCGTCTATGGCGTTGGATTCGTCGGCGTTCCCAATTATGGATTTCCCTACTACGGCGATCCATCCACGTTCTTTAACGGGGACAGCGACGACGAGGACGCACAAGCTGCGCAAGCGCAGCCCGACTCGCAAGGGCAACCCGACTATGGTCCTGCCGGACCGCCTCCGGAAGAACCCTATGGAGACGAAGGATATCCACCGCCGCGGCCTCCGTATGCGTCAGAGGCCTATGCTCAGGGTAACCAGAATCCTGCTCCTACAACCGACGGCCTGGATCACCCTGCGTTGACGCTGGTCTTCAACGATGGCCGGCCGCCGGAGAAGGTGAACGATTACGTGCTGACCGGCTTATCGGTGTTTGTCGCTGAAAATGGCCACCAACGCGTGATTCCCGTCGCCGACCTGAACCTGCCGGCGACCATTCAACAGAACCGCGAAGCTGGTGTGGATTTTGAGCTGCCGGGCGCAGCCAGATAGCACGTCCAGGAAACTCGACCCGGGGAGATCTCGCCCAGGAAGAGTAGTTAAGTCCGATACACTTCAAGCTTTACTGTAGGGAATTCCACCGCTGCGCCTGTCTCCGCACGGTACCGGTCGAGTTTTTGCCTCAATCGGGATAATGTTTCGCCCTCGGTGAGTCCTTCGCACAGAAAGCCGTTTATTTCCGGTACACGGGCCTCATACCCGTGATCAAGTCGTTCCAGTTCAACACGATACACCGTCATTGTTCTACCTTGACCTCGTCCCGCCACTGGCGGCAAACCCACTCAGGATGCCTGCCGCCACTCCGCCTTGGGAATAACACCCTTGAGTCACGGTTGTTTCGCAGCGTTTGAATGGGATACTGTTCCGTCGCTGTCTCACACGGCGACCACGCAGACTAGTCCAGCACACAGGGGAGGCGCAAGGGGAATGGCAAAGCTCGTCTTCGGAATGATGCTGTCTCTCGACGGCTACGTCGCGGGCGTAGACGGAGGGCTATTGCCGCCGCCCGGCGCCGCGCTCCATGGTCACTTCAACGACCATGTTCGCGGGCTGGCCGGCAGTCTGTACGGTCGCCGTATGTGCGAGGTGATGCGCTACTGGGACGAAGATCAGCCGGACTGGGACGCGGGCGACCACAGCTTTGCCGCTCTATGGCGGGCGCAACCGAAATGGGTCGTGTCCCTTTCGCTGAAATCCGTCGGCCCGAATGCCACACTTGTCGCTGATGATGTCGAAACCTTCGTGCGCAGGCTGAAGGCTGAGGTCGACGGGGAGATAGACGTTGCCGGGCCCGAACTAGTGGGGAGTCTTACCGACCTCGGTCTTATCGACGAGTATCGTCTCTACTTTCGCCCATTCGTGCTGGGCCGCGGCAAGCCGTACTTCGCCGGGAGCCGGCCGCCGCTTCGCCTGATTGCGACCGATTCCCTTGGCGACGACACGGTCAGGCTGACGTACGTCCCTGCCTGAGTCTCCCGTCACTCCCACTCAATCGTTCCCGGCGGCTTCGACGTGATGTCGTACACCACCCGGTTGATCCCGCGAATCTCGTTCACGATGCGGCTCGAGATGCGCTTCAGCACCTCGTACGGCAGCGGCACCCAGTCCGCCGTCATGCCGTCCTCCGAGTGCACCGCGCGGATGGCGCAGGTGTATGCATAGGTGCGCTGGTCACCCATCACGCCCACGCTCTTCACCGGTAGCAGCACAGCAAATGACTGCCATATCTGCTTGTAAAGCCCCGCTGCCTTGATCTCGTCGACAACGATCTCGTCCGCTTCCTGCAGCAGCGCGACGCGCTCGGCCGTCACCTCGCCGAGGATGCGTACCGCGAGCCCGGGACCGGGGAATGGCTGCCGATCCAGAATCTCGTCCGGCATGCCGAGATCGCGGCCAATGCGCCGTACTTCGTCTTTGAAAAGATCACGCAGTGGTTCGATGAGCTTGAGCTTCATCGTCTCCGGCAGGCCACCGACATTGTGGTGGCTTTTGATTGTCTGCGACGGACCCTTTACCGACGAGCTTTCGATCACATCCGGATAGAGCGTGCCCTGGACCAGGTAATCCACGCCACCAGTTGTCGCTGAGATGCGGTTCGCCTCATCGTCAAAGACCGCGATGAACTCGTTGCCGATCGCCTTGCGCTTCGTCTCCGGATCGGTGACGCCCGCCAGCTTCGTCAGAAATCGCATGCTGGCATCGACGGCGACGACCTTCAGCCCCAGCTTGTCGCGCATATTCTGCTGCACCTTGAAGAACTCGTTCTTCCGCAGCACGCCGTTGTTCACGAAGACGCAGGTAAGCTGGTCGCCAATGGCGCGATGCACCAGCACCGCCGCCACGGA
>DATAZF010000277.1:0-19509 GCA_036272235.1 Bryobacteraceae bacterium | reverse complement strand
TGACCGGTCTTTGCAAGCTTAAGCTCAAACACGGGGACCTCCCGGGCATCGAAATGGGTTGCCAGCTGGAAGCGATCGGCAAGCAGGGACTGCACCATGAGACGCATCTCGTCTTTGGTCGGATTGGCTGTTGCCGCCCGTGCTTCAACGGTATAGCGATCGGTCTCGGCCCACTTCGGCAAGTGGGAAAGCTCCCGGCTCTGCAGCTCATTCGGCCAAAGCTTATAGGCGAATTCAAGGTAAGTCCGGAGAGAGGCATCGGCTCTGAAGCGGCCGTTGACCGGGCTGTAGTCGTCCCAGGGAGTGAGTGGGACATTGGAAGGCACGACCGATCCCTTGCTCGGCTTTATTGAAGACACCTCGAAGGCCATCCTGCCTGTTGGACTCTGCGCCCGAATCGCGGCCATACTTGCGATGGCCACGGCTGCCGCTACGAGCACCCTCCCGCGATTGCGCCCAACCAGACCTCGCCCGCAGAGGGCCGCATCGATCATGAATGTTTCTCAAACCAGTGACGGACGTTGGCAAACGGCCGTGCAGGCCGATTTCGACGTAATAATGCACCTGTAAGAATGTAGAGATGGCCAGGGTTTTCGTCCAGAACTTCGGCTGCCGCGCTACGCAGGCGGATGGCGCGGCGCTCGAAGCCCAGCTGGCCGGGCGTGGGCTCACTGTTGCGCATGAGCGTGAGTCCGCGGATCTCGTCATTCTGAACACCTGCACGGTGACGGCGGAAGCCGACAGCGACGCTCGTTCGACGATCCGGCGAGTGCATCGCGAGAATCCCGACGCCCGCATTCTGGTGACAGGATGTTATGCGCAGCGCGCTCCGGATGAACTCGCCGGAATGCCGGGAGTTGAATGGGTCGTCGGCAATTCACACAAGACGCAAATAGCGGAGCTATTGGCGGGCGATGATGTCGAGCGCACCGGCCACGATTACCATGGCCAGATCGTGATCGGCGACATCTTTGAAACGCGCGATATTCTGACCGCGCCGATTCTCGATGCTACCGGCGACCGCACGCGGCCGAATCTGAAGATTCAGGATGGATGCCACAACCGCTGCTCCTTCTGCATCATCCCGTTCGTACGGGGCAAGAGCCGCTATTCGAGCGCTATGCAGATCGTCGAGCAGGTGCGGGCGCTCAGTGCGAAATACAAGGAGGTCGTGCTCTCAGGCATCAATCTGGGGCGCTGGGGCAGGGAATCGGGCAGCACAGAGCGTTTGCCGGATCTTCTCCGCAGCCTGCTCAGCGAAACCGGGATTGAGCGGATTCGCCTCAGCTCGGTTGAGCCGATGGATTTCTCTGACGACCTGCTCGAGTTGATGGCGGGGTCTCCTCGCATCGCCAAACACGTGCACGCTCCTTTGCAGTCGGGCTCGGATACGACTCTGCGCGCCATGCATCGGAAATATCGCCCTCGGCATTACGCGGATCGGGTGTCGAAAGCGCGCCGTCTGATGCCCGAGGCCGCGATCGGCGCCGACGTAATGGTCGGATTTCCGGGCGAGACCGACGCACTCTTCGAAGAGTCGCGGCAGTTCATCGAGTCCATGCCGTTTACCTACCTGCACGTGTTCACGTATTCGGAACGGCCTGGCACACCTGCTGCTACGATGGCCGGCGCGGTGTCGATGCCAGTTCGCAAAGACCGCAATCGCGTCCTGCGTGAGCTGGCGGGCGCAAAGAATCTGGAGTTCCGGAGCAGGCTTCTTGGCCGTGACCTTACGGCCGTGACCCTTGATCCGCCCGGACTCGCGCTCACCGATAACTACATCAAAGCCACGCTCGATTTGCCCTATACGCCGAATCGTATGATCCGCCTGCGTCCCGCGGCGGTGACGGGGCGAGGGGTTTTCGCACACGTTGCCGGCGAAGTCTGAATGAAGGTCGATCCGGTGCAGACGGCGCTGGGCGCGCTTGACGATATTCCTCTTCGCACACCGGAGGGTCGCACGCAGATCTTGAAAGCCCTGGCTGGAAAATCAAACCTCGTTGCGGCGAAGGCGGCGCGCAAAATCGGTGACGCGCAATGGGCGGAGTTGAAAGACGATCTCGTGTCCGCATTCTCGCGATTTCTGCGGCAGGGTTCGGCTCTGGACAAGGGCTGCAACGCGACCGCCGCCATCGCACGGGCCCTCTTTGCGCTTGACTACGACGGGCCGGAACTCTATTTGAGTGGCATGCGCCATGTGCAGATGGAAGCTGTGTGGGGCGGATCGGTCGACACGGCGGCGGAGTTGCGAGCCGTTTGTGCCATGGGCCTCGCCAGTTGTCCGTACCCGCATAAGCTGCGCGAACTGGTGAACCTGCTTGTGGATGAAGAAGCGCAGGCTCGCACCGGCGCGATTCGCGCCATCGCCACTGCCGGTTCTGAGACGGCTGCGCTGTTGCTTCGTTTGAAGGCCCTCTCGGGCGATAAGGATCCGAATGTGATGGGAGATTGCCTCAGTGAATTGCTCGCGGTGGAAGGGGCGAGCGCTATACCCTTCGTGATCTCGTTTACGGACGCACAGGATAAAGCAATCGCCGAGGCATCGTTTCTGGCATTGGGGGCCACCCGGCGGCCTGAAGCCATCGACTGGCTAAAGGGGCGGTTTGGCCAGGTTGCGGATTCGGAAACCCGTCAGTCGATTCTTTTGGCTCTGGCCGCATCGCGGACCGATGCGGCGATGGCGTTTCTCCTTGATGTAATCCGTGACGGCAGTTCGCGTTCTTCGGAGATTGCCGTATCGGCTATGCAGGTCAACAGCGCCGATCCACGTATCCGGGAAGAAATCGCCCGGGCACTCGAAGAGCGAAAGTAACAGCCTGGGCGCTTGCGCCTGGATTGTCAATCCCGCGCTGCTCTACTTTAATCGGTAAGAGAAGCGAATTAGTGTGCGTGATTGAAAAGGAACCAAAGCACGATCAAGCCCCCGGGAACGCCGAGTATCCATGCGAAAAGGTATTTCATAAGTTCTCCCGCGAATGGTGGAAGCACGCAGGATGCCGTTTACAGCATCGCGGCGGCGGAGGTGGCCAATTGCAATGCCGCCAGCGCGGATTGATCGGTTACCAGCAGGGCGCTCAGTTGGGCGTGCTGAAACCCCGCGACTTGTTCCGCAGCGAAGTGATCCGAATGAATCGATCCTGAACCGGTCGACCCATCATCTGGCCGGCGGAGGAAGAGCGAGAAATCTCCGTGCTCGCTTGCGTAAACCAGATGCAGGAAAACGCGGCCATCGAGAAAGCAGAGCTTGCCTTCGGCGAGCCGGTAGCCCGCGGGCGCGAATGCGGTGACGGCCGCGCTCGGGAGTCCGACCCGTTTGGCCAACCGCGCGATTGCATCGCGATCGGTGAACCATTTCCTGGGCTGTTTCTGGATCAGTTCCAGCCGATAATCGCGAACGGCAGCCGCATAGACCGGATTCGCATGGGCTGAAACCGTGATTCTCCACGCCGCGACAGTTACGGCCAGCATCGCCGCGATACCTGCGGCGACCGCGATCAGGCGGCGAGGTGCCCGCTGTTCAGAATGCATACCGGCCCGAACGCGCCGGTCGACGGCGGCATGGTCGACGTGGTCTTTGAAGACGCTGGCACGCACGAGTTCGTCGAGCGCCACGTCGTCCGCGGCTTCTGAAAACGCACATCTGCAGACCGCACACGACCGCAGATGTGCCGTAAGCTCTGCCGAAAGCCCCGACTGAAGCTCTCCCGCGAGATAAAGCGGAACGGATTTCGATAGATCGCTGCACTTCATCGGCTTTCCTTTATCAGGCTTTCTTTCGGGTGGCTCATCAACTTCTTCCGCATCGACTGGCGTGCCCGGCTGAGGCGTGACATCACAGTGCCGATCGGTATGCCGAGGATTTCCGCCATTTCACTGCATGTGAATCCTTCCACGACGCCGAGCAGCAGTACGGTCCGGTGATCCACCGGAAGGCTGTCGAGCGCCTGCGAAATCTGCATCGCGCGATCCGAGGACGGCGCGACCATGCGGACTTCCGCGCTCAACGGGACCACTTCCGGAGTGCGCCTCAGCCTGCGGCCTTCCCCGTAGAAAACATTGAACAGGATACGGAAGAGCCACGCTCGCGCGTTGGTGCCGGGTTGTAACTGATGGAAATTTCGCCAGGCGAGCAGCAGGCAATCCTGCACAAGATCCTCGGCCGTCCACGCATTTGCGCTCAGCCGGCGCGCGACGCGTAACAGGCTGCGCGAATGGCACAGGGCGACGCGCTCGAATTCGTCTTCTCGTCTGGACACTACCGGGGGCAAATACGGACCTGGGCAGGCCACAACACCTGCCCAGGGATTTTATTTAAGGGCCTAGCTGCTCTTCTTGAGTTCGTCGATGGCCGCCAGAACTTCGGCGCTGTGCCCCTGAATGTTGGCGTTGACGTTCGGGTAATACTTGCGAACGACGCCTTTCGGATCGATCAGGAAGGTGTGGCGCGCCGCTACTACATTGGGGCCGAACTTCTGCGTGGAACCGTACTCGGTGACCACTTTCTTGTCGGGGTCGGAAAGCAGCTTGAAGGTGAGATTTTCCTTCGTGCAGAACTCGACGTGGGAATCTACGCTATCCACGCTGACGCCCAGGATCGCGGCTTTCTTCGCGTCGTATTCCTTCTGGTCGCGCTGGAAGTTGTGGGCTTCGATGGTGCAGCCAGGTGTCATATCCTTCGGATAAAAATACAGAACGACCCACTGTCCTTTGAAATCGTGCAGGCTGACTTTCTTGCCTTCCTGCGAGCTCAGCGTGAAATCCGGGGCAGCAGCGCCAATAGCGGGCACGTCGTCGGCCGCGCGGACAACCGGGCGGGACATGGTCAGAAGCAGGGCCAACGCGGGTACGAGGCCGGTCAGAATGCGCGAAATCTTCATGAATCTTCTCCTCTTGTGTGGGCGCCGCCGCAGCGCGCCCCTCTGATACTAGAATGACCCGCCGGCGGAAGTTCATCCCTCCAGTGGCGGTTCGGTGCCGAATATTACTTCTCCCAGTGATTCTACCGGTTTTCGGGGTCGGCCTGGCGCGCCAGGTGCACAGGGGGGAGCATGTCAGTAAATCATTACCTTCCCCGGTTGGCCGCTCTGGCGGGAATTTTAGCAGCTGGACTTTGTGTGACTTCGATCTCGAATTTCGCAAGGGCCCAGAATTCTCCCCAGCCCGACAACACAAAAGTCAATAAACAGGATAGAGACCCTGGGGCCGTGACCGCGGATCAGCAGAAAAACAATCGCGACGATCGGCAACTGACCCAGAAGATACGTAAAGCAGTCATGGCGGATAAGGCGCTTTCCACTTACGCCCACAACGTCAAGATCGTGGCGCAGGGCGGCGCGGTGACGCTCAAAGGCCCGGTGCGTTCAGAAGATGAGAAAAAAGCACTCGTCGCCAAAGCCGGAGAAATCGCGGGTGCGGACAAGATCACGGACGAACTTTCCGTAGCTCCGCCCAAATAGGCCGGGACTGTACAACCAGAACCCCACAACCAGGGCTGAAGCCCGATCGAAAAGGAGAACAAAAATGGCAGGCAAGAAAACGGCAGTATTCGGAATTTACAGCACCGTCGGTGACGCGGAAGCGGCCGTCGATACGCTGGTGCAAGCGCGTTTCCCGAGCTCCGATATTTCGGTCTTGCTCCCGGACTATCGGGGCTCGCGGGACTTCGCCCATCAGAAAGAGACCAAGGCACCCGAAGGGACAGCAACCGGTGTCACGACCGGCGGCGTCATCGGAGGCACCCTCGGTGTGCTTGCTGGCATCGGAGCGCTGGCAATCCCTGGTCTCGGACCATTCATCGCCGCGGGCCCGATCATGGGTGGCCTCGCCGGTCTCGGCGTTGGCGGAGCCGTGGGTGGGCTGATTGGCGCTTTGGTCGGAATGGGCATCCCCGAATATGAAGCGAAACGTTATGAGGGGCGGCTCAAGAACGGCGGTGTTTTGTTATCGGTCCACTGCGACACTTCAGAGAGAATCGACCGGGCGAAGGATATTCTGAAGGGTACCGGAGCGGAGGATATTTCCTCGTCCGGCGAGAGCTCAAGCGGCGTTGCCGATACGGGCAAGGTCCGCACGAGCGGGTCTTATTGATTTTGGTTGGCTGAATTACTTACCGGAGCCGGGCTTCGACCCCGGCTCCGGCGTCCTGCTTTTTAATCCCACCTGTCTTGTTACCTTCCACCTGAAATTCCGCCATTGGAAACGATTGGCATGCCACGTGCCTTAAAACGGGCAGGAGGTGGTTATGCAAATGTTAGTTTTAAGCGCAACTTTGGTGGGTAGTCTCGGCGCTGCATGGGCAATTCAGCGCGCGATTCTGGAAGTCTGTCTTAAGGCCATCACGACTACACGTCAGCGGTAACTACTTGCGCGAGCCGCGGCGTACGTTCTTCAGATTCGACTGGCGCTGCTTGGTCTTTTTGCGTTTCGGTTTGCTGATGATGAACGTGCCGCTGCCGACGTATTCCGATTTGTAGAGTTTCCCGGAGGCGGCTTCTGCTGTTTCTGCCAAGGTAGATGGCTCCTTTTTCCCGAAGTAAAACGAATCTCCAGTGTACCCTGTAACTGCATTCGGGCCACCGGCACTGAATGGCATGGGAATATCGGAATAGATGCTGCAGGGCCCGAATGGAAATCGAATCCGGCATTTCCCGGCTCTGGCGCTGATCGCGATTCTTACGGGCGGCTGGCAAGCGCCGCTTCCGCCGGTACAATCGCAACTGCCGACTGCCGAAGAGATCAACTCAATTCTGCAGGAACTCTCCAGTATTACGGGTTTTCAGATACGCAAGCAATTGCCTTTCTCGTCAATCACCCGCCAGCAGGTCAACGAATATCTCAAACAGCAGATTCAGCGGTCCGTGAAGCCCGACGAGATTCGCGCGGAAGAAATAACTTTGAAGAAATTCGGCTTTGTCGCGGCGGATTTCGATCTCAAGCAGACGACCATCGACCTGCTTACCGAACAAGCCGCGGCGTTTTACGATTTCCGGCGGAAGAAGCTCTTCATTTCCGACTGGGCGACGGCGAATATGCGGGATGTGGCGCTGATTCATGAGCTCGCGCACGCGCTTGCCGACCAGAATTTTCCGATCGAGAAATTTACGACAAAAGGGCCTGACAACAGCGAATCGTCCATGGCTCGCGAGGCGGTCGTCGAAGGGCAGGCTTCGTGGCTCATGATCGAAGTGGGCGCGCGAAGGAGCGGAAGAACTCTGGCCGATCCTGAAACCGCGCGCCAGCTGCTGAGCAACGACGGCGAGGCGCAGTCGACGGAATACCCGGTGTTCGACAAAGCGCCGCTCTACCTGAGGCGGACTCTTACCTTTCCTTACGACGATGGCGAGAAGTTCCAGCAGGCTGTCTTCCTGCATGACGGGAAGCAGGCGTTCGCCCGCGTGTTTCACGATCCGCCGATCTCGACCGCGCAGATCACGCATCCGGATCGATACTTCGTGCATGCGTCTCTTGCCAGCCCGGATCTGCCGAAGCCAATCCGGCACGCAAAGCCTTTTGTCAGCGGGGCGATGGGGGAGTTGGAAACCGGTATTCTGCTCGAACAATATCTGGATGCGGAGACGGCGCATACACTTGGCCCGAAGCTGAAGGGCGCCGATTATCGCGTCGACGAAACAAAAGGCGACCACCGTATGATGCTCGTCTATGCGTCGGAATGGAATGATCCGGATGCAGCGGCGCAGTATTTCGAGGCGTACCAGAGAGTCTTGCGCGGCAAGTGGAAGAGCCTCGATGTCACGCTGTCGAGCGGGGACCACTTTTCGGGTAAGTCCGAAGACGGCTACTTTAATGTCACGCGCGCCGGAAACACGGTCCTCAGTGAAGAGGGTTTCGAGCAACCGCTATAGAGGCTGGCTCCGGCCCGATGTGAAGGCTCGCTACCGGAAGGCGTTCACGTCGATTACATTCCGTGACATGACCGTCTCGGCGCTGGTCGCTGCCAGTCTGGCGACTTCCTTCGAGATGCGTGTGGCCTCTTTCCTGTGTCCAAGGCGTTTCTCGACGCTGGCATATTCGGCCAGGGAACGCCGGACAAACGCCTGGCTGTTTCCGCCCTTCTGGAATACCTCATTGGCCTGCTGGAAAAGGGACTCTGCCTTCTCGGGCCGGTTCGTCACGGCGTAGAGAGTAGCCAGATCGGCGAGGCCGTTGCCGATGCGAGCGTCGTCGGGATTCAGCCGCGCCTTCCAGACTGCCAGGGCCTGATCCATGCACCGCTCCGCCTCGGCAAAGTCTCGGGCGCGTAAATGAACGGCGCCAAGGATGGAATAGCCCCAGCCTGCGTCCGGGTCGAGTGGCGGGAGCTCGTGCAGCACTTCCTCACCTTTCCTCTCAGCCAGCGCGTCCTTGTGTTCGGCGAAATAGACGTTTCCGAGGTTGGTCATTAACATCGCCCTGGCTCGCGATGAGTCAGCGGACGAATTCTCGATCTCGAGCGCGCGGGAAATCATCTTTTCGGCTCGGGAATACTGCCCGGCGTCGAAATACAGGGTGCCAAGATTTCCCAACGGTCCGGCCAGCTCACGAGCGTTGTCGCCTTTGAGTCGCGCCCATAAGGAGATCGACCGGTTGTAAGAAGCCTCGGCGTCGAAGAAGCGCCCCAGTCTTTGATAGACAGGCCCCAGAAGCGCCTCCGTGAGCGCCTCCAACTCGGAATTGTTCTCGTTGACAGCGCTGGCGAGAAGAGGTTCGAGTACCTTGGCGGCTCCTCCGGCGTCGCGCTGGCGATAGAGTTTCAGAGCATCCTGAAGCTGCCGGTCGTGCCCGTCAGCGTGTTGTTGCGCGGCCGCCCGTATTTCGACGAACCGGAGAGATCCGGAAAGGAACAGCAAGAATGGAATGAGTGACTTCATAGCGTGCCTGGCGGCAGATGCCGCAAGGACAGGTCCACGGAGTTTTTTCGAACAGCGGTAGAGGAGCTTCGGCCGAAGTCTGATCGCTTGTGTAAAACTGGTGCTCAGAGCAGCCGCGCGGCGGCGCTGTCAGGCTCTCCAGGCCGGTCAACCGCTCCTCTTCGAATCTGAATCATGAAAGGAAACCACCTTGCCCACCGACACGGCGTCCACTGACCCCGCGGATCTCGAAAATCTGTGTATTAATACGATTCGCATTCTCTCGGCCGATGGCGTCCAGAAGGCCAATTCCGGACATCCCGGCATGCCGATGGGCGCTGCCGCGATGGCTTACACGTTGTGGACGCGATTCCTGCAGTACAATCCGGCAAACCCTGCCTGGTTTAATCGCGACAGATTCGTTCTTTCCGCCGGTCACGGGTCGATGCTGCTTTACAGCCTGCTCCATCTGACCGGGTACGATCTTCCACTGGATGAGCTCAAGCGTTTCCGCCAGTGGGGAAGCAGGACGCCCGGCCATCCGGAGCGCGGCCACACGGTTGGTGTGGAAGTGTCCACCGGGCCTCTGGGCCAAGGGTTCGCCAACGGCGTCGGAATGGCTATGGCGGAGAGATGGCTGGCGGCGACTTACAATCGCCCGGGCCACGACATTGTCAACCATTTCACTTATGCGATCTGCGGCGACGGCGATTTGATGGAAGGGATCACGCAGGAGGCGGGGTCTCTTGCGGGACATCTGCGGCTCGGCAAGCTGATTTATCTCTACGACCAGAACCACATCTCACTGGCTGGCGCAACGGGGCTGACTCTCACGGAAGACGTTGCGGGGCGATTTGCGGCGTACGGATGGCACACACAGGAAGTGAATGACGGAAACGACACCGCGGCGGTCGCGCGCGCGATCGAGGCGGCGCAGGCGGAAACCGATCGTCCGTCGCTGATTCTTGTCCATACCCACATAGGCTTTGGCAGCCCGAAGAAGCAGGACACGTTCGGGGTGCACGGCAGTCCGCTCGGTGAAGACGAGCTGCAGGCCACCAAGAAGGCCCTCGGCTGGCCAACGATGGATAAGTTCTATTTGCCACAGGCCGCGGTCGATCATTTCCGCGAGGCTCTGCCGCGCGGCGCGCAGGCCGAGCAGGCATGGTGGTCGAAGTTCGAAGCCTACCGGAAAGATTTTCCGAAAGAAGCACTGGAATTCGAACAGATCGTCGCCGGCAAGCTTCCGGACGACTGGGCCGCAGACCTTCCGAAATGGAGCCCTTCAGACAAAGCGATAGCCACGCGCGTCGCGGGCGGGGAAGTGATGAATGCGCTGGCGAAGCGCATTCCGAATTTGATAGGCGGATCGGCCGACTTGAACCCTTCGACAAATACGGCGCTCAAGGGGATGGGCGATTTTCAACCTTCCGAGTTCGCAGGCGCTGGAACGGCGGGGGCCGTCGGAGGCGTCTGGGGATACGCGGGGCGCAACGACGCGTTCGGCGTTCGCGAACACGCGATGGGGGCGGCTGTGAACGGCATGGCCGCGCACGGCGGCGTGCTGCCGTTCAGCGCGACCTTTCTGGTGTTTTCCGACTACATGAAGCCTGCAATTCGTCTGGGCGCGCTGAGCAGGCTGAAGGCGTTTTATGTATTCACGCACGACAGTGTCGGGGTCGGCGAGGACGGTCCGACTCACGAACCCGTAGAGCAGATTGCAGGTCTGCGGGCGATTCCGGGACTGACTGTAATCCGTCCGGCCGATGCGACCGAAACAGCGGAGGCGTGGGCTTTCGCGATGGAGCACGATGGCCCGACGCTCTTCGCGCTGTCGCGGCAGAATCTTCCTCATCTGGATCGCAGCGCGGCGAGAGATGCCGGGGCGCGGCGCGGAGCTTACATCCTCTCGGAAGCGGATGGCGGAGTGCCTGAGGTGATTCTGATCGGCACGGGATCGGAAGTTGCCCTGTGCGTGAAGGCGCAGGAGCGTTTGAAAGAGCTCGGCATTCGAGCCCGCGCGGTCAGCATGCCGAGTTGGGAGCTGTTCGATCGGCAAGACGAGGCATATCGCGAGAGGGTGTTGCCCGCGGCGATCCGAAAACGGGTCACGATCGAAGCCGGGTGCTCGCTCGGCTGGCATCGCTGGGCGCTCGACGGGACCGTGATCGCGATCGATCACTACGGCGCGTCGGCTCCGGGTGAAGAGATCATGAAGAACTTCGGATTCACCGCTGAACACGTGACCGCCGCGGCTCTGCGGCTGATGGGCCGCGAGGATGAGGCCGCGAAAGAGTATGGCGGCGAAACTGCGTTTGCGCCCACGGGTCCTGCCGAGGGCCACTCCTGAGCGGACGTCGATAATCGAAAACATGGAATACAGACAGCTCGGCCATTCAGGATTAAAAGTCCCCGCGCTCAGTTTTGGCGCGGGCACTTTCGGCGGCGGCAACGAGTTCTTCCGCGCGTGGGGCGATACCGGCGTGGATGAAGCCAGAAGGCTCGTCGATATCTGTCTCGACGCGGGCGTCAACCTTTTCGATACGGCCGACATCTACTCCAATGGTCTTTCGGAAGAGGTGCTCGGTAAAGCCGTAACCGGCAAGCGCAATCGCGTTCTGATTTCCACGAAAGCGGCTTTCCGGATGGGGGAAGGTCCGAACAATATCGGCTCGTCGCGCCACCATCTGGTTGAATCGGTGGAAGGCAGCCTGCGCCGTCTCGGCACAGACTATGTGGACATCTATCACATGCACGGCTTCGACGCGACGACACCGGTGGAAGAAACTCTGTATACGCTCGAGGGTCTGGTCCGCGCCGGCAAGATCCGTTACATTGCCTGCTCGAATTTTTCCGGCTGGCATTTGATGAAGTCGCTTGCGGCGTCGGAGAAATACGGCTGGGCGCGCTACATCGGGCATCAGGTCTACTACTCGCTGATCGGCCGCGAATACGAATGGGAATTGATGCCTCTGGCGGTCGATCAGAAGGTCGGCGCGCTGGTCTGGAGTCCGCTGGGCTGGGGCAGGCTTACGGGAAAGGTCCGCCGCGGCCAGCCGTTGCCGGAAGTAAGCCGCTTGCACAAGACGGCGCAGATGGGTCCGCAGGTTCCCGACGAACATTTGTACAAGGTCGTGGATGCCATCGATCTGGTCGCTAAAGAGACCGGAAAGACGGTTCCGCAGATTGCCCTGAACTGGCTGCTGCAAAGGCCCACAGTCGCGACCGTCATCGTCGGCGCCCGCGACGAAGCGCAGCTCCGGCAGAACCTCGATGCGGCAACGTGGAATCTTACGGCGGATCAGGTTGCCCGGCTGGATACGGCGACCAGGGTTGCGCGCGTTTATCCTTACTGGCATCAGGCCCAGTTCGCCGAACGGAATCCGCTGCCTGTTCCGCAGGGCTGAGCTGCGGCAACCCCTCGGCGGCAGCCGGGCGCCTGCACCGATGATGAGCTCGTTGGAAAATGATGAGCTCGTTGGAAATCCCCCGCTGGTCGAATATTACGGAGTACCGATCAACGAAGCCGCCCGCGGCCACGGGCGACATCTTCGTGACAACCAGCTATCCATACATCGACATCGAGAACGGCGGCGGCATCGAGGGCGAGATCGACGTGCTGAATGGAGCCCCGCAAGAATCTTGACACGCTCCTCGATGTGTGGATGCTGCTGCCGGCCGCAATCCGCCGCGAGACCCAACTTCTAGTGGCCGGAATGCCGGGATGGAATTTCCGCCGGATGCTCGACAGGCTCTCGCAAATGACAGCGGAGGAGGACGGTGTCCGCTATCTCGGCTATGTGCAGGAGCGCTTATTGCCCGGCTTGACAGGCGAAGCGCGGGCGCTGATCTATCCAAGCCTGTATGAGGGTTTTGGATTGCCCGAGGCACAGGCGATGGCGGCGGGATGCCCGGTCATAAATTCGAATGTTTCATCCCTTCCCGAAATCACCGGGGGGTGCGTTTGCTGATAGACCCGGCCAGCCCCGCCGAAATCGCGGCGGCGATTTCTCGCCTCCACAGTTCCACGGAATTGCGCGCTGAAATGGGGGGAAAGGGGCGGCGATTAGCTGCGCGTTCTTTCGGCGCGATTCTTATGCGGTGCCACGTGTATTTTGATGGCCGAACAGATGATGAGCAGATCGCTCGGTTGAAGACCGTGAGCAAGAAAGATCATCCGTGTGAGGGTCAACGGCAGACAGGACCGTCGAGCAACGATGGTTCAGAGCGGCAGGCTTTCAGCGAATCCAGAACCGGGTTACACGCGTCGGATGCGGCCGAAGTTGGAGCGGGCGGCAGGTGGTGGAAGAGACGATGCGGCTGGCGCTGGTCCAATCTCATCGCCTGAATATCCGCGCGTCGGGCGGCTCACCCTTGCCCCTGTCATTGCGGGCGCAATCCGCGCCGAACCCGGCCGATTCCCGTTCGCGTTGAGGGCTCGGTCGAGACTGCTACGCTCAGCAAGCGTTCGAGCGGCTCGGCCGCCTGCACTGCCACGTTACTATCGCGAACAATCTGCCAAACTGGAGCTTTCAAAAAGGTGACTGAGGCTTCTCCATCATCGATTTTATGGAATCTCCGAATACCCGCCTGATCGTGGTTTCGAATCGTCTTCCGGCGAACCTCCGGTTGACTTCCACCGGCTGGCGAGCCGAAAAGAGCACCGGTGGCCTCGCAACAGCCATGAGCCCCATTCTGCGCCGGAGCAGCGGCGTGTGGGTCGGCTGGCCCGGAGATTCCGAGGGAATTGCAGATCCCGGACGGCAACTGGTCCTTAACAGATGGAAGACAGAAGACGGCTTAATCGCAGTGGAAATTCCCGCCGAAACGGCTCGCCATTTCTACGAAGGGTATGCCAATCAGACCTTGTGGCCGCTGTTTCACCACTTTCCGTCGCGACTGACATTCGATCCCGGCGGTTGGGCTGCTTATAAACAGGCCAATCTGCTGTTCCGCGATGCCGTTTTGGATCAATATCGCGAGGGAGACCTGATATGGGTACACGATTATCAGCTCATGTTGCTTCCGAGTCTTCTGCGTGAGGCGCTTCCGAACGCGGCCATCGGGTTCTTCCTGCACATCCCGTTTCCGTCTTCTGAAGTCTTCCGGATCCTGCCCGAGCGCACGGAGCTTTTGGATGGATTACTTGGCTCGGATCTCGTCGCCTTTCACACGTATTCGTACCTGCAGCATTTCCGCAGCAGCCTGCTTCGCGTACATGGGAGAGAAAGCCGGCTGGATGAGGTAGACCTCGGCGGCCGAACCGTGAGGCTCGATGCTCTTCCTATCGGTATCGCGCCCGAGGAATTTACGAAGCTATTGTCACGGGCAGAGGGTAAACGGCGAGTTCAGAAACTGAAACAGCGCTATCGGGGTCGGCAACTTGTACTCGCCGTCGACAGGATGGATTACACCAAAGGCATTCCGGAGCGGCTTCGGACTTATCGTCGCTTGCTCGATCAAACGCCGGAGTTGCGCGGCAAAGTGGTGTTGCTTCAGATCGCGGTTCCCTCTCGTGAACAGATTTCGAGCTACGACGCGCTCCGCCATGTTGTGAACGAACTCGTCGGGGAGATCAACGGCCAGTTCGCCACGCCCGACTGGACTCCCGTCGAATACATCCGGCGCGGAATATCCCGAGCCGAGCTGGTCGCTTTGTACGCGGTTGCCGATGTCGCATGGGTAAGCCCACTTCGGGACGGAATGAATCTTGTTTCAAAAGAATACGTAGCCTGTCAGGTACGTGGAGATGGTGTCCTCATATTAAGCGAGTTTGCCGGCGCCGCCGAGGAGATGGGCGAGGCTGTCATCGTGAATCCCAACGACGAAGAGCGGACAGGGAGAACTGTCGCGGCCGCCCTGAGAATGCCCATCGAGGAGCGACGCCGTAGAATGGCGACGCTGCGGGAACGCGTTCACCGCAATGATGTCTTTGCCTGGAGCGAGGGGTTCCTTGGTGCATTGTCGAAGGCCGCCGGCAGCCGCGGCGATTCTCTCTCAGAACGGCCTCCGGGCCTTGATACGGCCAGGGTGGTTGCAGCGTACAGGAGTTGCACCAAACGCCTGTTCCTCCTCGACTATGACGGCACTCTGACGCCTTACTTTAATCGGCCGGAAGACGCCGCGCCATCGGCGGAATTGATGAATGTCCTTGGTGATCTCGCGTCAGTCTCAGGGAATTCGGTGATGATCATTTCCGGTCGTGGGCGCGCTGACATGGAACGGTGGTTCGGAGACCTGGATGCATTGTGGATGGCCGCTGAGCACGGCGCATTACTGCGCCGCCCGGGATCAGTCGAATGGGAGCCGTACAGGATCGAGCATTCGCGCAGGTGGATGCAAAGAGTTCGCCCCGTATTGCAGCATTTCGTCGATCGCACACAGGGGAGCTTTATCGAAGAAAAAGAGTTTTCTCTCGTCTGGCACTACCGAATGTCAGAGGCGCGCTTCAGCGACTGGCTTGCCCAGGAGCTGGCAGCGATGCTGGATGAGATGCTGGCAGAGACTGAGTTACGAGCGATTCGGGGCAATAAGACGGTGGAGGTGCGCCCAGGGTGGTTACACAAGGGCGCGACGGCCACGCGGTTTGTGGCCTTGTGCGGGCCGGCGGAATTTCAGTTTGCCGCCGGTGACGATCGCACCGATGAAGATATGTTTCAGGCACTGGATTCATCTGTCTGGACCGTCCGGGTGGGCCCGGGGCGTTCACGAGCCCGTTTCGCTGTATCCGGTCCAACAGAGGTCGCTGCAATATTGAGGAATATGGCAACTGAACGTTAAAGCAAGGCATCCCGTCGGATCATGACACTTGCCTCCACCCTGGCGACGCTGTTCCTCCTCATAACTTTGTTCTCGCAATCGGTCGCGCTCGGGTTTCAGTCGCCATCGTTTACGAAGCTTCTAAGGGATGGCGGGGCTGATCAGCAGGAGCGCACCCTGGTTATTCTCGTGGTCTTGTAGGGTACGTGCCGCTAGCCCCGATCACGACGAGGTTCGGCGGATATGCAACGAAAGCGGTGCCCGCGGAAACGCATGTTTTCAGCACAGCGCTGGAATTCCGTATGCCGGTCGCGGGACATTTTGGCCGATCCCGGCATTTGAGAGTCCGCACTGGAGCGGACGACCGCCACCCGGAAAGAGCACCAACGCCCCCGTGCGGAGACGCGAATCCATGCAGCCGACTTAGGCCGGGACGTGGCTCCGATTATAATCAGAAACGTTCGAGCGCTTGAGGGAAAGCGAGTATCTGCAGGCCGAACATGCCCTGCCCGGAGTTTGAAGAAATCGGAAAAGATGACGGAAGATGATCGCAACAGAAGCGACGTTGATCGGTTCCTGCAAGACAAAATCGATACCGTGCCGCATCTGGAGGCGCTTCTGCTGCTCTGGAATTCCCGCCCTCGGTCCTGGTCCCCGGAGGATATGGCAGGGCGGCTGTTTCTGTCAGGCGGTGCCGCCATCGAGATACTGGACGATCTCGTGCGAAAGGGATTGATAGTGAATTCTCCAGATATTCCCGGGAGCTATCGCTACGAGTGCGAGCCGCGTGGGGACGAGTTGCTCGCGAGCGTTGATTCGATTTATCGACGGGAACTGATTCGCGTATCGAGATTGATTCATGCCAAGCCGTCGGCCGCCGTGCGGGCATTCGCGCGCGCTTTCCGTCTGAAGAAGGACAGCGATTAGCATGGGACCGGCTGTATATATTCTTGGAACCTTGACCTGCTTTTGCTGCGCTATTTTGCTGATCAGGGCATACCGCCAGGTCGGAAAACGCCTCCTGCTGTGGAGTGGTCTCTGTTTTGTGGGGCTCACGATTTCAAATCTGCTGGTGTTTGTCGATCTGGTGGTTTTCCCCGACGTAGACCTCTATCGATTCCGGCTCGCGGCGGCCGCGGTTGCCATGTTACTGATACTGTACGGACTGATTTGGGAGAGCGAGTGAACGAACATGATTGACGGGTTCCTCCTCGGACTGATCGCCACGGCATCCGTTACAGCAGGTATGTTTTTCCTGAGGTTCTGGCGTAACACACGCGATTCACTGTTCCTTGCCTTCGGCGCTTCCTTCATTATCGAGGGATTGAACAGATCGGCCGTGCTGTTTACGGACAAGCCGAACGAGGGGAGCCCCTGGACGTATCTTGTCCGGCTGCTTTCTTTTATTCTGATTCTGATTGCCATCCTGAGAAAAAACTACAGTGACAACTGACCCGAACGTCATCGGCTGGAGTATTCCCTCGACGTTGACGGCTGGAATAAATTGCGAGTTCGCGGTCTCATTTCCCATTAGAGTCAACACCATATACGCTCACGATGTCTTCAGTACGCCCCCGGACCCTGCCAAAGGAAATATTTTCTAGATAATTGCAGTAAGGTGTACGACAAGTGTTTTATGGCAACTGTCCTTCTCTGTACGGATGAACCGATGTTGGCGGAGGGTGTGACCATGCTGCTCGTCCGCACTGAAGACCTTCGCCTTATCTCGTATTGCTCGAAAGCAGAAGATCTTTCACATCAGATTGACCTTCATCAGCCCGACATCCTTCTGGTTGATTTAAATACGGAATTCCCATTGGCGTTACTTACCGACCGATTGAATCTCCCGGCACAAACGAAAATCATCTTGTGGACAAACTCGATTTCGACGGAATTGGCACTGCAAGCGATGAGTCTCGGTGTGCGCGGAATTCTTCGAAAGACTGTTCCAGTTGAGACCCACCTCCGGTGTTTGTTGTGTGTGAGTAGAGGCGAATTGTGGTTTGAAAAGGCGCTGACCGACAGTATTTTGGCAGCCAAGCGCTATTCCCTGACGCGTCGAGAAGGGCAACTGGTACTTCTCCTGACTCAAGGTCTCAAAAATAAGGAGATAGCCGCGGCCCTTCGTATTGCGGAGGGTACCGTGAAGGTATACCTGTCACACTTATTTAAGAAACTGGATGTGAAGGACCGTTTCGAGTTAGCGCTTTACGGGCTCAAGAACCTCGCGACGGGGGGGAGAGGGACCGACATCACGGCCCCAGTCCCGGGGTCAAATTCTACAGCCTCGCTCGTACATCCTCCGCGCTCGTTTTTCGTCGAGCGAGTTCCGGTTACAGTTGCACTATGAGAAGCTTCCGGTCACGCCGCCAATCCGGATCAGGGTGGCCTGCGGCGATGCGAAAGCCAAGTGTCCCGGATCGCGCACTGCGGGGGACTTGTCGCGTCTTACCGCCCATGCCCGGGATCTTAATCAGCGTCCTTTGCCTCTGAACGAATTGTCAAAAAGCGTTCCTGCGTCTGGGTTGCTTTGTCGGTGATGGTTTGAACACCTCCAAACCGCTCCGAATCTCATGTCCCACGGCTATGCCGATGGGAGCCGACAACCAACTCAGACCTGAATTGTTTATAATCGCCTGCCTGGCGTCATCAATCGTAGCGAATGTTCCTATGATGCGGAATCCATCTTTCGTAGGGTTGAAATGGATTGCATCGTAGGCGATCCAGCGCTCGCCAGCGCGAATCGCATGCCCCAAATGACGCTCGGAATCAGCCAAAGCACAGACGTCCGCTAATTCCCGCCACACCAGCGTCGGCCCGGCGCTCGGCCGAAACGGCTCCCGGGCCCGGTCCAGCAAACGAGTGAGACGCTCGGGCATTCTGGTCTTCATGTGTCACAAACATAACTGAAAATGATCCTGAGATCCATTCCTTCGGTACCATCATCAGGGTCCGGCAATAAGTACTTCCCCGCAATTACGTTATCTTTAGTTAACCAAGCCTTTTAACCGGGCCGAGCAGGCCCCAACACTGGGATATTAGTCATTGGTTCATTTCGTAGACGGCCAGGTGGAGGAAGTGACACTTTTAATTGTGAAAAGCCCGAAATGCTTTTCCGGACGCATCGATCTCCACCGTCCAATCCCACTCTACACCGAGTCAGCCAGGTCTTTGGGGTCTTCGCTGCCGTGTGCAAACTTCTGAATAGCGAACAGGCGTAAGCGTCCTGAAGACCGTCTTTCAAAGGCGTTATGCGTTTCGAACGCTGGGCTGCCCTCAACCTGGCGGGATACAAGTAGGCCCAGGCTTGCCAGTCCGGCAGATTGAAGGTGGGGTATCCATGAGGCCGGCAGGCCTTCGAAGAAGAAACCGGCGACTGAGAGAATTACACCTTAATATGCTAATCCGAGAAAAATACTTAGAACCTGTGTCGGGCTTTGTGGGCTGCATCCCGGCGCATACGTGAAGACAGCACGAGTTGAAAAAGCCGTCAGTTCGGCAGCGCTTAAGTCCTATAAGTCTCAGCGTTCGGTGTTACCGCGTGTTTGGCCGCTCTGGTTTCGCCGGGAATCTGCAGTGTCGCGATCATCCTGAGATCCGACTGATCGTCCGTAACGGTCGACTCAACCAAATCAACGCCTTCGGCGGTGACTGCGTATCTGGTATGCTCGTCTTTCATCACCAGACCTTTCTGGCATAAATACCACAAAGCAAACCCGAGTTCTTCCCGTGTGAACCCGCTAAGGTTCTCCAGATCAAGTAGTGAGAGCCCCGGGAATTCGTGATCGCTGCTTCTTTTCCTGTAAAGCAGGCACAGCACCGCCAGCCGACGGTTCTGTTCACCCCGCAGGCCCGCGAAAAAGTTGCGCGAACGCATGTCAAACCGGACGACAGATTTTGAATT
>DATAZF010000276.1:0-3903 GCA_036272235.1 Bryobacteraceae bacterium | reverse complement strand
AAGATTACGGAGTCTCACGATTACGATTTGATTGGCACGCTTCTTGCTCCAGATGATGTGACGAGGGCGATTCCGGGTGCTCATGCTCCGGTTCTCGTTCACATTGCTCCTGCGCTCCCCCGGAACGCCCCCGCCTATGTGATTCCGGGCCAGATCCCGGCGCGTTGAGAGAATGCGCAGACATTCATTGCGACATGAAGTGTCCGATTTGCCACAAGCCCGTAGATCTGAAGGAGGTGGAAGCACCTTTCTGCAGCCGCCGTTGCCGCGAGATCGATTTGGGAAACTGGGCGACGGAAAAGTATGTGATTTCGACGCCCGGGCCGATGCAACGTCCGGACCGCGAACCCGATGACGAGTAGCGTCGCGGTCAGGTGGGTCGGGCGGTTTCGCGTGCGGATTCCTGTTGTATCGGCAGGCCAAACGGCTGGCGCCGCCTTCGCATGAAGCGCACCGGGTCCGCATGGATGTTCGCCACCTGGTTCGGGTGCGGATATTCGGGTTTCGCACCCGGCACTGTCGGATCGCTGGCGGCTATCGCGTTGGCGTGGCTGTTCTCGCGCGCCGGATTTGGGCGACTTCAGTTTTTGATACTCTCGATGGCGCTTCTTTACCCGGCGATTCGCGCCGCGAGCATCGTCGCGGCCGAGTCCGGGCGTAAAGATCCCCAGATGATTGTTATCGATGAGGTGCTCGGCCAATGGCTCACGCTGGCAGGCGCGCTGCGCTTCGATCTGCTGACGCTCGGCGTCGCGTTCGCGTTATTCCGGCTGTTCGATATCTGGAAGCCGCCGCCTATCCGTTTGATCGAGCAGATTCCGGGGGGAGCCGGCATCGTTCTCGACGACATGATGGCGGGGGCGTACGGCGCACTTGTCTTATTTCTGGTGGGGTGGTTCAATCATCATTAGTTCGACGTTTATATCTCAAACATGCCCACTCGCAAAGATTCGAACGGCAGGCCTGTGATTTCGCAGGTTCAGCCGGAAGCAGCAATTACCGGAGGGGAACTGTATATCCGGGGGAAAGGCCTGGCAGCTTCCAACCGGCCGCACGTGACTATCGGTGAGGTAACGGCTCAGGTCGTCATCGGATCCAGCTCGCTCGTGATCGTCAAGGTGCCGGAAGGCGCTTCGGCCGGCGAGCTCGTGGTGGAAAACGGCGCGCATGCGAGCGAAGCATGGACGTGCGATATCGGCATCCAGATCGCGGAGAATCTGCATCCGGTCACCAGTCCGGCGGTCGATGGGATGGGCAATATCTATACGACGTTCAGCGGGTCGCGAGGCCAGAAAGTGCCGGTGGCGGTTTACCGCGTCGATCTGAATTTCAACCTGACACCGTTCATCAACGACATGATGAACGCGACCGGCATCGCGATCGGGCGAGACGGGCTTGTCTACATTTCCAGCCGGTTCGACGGCGCAGTTTACCAGGTCACGCCGAGCGGCAGCATGTCGGTGTTCGTCGAAGGGATGGGCGTGGCAACAGGCCTCGTTTTCGACGATGAGAACAACCTCTACGTCGGGGACCGCAGCGGGACTGTTTTCAAGATCAGTCCGTCGCGGCAGATTTTTGTGTTCGCGACCATCGAGCCTTCCATCTCCGCGTACCATCTGGCGTGGGGACCGGACCAGCACCTCTACGTCAGCGGCCCGACCACTTCCAGTTTCGATACGATCTACCGCGTTGCGGACAATGGCGATGTGGAACCGTTCTATCGCGGGCTTGGGCGGCCGCAGGGCATGGCTTTCGATGTGGATGGGAATCTGTACTCGGCGGCATCGTTCCATGGACGCAAAGGCGTCGTGCGGATCACGCCCGACCGCAAAGCGGAACTCTTCGTCTCGGGGCCCGGCATCGTCGGACTTGCATTTTCGCCGACACGCGCCATGATCGTTTCCACGACCAACGCGGTCTTCCGCGTCGACGTCGGGATTCGCGGCTCGCAGTTCGCCTGAAAGTTCCGCATGAACGCCGAGATTATCGCCGTTGGCTCGGAGATGCTGACGCACAAGCGCGTCGATACCAACTCGCTGTTTCTGACCGAGCACCTTAATAATCTGGGAATCGAAGTCACCGCGAAGCATGTCATCGGGGACGATCTCGAGCGTTTGACCGGAGCGATCCGGCGGGCGATGGACGCGGCGCAGTTCGTCCTGCTGTCGGGCGGGCTCGGGCCCACGGAAGACGATCTCACGCGGGACGCGGTGGCGGCGGCCTTGCGTCGCCGCCAGATCTTCAACACCGAAATCAGTGACGGCATCGAGCAACGCTTTCGAACCATGAACCGTGTGATGCCGGAAATCAACCGGCGGCAGGCGATGGTGATCGAAGGGGCGCACGTGCTCGCGAACGACAGAGGCACCGCGCCAGGCCAGTGGATCGAGGAAGGCGGGGGCGTGCTGATGATGCTGCCGGGTCCGCCGCATGAGCTGAAGTCGATGTTCACGCGCCAATGCCTGCCACGCCTGCAGCGCATTGTGCCGCCGAGTGCGATCCGCACGTTGGAGCTGCGGATTTCCGGTATGTCGGAATCGGAGCTCGATCAGGCGATTGCGCCGATTTATACGCGCTACGAGAATCCGGTGACGACGATCCTCGCGCACAACAGCGACATGCAGGTGCATCTGCGGGCGCGCTGCTCGACGGAGGCCGAAGCCGCGACGCTTCTCGCCGACGTGGGGGGACAGATCGACGCGGTCCTTGGAGATCGTATCTATTCGCGCAACGGCGATCCACTGGAGGCTGTTGTGGGTAGACTGCTGGCGGCTCAGCAGGCGACGCTGGCGGTGGCGGAGAGCGCGACCGGCGGCGGTTTGGGCGAACGCATCTCGAGTGTCCCCGGTTGTTCGGCCTGGTTCCTGGGCGGCTTCGTCACCTACACAAACCGGATGAAGGTCGAACTTCTCGACGTGCCGCTGGATATTCTGGCGACGCATGGAGCGGTCAGCGCTGAAACGGCCACGGCGATGGCCAGTGGAGCGCGCAGGCGCACCGGAGCGACCTGGGCAGTAGCGGTTACGGGCAACGCGGGTCCGACGACTGACGGGGATCACGCGCCCGTAGGAATGGTGCATGTGGGGATCAGCGGACCCACCGAGACACTCACGTGGCACAGGCACTGGCCGACGAGCGATCGCGCGCGCGTGCGGGCTTTTGCGGCGCAGATGGCGCTCGATCTTCTACACCGGAAACTGAAGCAGTAAGGAACGGACGGCGTCGAAGCAAAGCGCGGCGGCGTGTTTGGATTCGTTGGAGAGGCCGCCGACGGCCAGCTCGACGTCGTGTGCGGTCAGGAGCTTGAGGGCGAGCTGGTCGCGCCCGATGAGGAGCTCGGTAAGGGCCGAGCCGGATGCGATGGATGCCGTGCAGCCGCGAACTTTAAATGCGGCATGGGCAATGCGATTTTCCTCGATCAGGGTGGAGAGCCGCAGGATATCGCCACAGATGGGGTTGGAGACCTCGACGGTGATCGCGGGTGGAGGAAGTTCACCGACATTGCGAGGATTGCGGAAGTGATCGAGAAGCTCCGGCGACATTTCTTTTCAATGTTAGCGTGCGGGAGAATATTCAGCCCTGCAGCCCTCGGCCCCGTGTGAGATGGTCCATTCTGGCAACGGGAATACTACGACCACTGGATCCGAGATGACGATGTGTTGGGAAAGATAGCAGCTGACGTTGGACGAAATCCCGGCTCGGGCTTTGTGGCGCAGAAGACTGGCCGTGGTCCAGCGCGGCAACAGGCGCCGGCTGCAAGACCACCAGCGGTACATTTACAGAATGACCAGGGTGGTGGCGGGGATTCTGGAGCGCGATGGGAGAATTCTCATCGGCCGGCGGCGAGCCGATCAGGCGCATCCGTTGAAGTGGGAGTTTCCCGGTGGGAAGCTCGATGCGGGT
>DATAZF010000275.1:0-3561 GCA_036272235.1 Bryobacteraceae bacterium | reverse complement strand
CAGGCCATCGCCCTGCCTAAGTTTGAAGTGTTTGCCGAAGGCGAGAAGAACTTCTTCGCCAGGGTGGCTGACAACCAGATCACCTTTGAAACTGGCCCCGGGGGCACGGCCACGAGCCTTATTCTGCACAAAGCCGGCCGTGACATGACCGCCCCCCGACTATCCTGATTCGTGCCTCCGTTCGAAAAAAACGGCCCGTCTCCTGATTCGGTGGCGTCGGGGGTCACTCGCGAAAACGCGCTGGCGTTGAGGATCGGGTGAATGCAATTCGGAGCGTTCGGCGCTCCGGGTTTCTTCAGCGCACGCTTTTCGCTCGCGGCATCCTTCCTTTGCTGCGCCTCGGACAGGTTTGTTCGGCGTCGACGGCCTTTGCTCTCTCTCCGCCGCCTTCGGGGGGCGGACACGAGTGCCCGCGCCCACGCGTGTCAGCGAAGTGTGAACGTGTATAGCGCTGACCCGCCCTGAATGCTCACATACTGCTTGCCGTTCATCATGTAAGTCATGGGGCCGGCGGAAACGGAGGGTCCGAGATTCGTCTCCCACAACAGCTTGCCGTCACGCGCGTCGAGCGCTACGAACTGTCCGTCGCGTCCTCCGGCAAACAGCATGTTGGAAGCAGTCGTGAGAATCCCACCCTCGGTGGATGGCGCGGACAGCCGGAAAGTCCACTTCCTCTCACTCGTCTTCGGGTCCATCGCAATGATGGCGCCGAACACGTCATCGGTGGCCGCGCTGCGGCCGGGTCCTACTCCGACGAAGCTCTTGCCGTCCTGGAATTCGGGCGGGTCCTCGCCTTTGCGGTAAATGCTGGAACTGTTCTCCCACACTGGAATATAAAACAAGCCCGTTGCGGGACTAAAAGACGGGTTGTACCAGTTGGTGCCGCCCTGATTGCCGGGATAAACCAGAGTGCCTTCCTTTGAAGGCAGGATTCCGGGAGCGCGCATCGGCCGCCCCTTCTCATCGAAGCCTGTATACCAGTTGGTCTTCGTGAAGGACTTGCCCGAGAGGAACTGGCCGGTGGTGCGGTCGAGGACGTAAAAGACGCCGTTCCGATTCGCCCACATCATGACCTTTCGGGGAGCGCCGCGGAAATCGATGTCGGCCAGCACCGGGACCTGGGTCGCATCCCAATCGAATTCGTCGTGCGGAGAGAACTGGTAATGCCATTTCAGTTTCCCGGTGTCGGCGTCGAGCGCAATGACCGACGAGCTGTAGAGGTTATCTCCGACGCGATTGTCTCCGTCGTAATCGGGACCGGCGTTTCCCGTGCCCCACATGGTGAGGTTGGTCGCCGGATCATACGACCCGGTAACCCAGATCGGCGCTCCGCCATGTAAGTAAGAATCGCTGGGCTTGCCGTTCTTGTCGAGCCACGTCTCGTAGCCCGCCTCACCCGGGCCCGGCACCGTGTAAAAGCGCCAGACCTCTTTCCCGGTATTCACGTCGTAAGCGGCCAGAAAGCCGCGGACTCCGTGCTCTCCGCCCGCCACGCCGGAGATCACCTTGTCTTTGACTACGATCGGCGCGACGGTCATCGCGTATTGCTGCTTGTAATCGGCAACCTGCGTGGTCCACAACTCCTTGCCGGTCCTGGCGTCGAGGGCAATCATCTTCGAATCGAGCGCCGCGAGAAACAGCTTGTCGCCGAGGATCGCGAGGCCGCGCGTGAGGTTTCCGCAACACGGATTGCGGGTGCCTTCCGCGGGCTTGTGGATGTAAGTCCAGATGGTCTTGCCTGTCGTGGCGTCGAGCGCGAACACGTCGTTCGGACTCTGGACGGTGTACATGATGCCGTCCACGACCAGCGGAGTCACCTCATGTTTGTCGAGAGAACGAGACTGGAAGACCCATTTCAGCGTGAGGTCGCGAGCATTCGCGGGGGCGATCTGGGTGAGCCCGCTGTGGCGCTGGCTGTTCAGGTTGCCGGAATAGGTCAACCAGTTTTGCGGTTCCTTGTTGGCGCCGAGGATTCGTTCGAACGGGACAGGCGTCACAGCCGCTTCGCGATTTTGGGGGCCTCCGCGGCCCCCGCTGCCCTGGGCCCAAAGGCTTGTTGCGGCGGTGGCGAACAGAAGTATGCGAATCTTCACCAATTGGTTTCTCCTCAGGGGTATCGCCGGTATATTATCACCAGGGCCAGGGGAGCGCGGAAGGGAGCTGAGCGTGAATTCCAGTACCTGTGCCTTCTTCGGTTACTCACATGGGCTGAAGTCTCGCCCGGCAGCGTGCCCTTCGGCATGGCTGCGCAGCTGGTGCTGAATCAGCGGGCTGTCCGAGTCTTGGCCTGTATCACCTTTGGCGAAATGAAAAGAGCGAGCGCTCCAACACCGAAGAGTTGCACTTTCCTGTTTCAAGCAAAGGACGGGTCACGCGAGATTAGTGCGACGCACTCGCCGCGTCACGTTTGACCGGTTTTCCATAAACCTCGATCCACGCGACATCGGAGTATCCGCCTGTGCCGTGACCGCTGCCGGGAGTGAGGTCGGCAAACCCGATCGCATCGACTTTGCTAAGATCCACCTTGTCCAGAAGGGTCCCTTTGGTCAGCACTTTGGGCATATCGAGTTTGAGCCAGCGTACTTCAGCGAGATAGAATTCGCTCTCATGATAGTCGAACGTGTAGGCGTCCGCATGGTCTCCAATGAGCCACGTTCCGTCGGCAAGTTTTAAAACGGGGCGAACCTGGTGAAAGCCGGACGTCTTGGTGTACCAGCGAATTTTTGCCTTGCCGGTCAGATCTGCGTAGCTGTCCTTATGACTCAGGGTGAGGACGCAGGATGAAGCGCAGAGCCCTGTCCAGATGTGAGGCATATTGCCCTCGTTGGTGACTCCGAAATCTTCCTTGCCTGCGCCATACAAATTCAATTGCAGGTCCGGGTTGACGACAAAGTCCTGCGTCACCGGCACATTGCCGGAGAAGTCCTTCCACGTTTCCTTGAAGAACAGCGGGGCTGGTTGAGGCGCCGGGCCCCTGCCACCGCCGCGCCCGCCAGGTTGTTGGGCAAACGCGCCAGCCGCCATACCCAACAAGATCAGAGTGAATATTTGCCGCTTCATATGGAGCTCCTTGTTAGTCGACTTCTCAGGGCCGTTGAATCATCTCGATGCGGTTACCGGCCGGATCGATCGCAATACCGATGACAACGCCGGTTTTTCCGAATGGGCGAGGATCTCCGGTCATCGAGCCGCCGGCGGACTTGATGGCGGTGACTGTCGCGGCCATGTCCTTGACGTTGAGGATCACGTGCGCGATCGGGTCCTTCATGTCGTCGGAATCGCGATGCATGATCACGATCGGCTCACTCTTATTGGCCTTGGCGGCGTCGATGGTGGCGCCGAAGTTCACGAAGACTTCGGGTCCGCCCGGCGAGGTGATGCGGTTGACCTCCTGCATCCCGAACGCGGTCTGGTAGAACTTCGCGAGAGCAACGCTGTCTTTCGCGCCTACTCGCACCGAGTTGAGCGTCACCTGGCTGTACGCGGCGCTGGCGAGCAGCAGGGCGGCGGATACGGTTATCGCGGTTGTGTAGATTCTCTTCATCGAGCTCTCCAATAGCA
>DATAZF010000274.1:0-6068 GCA_036272235.1 Bryobacteraceae bacterium | reverse complement strand
GCTTCCAGCCAAAAATTGCAAAAAATGCGATTCCGTATCTCAAACAAACCCATTTTCCTGCAGCTATGAATATCCGCAACCGAAACATTCCAAACCCTTACGGCCACTCTCAGCGCACCGCCGACTGGCTTCATCCGGCTTCCTTCACTCCGAAAAATTGGCTCTTATTGGCTTATTTCGGCTTTTTCCCGCACCAAAGCCAATCCATGCCCTCGCAACCCCTCGGCACACTCCTCTATAAAAAATTCTCATCGCACCGCCTAATAAAATAAATTTGCTTTATCAAACCCCCCGTCCGCATAATGGCCATGGAGTACCTTCCAACTATGAATAATCGCGTCTGGATCTTCGACACGACCCTCCGGGATGGCGAACAGTCACCCGGTTGCAGCATGACCGTACCCGAGAAGCTGCGCATGGCGGGAAAACTGGTGGAACTCGGGGTGGACATCCTCGAGGCCGGTTTTCCGATTGCCTCTCAAGGCGATTTCGAAGCAGTCGATGCAGTGAGCCGGGAATTTCCATGGGTGCAGGTGGCAGCGCTTGCCAGATGTACCCGAATGGATGTGGAACGCGCGGCCGAGTCTCTGAAAAAAGCGCGGCGGCCGCGCATTCATACCTTCCTCGCGACCAGCGACATCCATCTGAAGTACAAGCTCAAGATGTCGCGTCAGCAGGTGCTCGATCACGCCGTCGCCGCCGTTGAGCTCGCGCGCTCTTATGTGGATGACGTCGAATTTTCGGCTGAAGATGGCGCGCGCACCGATCCCGGCTATCTCGAGCAGGTTTCGCGCGCAGTCGTAGCCGCCGGCGCGCGGACCGTCAACATCCCCGACACCGTCGGCTATTCGACGCCCGATGAGTACGGTGAAATCATCGGCCGCGTCGTCAAAGCCCTCGGCGATACGGCGATTGTGAGCGTCCATTGCCATGACGATCTCGGCCTCGCGGTGGCGAATTCCATGGCGGCCGTAAAGGCCGGCGCCCGTCAGATCGAATGCACCATAAACGGCATCGGCGAAAGGGCGGGGAACTGCTCGCTTGAAGAGATCGTGATGATCATGAAGACCCGTCAGGATCGCTTCCCGTATACGACGGGCATTCACACGGAACACCTGTTCCCGGCCAGCCAGATGCTGACCTCGATTATCAGTTTCGGTCCGCAGCCGAACAAGGCGATTGTGGGTCGGAACGCCTTCGCGCACGAAGCGGGCATCCATCAGGATGGCTTCCTCAAAGAGCGGACGACATACGAAATTATGGAGCCGAAATCGGTCGGCGTGCCCGAAAGCCGGCTCGTTCTCGGCAAGCATAGCGGAAGGCATGCGCTGAAGAATCGCCTCGAAGACCTCGGATTTACGCTGACAAAAGAAGAGCTCGATCTGGTCTACACGGAAATTACAGCGCTGGCAGACAACAAAAAGGGTCTGATGGATGAGGAGATCGCGGCCCTCGCCCTCCGCAGCCAGCAAGTGCTGGTGACTGTCATAGCCGAGTAAAAAGCCGCCACAGTAGACTGGAAGGTTGGCTGTGGGGCAGGATGCATCCTGCGGCGGATAGTATTCGCCCGGTCTGTGAACCGCAATCAGCCCTTATTAAGGAGAACACTTGAATCTCAACGTACTTGTGCTGCCCGGCGACGGGATCGGCACCGAAGTCACCCGCGAAGCTGTGCGCGTCATGCGCGTCGTGGCCCGGAAATGGGACCACCAGCTGACCATTCGCGAAGGGCTGCTGGGAGGCGTCGCCATCCACAAAACCGGCAAGCCGCTGCCGCCGGAAACGGAAAAGCTGGCGCTCGAAGCCGATGCCGTTCTGATGGGCGCCGTCGGCCTGCCCGAATTCGATAACGCGCCGACGGACAAACGTCCGGAAACCGGGCTCCTCGGCATCCGCAAAGCCATGGGCGTCTTCGCCAACCTGCGGCCGGTGCGCAGCTACAAGGCCCTGCTCGATTCGTCGCCGCTCAAGAACGATCGCGTTGACGGCGTCGACATGATCATCGTCCGCGAACTCACCGGCGGTCTGTATTACGGCACGCCGCGCGGCATCTCCGGCGAAGGCATGGACGAGCGCGGCGTCAACACGATGACTTATACGCGCCGTGAGGTCGCCCGCGTCGCCCGCATGGCCTTCGAACTCGCCCGCAAGCGGCGCAAAAAGCTGACGTCCGTCGACAAGTCGAACGTCCTCGACACCTCGCAGCTCTGGCGCAAAGTAGTCGTCGAAGTTTCGAAGGATTACGGCGATGTCTCGCTCGATCATCTGCTGGTCGACAACTGCGCGATGCAGCTGGTGCTGAATCCGAAGCAGTTCGACGTGATGGTCACCGAAAACATGTTCGGCGACATTCTGAGCGACGAAGGCGCGGTGCTGGCCGGATCGATCGGGATGCTGCCGTCGGCTTCCATCGGCGATAAGAAGCCGTCCGGCGCATGGGCGGGGCTGTATGAACCGGTGCACGGTTCGGCGCCCGACATCGCGGGCCAGAACAAAGCGAATCCGTTTGGGGCGATCGGCTCGGTCGCGGCGATGCTCGAATACAGCTTTGGACTCACCGAAGAAGCGGCGGCGGTCAATCGCGCCATGGAACAGGTTCTGAACAGTGGCAAGGTGACGGCGGACCTTCGTCCGGCCGGCAAACCCGCCACCACGGAAGAAACAGGAGAAGCAGTTTGTCAGGCAATCTAAAGACTCTTTCCCAAAAGGTTTGGGATGCGCACGTCGTCCACGAAGAACCCGGCGCTCCCAGCCTCATCTATGTCGATCTGCACCTCGTGCATGAAGTCACTTCGCCGCAGGCCTTCCAGGGGCTGCGCGAACGCGGCTTGAAAGTGCGTCGTCCCGATCTCACGATCGCGACGACCGATCACAGCATTCCGACTACCGACCGCTCTCTGCCGATCGTGGATCCCATCGCGGCGAATCAGGTCGCCCAGCTGGACAAGAACTGCAGGGAGTTCGGCATCACCCACTACGGCGTACATTCGAGCCATCAGGGGATCGTACACGTCATCGGACCCGAGCTCGGACTCACGCAGCCCGGCATGACCGTCGTCTGCGGTGACAGTCACACAGCGACTCACGGCGCGGTCGGCGCGCTGGCATTCGGAATCGGCACCAGCGAAGTCGAAAACGTGCTGGCCTCGCAGTGCCTGCTGCTGCGCCCGTCGAAAACCTTCCGGGTGAACGTCACGGGCTCACTCAGGACCGGCGTTTCGGCAAAGGACATTATCCTCGCGCTCATCGCCCGGATCGGGATCGGTGGCGGCACCGGCACGGTGCTCGAATACACCGGCCCGGCCATCACCTCGCTCGATATGGAAGGCCGCATGACGGTCTGCAATATGTCGATCGAAGGCGGCGCGCGCGCCGGCATGGTTGCGCCCGACGATACAACTTTCAACTACCTGCATGGTCGCCATTTCGCTCCGAAGGGCGCGGACTGGGACGCGGCCGTCGCGCGCTGGCGCAGGCTGCCCACCGATGCGGGCGCGAAGTTCGATCGCGAAGTCACGATCGACGGCGATGCGCTCGAACCGATGATCACGTGGGGAACGAACCCCGGCATGGGCGTTTCGATCAACGCCGCGGTGCCGGAGCCGTCGAGCCTTTCCGATCCGCTGGAGCGAGATACGCTTTCGAAAGCGCTGGCCTACATGGGGCTCGAAGCGGGCAAGCCGCTGGCGGGACATGCCGTGAACGTGGTTTTCATAGGCAGCTGCACGAACTCGCGCATCTCCGATCTGCGGAGCGCGGCCGGCGTTCTCAAAGGCCGTAAGGTCAATCCGAACGTTCGCGTGATGGTCGTGCCGGGCTCGATGGAAGTCAAGCGTCAGGCCGAAGCCGAAGGGCTGCCCGAAGTCTTCCGTGCCGCCGGATGCGACTGGCGCGAGCCGGGCTGCTCGATGTGCATCGCGATGAACGGCGATCAATTGCAGCCGGGCCAATACAGCGTTTCGACCAGCAACCGAAACTTCGAAGGCCGTCAGGGCAAGGGCGGGCGCACGTTCCTCGCTTCTCCGCTGACAGCCGCCGCCAGTGCGATCACCGGCGTAGTTACCGACGTGAGGACAATTCTTTGAAACCGTTTCTTCCTTTTGAATCGCGGCTGGTTCCGATGCCGCTCAATAACATCGATACGGATCAGATCATTCCCGCGCGCTTCCTCAAGACGACCTCCAAAGAGGGACTGGACAAGCAGCTTTTCTGCGACTGGCGCTACGATGCGCAGGGGAATCCGAAACCGGACTTTATCCTGAACACGCCGCGCGGCCGGAATGCCGGGATCCTTCTCGCGGGCGACAACTTCGGCTGCGGCAGTTCGCGTGAGCACGCCCCGTGGGCCCTGACGCAGTTCGGATTCCGCGCCGTGATCAGCACGTCGTTCGCAGATATCTTCAAGGGCAACGCGCTGAAGAATTCCCTGCTGCCGATCGTTGTTTCGCAGCCGGTGCATGACAAGCTTTTTACCCTTGCGGAAGATGCAAAGGTGAAAATCGATCTGGCCTCGCAGACAATGACGCTTCCGGATGGCGAAAAGGTGGAATTCCCGGTGGACCCGTTCTCGAAGACCTGCCTGCTCGACGGCATCGACGAACTGGGCTGGATCCTGAAACAGCAACCGGCGATCGCTGCCTATGAAGCCGGGCGTGTCGGCTCCATCAACACCCGCACATAGTCCTGATGTACCGCTGGCGCTCTTGCCGCCGGCGCTTTTCGTTGACCTGCCGCGTTTCCAACTTCGGTAGTTCGAACGCGGCAAACCTTTCCGGCCACTTGATCCGCCGGGTCATCTGCATCACAGGAACAGCGTCAAAATGGCGCCGACCGTGATCGACAGCCCGGTGAGCCCCCTAAATAAGAACGCGTAATGACAACAGCGCCAGGTAAATATCTGTGCGACCGCGGCCTCGCGCACGGCGAGTTGTGTCCCCGTGACTGGCCGCAGATAAGTAACGACCGGAAACGCCGGCACAGCGGAGGAGACCGGAAAGGAGCATGGATATCGGGATGATCAGCCAAATAAGCGATCGGCAAATGAAGAGCAAGAACGCCCAGCCGACGAAGATGACGATGAAGATAACGAGGAAAAAGAAGAACAGCGACAGCGGGGCGAAGAAGCTGATCTCGCTGGCGAGCGGACCAGGCAGCAACTTCTCCGGCATCGTCATGGCGGATCTGGTAGCCGGAGACGAGATCCCGGAAATTCCAGTCGAGCGGCCATCAGTCCCTGGTTCTGGACAGGATTCACGTCCTCACCAAAACTGTATTTCCACGATTCCACACCCTCCGATTTATAGCTCACACGCAGCCGGATATCGCCTTGCGGGGGAGCGTCGACGGCGACTCATGCCAGTTATTTTTCCGGCGCCGGTGAGATTTTCACGGGCTCCTTCTCGTTCTCCGGGGTGTGAAATTGATAATCGCCGCCGAACGACACCTTATAGGTGGAGTTCCAGAGCAGGCCCTTCTGGCGCGGTTCGCTCGCCAGCGAACGCCTCTTCGCCCATCGTCTGCACCATCGCCCGGCCGTTGTTTTGTGACCCAGGCCGCGACACAGGAACCGGCAGCCGCATACTCCGCGAACGGCGTTGTCTGAATTTGCGGCGCCCCCCGACGGATTGCACTTTGTCGCGCAGGTGTTCGTCGCAAGATTCCGTGCGCGCGACGATTTGTCTTTTCGAGAATCATCCATGCGGCGGACTTGCGCAGGAAGATCAAGGCAATGCCGGGGAGGCGTTCTGACCACGCCTCATTGCGTAGATTGTGGTCCCTTTTTTGTGAAGTACTTTTCGCGATAAATAGAAACCGGCAACATATCTGTTGAGACCTTCGGGAGGACGCATTGAATGCATCTTTTTTTGCCGCGAGTTTCGCGAACAGGCGAAAACTCCAGTAAACAGGCAGATTCCACCGTAGAAGCATTTTTTAAAATGCATGCATTCCCGCTGGTCAAACACGGGAAACTGTTATATCATTCCGCTGAAGGTTTACAGAACCGCCTCCAGGGGATAAGGGGAAAATTGTGAAAACGCTCGCCCTCTCATGCGCGGCAGCCATGCTGC
>DATAZF010000273.1:0-6116 GCA_036272235.1 Bryobacteraceae bacterium | reverse complement strand
GGAGCGGAGATGCTCTCGAGAGGCTGGCGCTCTGCCGCCACACCGATCATCAACTCCGCACTCGCCGCGATCATCATCAGCAGCGCTGCCGCCGCATAGCCCCGGAACAGAATTGCGCGAGACCCGCTCGCGATCAACCGGCTGAAGAGCGCGGGCGCGGCGACGCCGCCGACGAGCGTACCGGCGGCAAAAAATACCGCGATGGCAAGGGCGCGGATTTCGAGCGGAAAGATTTCGCTCACGGTCAGGTAGGCGGAACTCGCCGCCGCCGAGGCGATGAAGAAGATCACCGACCATGCGACGGTTTGCGTTGCAGCCGACAACATGCCGTGTTCGAACATCCATCCGGTTATGAGCAACAGAATGCCGCTTCCCGCGTAGGTGATCGCGATCATTGGTTTCCTGCCGAAAGAATCGAAGAGCTTCCCAAGTACCACGGGACCGAAGAAATTCCCGAGCGCGAATGGCAGCAGGTAGATCCCGATGCGTTCGGGTGAAGTTCCGTAGTAGCGCATCAGGACCAGTCCGTAAGTAAAGAAGATCGCGTTGTAGAAAAACGCCTGCGCGGCCATCAGGATGAGTCCGAGCACCGAGCGGCTGCGATGATCGTGCACCATCGCCTGCCAGATTTCATGCCATGGGGTGTATTCGCGCGCCACAAGGTGAACGCGCCCTGCGGCGGGCGGAAGGCTGCAACCGCTCTTCGCCACCGCGGCCTCCACCTCCGCGAGAACCTTTTCCGCTTCCTGGGGACGGCCATGCGTCAACAACCAGCGCGGACTCTCCGGGATGTGCCGCCGCACCAGAAGAATCGCGATGCCGAGAGCCGCGCCGATGCCGAATGCGAGGCGCCAGCCGATATCGGGTCCGAACCAGCGCGTGTTCAGGAAGACGATCGACGCGAGGGAGCCGACCGCGGCGCCGATCCAGAAGGTGCCGTTGATGATCAGATCCACTTGCCCGCGCACGCGCGCGGGAATCAACTCGTCGATGGCCGAGTTGATGGCCGCGTATTCCCCGCCGATGCCGGCCCCGGTGAGGGCGCGGAATGTAATGAAACTCGCGAAATTCCACGAGAAGGCGGTCAGGCCCGTCGCGGTGAGATATAGAAGCAGGGTGAGGAAGAAGAGTTTCCTGCGGCCCAGCCGATCCGTCGCGTGCCCGAAGATGAGGGCGCCGATTACGGCTCCGGCCAGATAAGCCGTTGCCGAGACGCCCACTTGCGCTTCACTGAGGCCGAGGCTCTGTGGACTCCGCAACATTCCCGCCAGCGAGCCGGCGAGCGTAACTTCCAGACCATCCAGCAGCCAGGTGATGCCGAGACCAATAACAATCAGCCAGTGCCATCGGCACCATGCCAGGCGATCGAGTCTGGCAGGAATGTCCGTTTCGATCCAGTTGGGCGATTCGACCATCGGGGCTGTCAGATCGCGGGCACGTCTTTGGCCGAATGCGGTTAGCCGAATACGGGGGCCCGTGTAACCCCGTCCTCATCGAATTGTCAGTGCGCTGTAACTCTGGAGTGCGAACGTGGTAGCTTGTCCTTCGTTCGGATCCTGTGCGGCGTCGCGTGCCTTCTGCTGGCGGGACGCGCCTTTGGCCAGCAAAAGCCTGTTTGCCCGCGCCCGGTTCCCGGCGCAATCGTGCGCGCGCCCGCCGAGTTGCGGAGCTTGAATGGTGTCCTCCAGGCCGACTTTTCACTGCGGAGCGCGGTCGATGTATACGGCCTTACCGACTACTGCTATCTCGACCGGGAAGGCGCGGAGAATCCGGCGCTGAGAGTGAACCCGGGTGATGAGGTCGTACTTAACCTTCGCAACGAATTGCCGCCGGATGCTACCGGATCGCCTGCGCACGTCCACGCCGCGGGAATGTCCACCAACTCGTGCGGACACGGGCCTATTACCGCAACGACGACCAACCTGCACTTCCACGGGCTAAGTATTCCGCCGGTCTGCCATCAGGATGATGTGATCCACACAATGGTGCAGCCAGGCGACCCCGCGTTCGAATACCGCATGAAGATTCCGGCCAATACGCCGCCAGGCCTTTACTGGTATCATCCGCACCCGCACGGGTTTAGCGAGCGCCAGGTGATAGGAGGTGCTTCAGGACCGCTGATCGTGGAAGGGATCGAGCGCGCAAATCCGGATGTGGCCGGGCTTCCGGAGCGGGTTCTCGTGCTCCGCGACCAACTGATCGGAGGCCTCACCGAGGACGAAGAAGATCCCTCGCGCCCCTCGCTCGACCTATCGGTCAACTTCGTGCCCGTGCTCTTTCCCCTTTACAAGCCCCCTGTCATGCCGGTTCGTCCCTCGCAAAAGGAATTCTGGAGAGTCCTGAACGCCGCAGCCGACACGTTCTTCGATCTGCAGTTGCTCTACTGGCCGACGCCCGACACACAGATTGCCCAGACGATGCGCGTTGTCGCGCTGGATGGCGTTCCAGTGGGTCCGGCGTTCGCGGCCGCCGGACGGACATCGATATTACTTTCACCCGGATCGCGTGTTGAATTCATCATGGAAACACCGCCGCCCGGCATGTTTGCCCAGTTCGTCACAAGGCGTTATAACAACGGCCCGCTGGGGGACAGCGACAGCTACCGGGTCCTGGCAAATCTCAGGAGCGTAACCGATGCGCCGGAGTTGCCGAGGCTCCCGGCAGCGCCGCGCCCGGCCGAGTCCCGGGTGTTCGAAGATCTGATTTCTCTGCATCCCGCCCGGCATCGGCAGCTCTACTTTTCAGAAGAGTCACCCGATCCGCTGCATCCGAAGAAAGACATCTCTTACTTCATCACTGAGGAAGGAGCGAAACCAAAGGTCTTCGACATGAATTCCACCACTCCCGACATCACGGTGAGGAACGGCACCGTGGAGGATTGGACAATCGAAAACCGCACCACCGAGTCGCACGCTTTCCACATCCATCAGTTGCACTTTCAGGTTTTGGAGCGCGACGGCCATCCCCTGAAAGAATCGGCCCTGCGCGACACGATCGAACTTCCGTATTGGGATGGCAAGGCGGCGGTTTACCCGAGCGTGAAGCTGCGCATGGATTTTCGCGACCCGAACATCGTCGGCACATTTCTCTATCACTGCCACATTCTGGAGCACGAGGATGCCGGGATGATGGGGTCGATCGAAGTACGCCCCGCCGCGAAGAAAACTACCAGGGTCTCCCGCCGGTGATTGACGCTGTTGTCATCGGTTTCTCATCATGCCGTCAACACAGGGTAATTCTGCGATGGCAATCTGAGGATCACGCATTCGGCAGGCCGCACAACTGAACCGCTCCAGCCGGGTGCGATTCCAATGAGGATACACACGAATGATCTGCCGCCGAGGTAATCCATTTTCGATTCCGGTCTGTCTGGCCGGAGCCCTGATGGCGCCGTGTTTTACGCAAGCCCAGACTCAGCCACCCGCGGCCACAACGCCGATTCAGCACGTGGTGGTGATCTATCAGGAGAACGTTTCGTTCGATCATTATTTCGCCACTTATCCGATAGCCGCCAACAACAACAGCGCCGAGCCGGTGTTCACAGGGGCGTCGAACACGCCGGCTGTAAACGGTTTGTCAGGACCTCTGCTTACGACCAATCCGAACGCGGCGCAGCCGTTTCGCCTGACCCGGGCGCAGGCGGTCACCTGCGATCAGGACCACAACTACAACGACGAGCAGAAAGCCTTTAACGGCGGGTTGATGAACAAGTTCGTGGAATCGGTGGGAAGCTCCAGCGCCAGCTGCGACGTCGCCGGTTATGGCAAGAATGTCGTCATGGGCTATTACGATGGCAACACCGTGACCGCCTACTGGAACTATGCGCAGAATTACGCGATGAGCGATAACTCGTTTTCGACGACGTTCGGACCATCGGCGCCCGGCGCCATCAATCTCGTATCCGGACAAACCCACGGTGCGACAGTCACGGCCGGGAGCGCGGCCGGGAGCGCGGCCGGGAGTGTCGGCTCCGGTGGCTCGTTGATCGGAGATGCCCGGCCGGATCCCTCTCTCGACGACTGCACGCTGGCACCGCCACGGACTTACGTCACGATGAGCGGAAAGAATGTCGGCGATCTTTTGAACGCGAAAAACCTGACATGGGGATGGTTCCAGGGCGGATTCAAACCCACGTCGAGCAACAACGGCGTTGCAGTGTGCGCGGCACACCATGTCGGCCTCGCGGGCGACGACGCTGTCACGACCACGGGCGATTACATCCCGCACCACGAGCCCTTTCAGTACTACAAGCAGACCGCGAACCCGCATCATCTGCCGCCGGCTTCGGTCGCGAATATCGGCAAGACCGACCAGGCGAATCATCAATACGACACGAGCGATTTCTTCGACGCGCTGAGCGCCGGCAATCTGCCCGCGGTGAGCTATATCAAAGCCGCGGCTTATCAGGATGGGCATGCCGCGTATTCCGATCCGCTCGACGAGCAGACCTTCGTCGTCAACACTGTCAACTCGATTATGCAGTCGCCTTTTTGGGGCAGCACCGCGATCGTGATCGCTTACGACGATTCCGACGGCTGGTACGACCACGTCATGGGACCAGTGATCAACCAGTCCGCGACTGCGGATGATTTTCTGGAAGGCTCCGGATCGTGCGGCAGCGCCGGGGTATCCAGCTACCAGAGCCGTTGCGGTTACGGACCGCGCCAGCCCCTGCTCGTCATCTCGCCCTTCGCGAAGGCCAACTATGTCGACCACACGGTTACGGACCAGTCGTCGATCCTGCGTTTCATCGAAGACAACTGGAACCTCGGCCGCATCGGCGACAACTCTGCCGACGCCGAAGCCGGTCCGCTGAATGGAATGTTCCGATTCGGCAGCGTGCCCGCGCGGGCAGTGACTCTCGACCCGACAACAGGTACGGTGGCAAGCGCCGGCCCCGGCGTCGGAACACACGCTGTGGCCTCTCCGAAAGGCGCGCTCACCACGTGGATCGAAGCGGAGCTCGATGGAACGCTATCGACCAGCGCGAACGGGCCGTTGACTTATCAATGGACCACCACGCCGTTTTCACCGGCCGCGAGCATCCTCGGGGCGGGCACGGCGACTCCAATTGTGACGCTCAATGCCGGTCCGGGAACCTATGTATTCACGCTCACGATTACAGACGCGACGGGCGGGCAGTCGAGTGACAATGCGACGGTAATCCTTCAATAGGGAGAGATTGATCCAGAACGTCTGCGACGCCGGCGGTGCTTCCGCCGGCGTCTTTTTGTTTGGCGGCACCGCCCATCTATACTGAAGTTGCTTTTAGCCGGACGCTGAAAAAGGCAATTCAGCCGCAGATGAACGCCGATAAGAAAATGCAAACTCCTTGTTTTCGGCCGGTTGGGTTTCGCAGTTTTTCAGCACCCTGTTAGGAGAACTTCCGCATTCGAATGCCGCTCGGCCTCATCCTGCTCCTCCTCGCGCTGGCTGGATGTGTTCTCTTCGCTTTCAAGCCCGTGTGGTTTCCCCTTGCCATTACGACTGAAGCTCTCGCCTGGGACCGTCAGTTCACAACCACGCTCTGGATCACCGGAGTCATCTTCGTGGCCGCACAGATCCTTCTTGCCTGGACGATATTCCGCGCCCGCGGCCGCCGGGCGGCAGCATCCACAGATGGGAACCGACGCCTGGAATGGACCTGGCTCATCGCCACTGCCGGGCTTTTCATCACGCTGTCGGTGCTGGGGTCGCGCGGCTGGGCAAAGATCCCCACCCGGGCTGCCGGAGAAGAGGTCATCGAGGTCCACGCCCACCAGTTCGCGTGGAGCTTCCGCTATCCCGGTCCTGACGGACGCTTCGGCCACACCGCAATCCAGTTCATCAGCGACGCGGGCGGAAATCCTGTCGGTATCGACCCCGGCGATCCAGCAGGCAAGGACGACTTTGTAACCGCCAGCCTGCACATCCCGGCGCATCGCAAGGTGCTTCTGCTGCTGCACTCGCGCGACGTCATCCACGATTTCTTCGTACGCGAACTGCGCACCAAGCAGGACATTGTTCCGGGGATGGAAATCCCTCTTGAGCTCCACGTTGAAAATCCAGGCAGTTACGAAATCGCCTGCGCGGAATTGTGCGGTCTCGGCCACAGCCAGATGCGCAGCGTTCTGATC
>DATAZF010000272.1:0-8821 GCA_036272235.1 Bryobacteraceae bacterium | reverse complement strand
CATTAGACCAGACTTAGAGAGGAATTCCTATAAGAATCAGGGGTCTATGCGCTATGATTTGGTTGTCGATTCTATTGAGGTCGACAGGGGCGAAAATGACAACTGGACTTAACGACATAATCAGACAGCTCGAACAGCAAGGGAAAGCGATCGAGCGCGCACTGTCGGCTCTGCGAGAAGTAGGAGACACAGAAAGCGCAAGCGCTCCCGCGGCGGAGCCAGCGGTGGCTCGTGGCAGACGCAAAGGAAAGCGAAAAGCCGGCGGCATGACGCCGGAAGGGCGCAAAAGGCTTTCGGAAGCTTTGAGAGCGCGCTGGGCGGCAAAAAGAGCCGGATCTGCAGCCCCCGCGAAATCGGTGCCGGTTAAAGCGGCACCAGCTCAAGCAGTGCGTAAAGGCGGTATGACTCCCGAGGGACGAAAGAGGCTTTCGGAAGCATTGCGCAAACGATGGGCTGCAAAGAGAGCGGGGTCCGCGACAGCTACGAAGAAGGCCGCGAGGAAGAGTTAGCAAGGTAGCGATAAATCCTGAAAGGCGGAACCGCCTGCCCCACCTGAAAAAACTCTGGTATGCTACAGGGGATTTTCGGGAGGCTCGTGGATGCGGCTACGTCCGACAGCAGGTTCTTTTGTGCTGGGTGCAGCTTTGTTTGTGGCTGCCCCGGCATACTCCCACCACAGCAACGTCGGCTTTGAAGTCACCAAGGTCATCACAGTCACAGGAGTAGTAAAAGGATTCCGGTGGGCGAATCCGCACACGTGGATCTACCTTACCGTCGACGACGGAAAGGGCGGCAAAGTCGAGTGGGCATGCGAAGGACGCGCGCCTGGCGTACTGCTGCGCGCAGGCTGGACACCGAAGTCGGTCGCGGCCGGCGAGAAGATCACGATCGATATGAGTCCGTCGAAGGATGGGACTCTTGTCAGCCTGGTGGCGCGGGTAACGAAAGCGGACGGCACGATTCTGCCGAATGCGCCGCCCCAGGAATAGGTGAGGGTCAGCCGATGAACCCAATGAAATGGATCCTGTGCGGCATGGCGATTGCCGGCGCCGCTACACTGGCGGCCCAAACGCCGGACTTTTCGGGCGTGTATTATCCGCTGTCGCCGTTTGGCCCGGCTGGTGGCAGGGCGGGGGGACCGCCCCCGGCAGCACCGCGGCAGGGGCCTCCACCGAAGCCGACTGTGTCGGCGCCAATCTCCGATGGATCACGCGGGCGGGCGCCCGACGCTCCCTCACTTACGCCCGAATACATGGCCAGGTGGCAGATGATCAGCAAGTCGCGGATTTCCGGTTCCTATGAGTACGACTACACGGCGAAGTGTCTGCCGCCTGGAATGCCGGCGATGATGAGCATGGCCTACGGCATGGAGATCATGCAGAACAAAGACAAGATCACATTCTTCAGTGAGCTGAACGATGCCATGAGGCGTGTCTACCTCGATGGGCGCAAGGCAACACAGAAAATTCTGGACGATCCGACTTATGCCGGCTATTCCACAGGGCATTGGGAAGCGGACACGCTCGTTGTGGATACCGTGGCATTAAATACAAATTCGTTCATTGAAGGCTTCTCTCCGCACAGCGAGGATATGACTGTCAAAGAACGTATTCGCCTGACGTCGCCGGGAAGGCTGGAGGACCGGATTACGGTTACCGATCCCAGGGCGCTGACGAAGCCGTGGGAGACAGTGAAGACTTACCGGAAGGCCGCGCAGGGCAAGAACGATGAGCTGCGGGAGTTTGCCTGTCCGGAAGGGCTGGCGGATGCGAAGTGACAAGCCGTTGTTCAATTCTCCGAAGGTCTCTCAACCCGGTCGATAATCAACACGTCCAGTGGGGCTTTGGTGGCTTGCAACCGAAGACCGAGCTGCGCCTGCAAGGCAGTGAAAATCGATGGCTTCAGATCATCCCCATCTGACTGGATCTCGGGCGGAGGTCCGGGTTGACCGGGAATCGCACTACTTTCACCTGCTGCGGGCGTCCAATCGAGCGCGAGATCATATTCTCCCGTGAGGTTCGTTTTGTCGACCACCTGGCGGCCCAGTTGCCTGGTAAGTTGGGTAGCAAGAGCTGTCAGCCGAGCTTTCTTCAGGGAAATGTGCCCGCGGCCCAAGTGGACCTCGAACCCCGTCCCGGCTGTACTGTCCTTAAACTTCGCACCGCCTCTCTCAACCACCAAGGCATAGGCCGGTACCAGTTTTTTCTTCTCAAAGTGAACTTTCAAGTGAAATCGGTCGGCGAGCAACGCCTGAATCGCGCGTTTCTGCTGTTCCACCGGTAACCTGCCCGCCACGCCGTCCGCTTTCGCCTCAACGTTCCATCGGTCTGTGCCGATCCAGCGCGGTCCGCCGATAATCTGGAAATCCTGCACATCGTATCCGTACCGCATCAGAAGTCGAAACGTGATTCCGGTCACTGAGAACCGGCCTCCCGCATTATCCGCACTATAGACACGGTAGTCACCATCGGCATTCAGCTTTATCGAGGCGACATCGAAGTGAGGTCCCTCGGCCGCTTTGGATTGCGCTCGGGAAAGAACCGCAGATGAAAGCCACGATACTGCAATAACTCCACAAATAACGACTGTCCGAGACCGCCTGATGTCCGACGAACGGTAAAACAGATTTGACGCCATGCCGCCGACATTGTGTCACATGCTTCGCACAAAACTTCAATCTTCACAGGCCCAGGATGCAGCGGCAAGACGGGTCAGCGGCCTGTTTTATTAAAAGGGTTTGACGCGGAGATATTTGCGCGGGTTCTCGCGCAGGTCGCGCAGGAGCTGCTCCATACTGCGGAGCGAGCCGTTCAGGGATTCATACAACTGGGCGTTGGATAAGAGGCGCCCGGCAGTCCCTTCGCCGGCGTTGAAGCGGGCGAGCAGGGCGTCCGCATCGGCAGCCATGCGTACAGCTTTGCGATAGCTTTCGTCATCCTGCAGCATCCCGCCCATGGCGCCTTTGCCCGCTTTGAGATCGGCCATGGTGGTGCGGAAGGCGGTGAGCTCCTTCAAAAAATCGTTGTACTGTTGATCGCTCGCAAACAAGTGGCCGGCGGAGCCTTCTCCATTCTGGATGGAGGCGAGAAGTTTATCCGCATTGGCGAAGAGATCGCGCGTGCGGTTATACATTTCGTCGGTGTAGAAAGCTTTGCCGAGGTCGCTTTGGGGAGTAAGAAAGGTGTGGAGATCACGGTCGAAGCCCTGCATAGCGGCGAGGACTGTGTCGTACATTTCCTCGCCGGTAATGAACTTTCCGATTTCGGTATCCGGCGAGGTCATAGTGGCGAGCAACTGGTCGACCTGGGCGAGGTTGCCCTGGAGGGTCCGAATGAGATCGGCCCGATCGCCGGCTTCTTTCACGGGCTCACTTTGAAGAACACCGTTTTCCCCGATGGGAAGTGGGCTCTTACCTTCGGCGACATCAATGAATTGATAGCCAACGAGAGTGTCGGCGCTGACGTCGGTCTGGGAATCCTGCGGAATGCCTTTGAGGTAGCGGGTAAGAACACGCATTTCCGCACGCACGGCCCGGCGGGGGTCGAGGATGCCTGAGAGCTCCACCTTTTGCACTTTGCCGATACGGATGCCGCTGAGGCGCACTTCCGAGTCGGTGGTGATGCCGGCGGCATCGGGCATGTAAGCGGTCAGAGTGGTACGACGGGCGAAGAGATCGGTACCGCCGCCAACAAGGAGGTAAACCAGGACCATCGCGATGCCGGCGCCCGCCAGAAGCACGGCCGCCACGCGGAGACGCATGGTGTAAGTCGGCTTGATTTCGAGCTCGGCCATTCCTGTGGGCCAGTCTAGCAAGGATGCGAAACAAGGAAGGATGTGAAACCGAATGCCCCGCCGGAAAAGCTGATAGACTTTTTCGCGACATGGGAATATTTGAAGTTTTTTACGCGCCTGGAAAGCTTTTCGCGAGCCTTGAGAATCGCAAGAGCGCGTGGGTGCTGCCGACGATCCTCGGCGTGCTGCTGTTGGTGGGGACGACGGTGGCGGCGGTGCGGTGGATCGGGATGGAAGCGATTATGCGGCAGCAGTTGCAGAATACGCGGCTCAGCCCGGAGCAAATGCAGACCGCGATGGACCGGGCCAATTCACCGGCGCAGGTCTACATCACCTATGGCGCGACGGTGCTGGCAGGGGTTGGATCGCTGGTACTCATCTCCGGGTTGCTCACGGTGTTCGCGCTGATGGGCAGCAAGCAGCCCCGATTCAGCACGAACTTTTCGATGGTGGCGCTGGCGCAGTTTCCGTACCGGCTGGTGGTGTGCCTGATGACGGTGCTGGTGCTTTTTGCTGCGCCGGACCGGACCTCGCTCGATATCAACAACCTGCTGGCGACGAACGTCGGCGCGTTCATGGATAAAGATACGATGTCGCGCGGGTTGTACACGCTGCTTAGCGCGCTCGATGTGCTGACATTCGCGGAAATCGGGTTGATGGGATATGGGTTCGCAAAGGTGAATCGCACAAGTATTTCGTTCGGCGTGTTCTCGGTCGCGAGCCTCTGGTTTGTGTATGTGCTGATCCGAATGGGCTTGAGCGCGTTGTTTTAACGAAAAACTTACACGGGGTCGGTTGCATTGGATCCGAAGAAGTTATAAACTGCCCGTCGCACTGCAGCTTTGGGGTTCAGGAGGAAGTCCATGTCTAGAGTAATTCCGATCGCGTTGCTTTTTAGTGTCTGCAGCGGGATCGTCTACGGGCAGGCGGTTTCACAAATCAGTGGGACGACCAAAGATCAAACCGGCGCTCTGGTGCCGGGTGTGGAAGTAACCGCGATCAACACAGACACGGGCGTCAGACGTCCGGTGGTTTCAGGCGATGCGGGCGAGTTCGTGATCCCGAATCTGCAGATCGGCCCTTACCGGATTGAGGCGTCGAAGTCGGGATTCTCAAGATACGTCCAGAACGGAATCGTGCTGCAGGTAGACAGTAACCCGGTGGTTCCGATCACGCTGGCTATCGGTGCAGTCAGTGACACGATTCAGGTGGAAGCGAATGCCGCGCTGGTAGAAACGCAGAAGCTGGGCGTCGGCACGGTGATGGAGACGCAGCGCATTCTCGACCTGCCGCTGAACGGGCGAACGCCGACCGATCTGATCGCGCTGACGGGGGCCGCGGTCCAGACCGGGACGTCGGTGTCCTGGAGTATGCAGACGGGGGTTACGATTTCCGTGGCCGGCGGCGCTTCGTTTGGAATGTACTACGGGCTTGACGGCTCGCCGCATATGAACATGTACGATTCCACGAACCTGCCGTTGCCCTTTCCGGATGCTCTGCAGGAATTCAAGGTCGAAACCAGCGCGCAAAACGCGAATTCCGGAACGCACTCGGGAGCGCAGGTGAATTCCGTGACGAAATCGGGCACCAATGCATTCCACGGCGATTTATTCGAGTTCTTCCGCAACGGCGATCTGAATGCCCGGAATTTCTTCTCCGCGAAACAGGACACGCTGAAACGCAATCAGTTTGGAGGCGTGATCGGGGGGCCGATCAAGAAGAACAAAATCTTCTTCTTCGCGGGCTATCAGGGGACGACACTCCGTTCCTCGGCTGCGCCGACTACGGCCTTTGTGCCGACGCAACAGATGCTCTCCGGGGACTTCAGCACCTTCGCGAGCGCCGGCTGCCAGGGCCGCAACGTGACTTTGGGTGCCCCGTTCACGACCATCAACGGCTTGCCAAACCAGATCGCGCAATCGCAGATCAGCCCCGTGGCGCTAAAGATCGCCAGCTACCTTCCCACCGCATCGAACGGGTGCGGACAATATTCATCGATAATCGACACGTCTCAGTATTACTGGCAGCTTCCGTTCCGGCTTGACTACCAGGTGAACGACAAGCAATCGATTTTCTTCCGCTACATCGCAACAAAGCAGAATCAGGTTTTGCCCTATACTTTGACGCCGAACAACCTCCTGGCTTCGAGCTGCATCTCGTGTAATCTGGCGGACGATCTGGCTCAATCGGCAACTGTGGGACATACCTGGCTGATCAGCGGCACGAAGGTAAATTCCATTCGCGCTTCCATCAACCGCATCGGCATGCTTCACGACGGCGCCAGATATTTTGGGCCCAGCGATGTTGGCATCGATGCGTTTACCTACCTTCCCAAAGTGATGACGCTGGCGATTACCGGAGGGCCCTCGATCGGATCCGGCGTCGCCGAGCACGTCTGGAACGCACATACGTTCGCCACCGTAAACGACGACTTCAGCTGGATTCACGGCGCGCATCAGTTCTCCTTCGGCGCGAGCGAAACGCGGGCGCTGGCGCTCGATCTGGCCAACGTGCGGTCGATCGGTAACTATACGATCAATGGCCAGACTACAGGTCTGGGGCTCGCGGATTTTATGGCAGGGGATCTCTCGCAGATGCGCCAATCCATTCCCAATGATCTGGATGTTCGTCAATGGTATTTCGGAGCGTACGGCCAGGATACCTGGAAAGCGACATCGCGGCTGACGATCAATCTCGGCCTGCGGTGGGAGCCCTTCTTCCCGATGCAGGTGGGGGACGGCCGGATCTACACCTTCGACCTGAATCGTTTCTATGCCGGAACCGTGAGTAAGGTCTGGACCAACGCGCCTCCGGGATTCTATTATCCGGGCGATGCGGGTTTCAATGGTCATGCGGGGATTAACGGCAGCTGGAAAAACTTCGAGCCGCGCGTGGGTGTGGCGTTCGATCCGTTTGGTGACGGCAAGACCGCGATTCGCGCCGGCGCCGGCATCAACTACGACTTCATCAATCTGCAGTCGTATCAGAACGAAGATAACGTTGCGCCTTTCGCGGGCGACACAACAGTGAATGGACCGGTTCCACTTGCGACGCCGTGGATTACCACGCCCGGCGGCAATCCATTCCCGTACAACTCCACGGCGCCCATCGGGAAGTTCCCGGCAGGAGCCGTCTACGATCCGGTGGAGCCTTATTTCAAGACCACGGAAGTCTATAGCTGGAATGCCGCCCTGCAGCGGCAGTTCACGCCCCGCCTGTTCGCATCGATCAGCTACGTGGGGAGCAACACGATTCACCTGCCGGATAACGTCGAGCTGAATCCGGGCGTGTATATTCCGGGAAACTGCGCGGCAGGCCAGTATGGACTCGCGGTGGCCGGGCCGTGCTCGAATACGGCGAACGTGAATGCGCGACGGGTGTTGAACCTGTCCAATCCTGTCGCGGCCCAGGCTATTTCCAACCTGACGGCTTATGATTCCGGCGCCACGGCGAATTACAACGGCATGATCCTGAATGAAAACTGGCAAGCTACCAACAACGTGAGGGTCATTGCGAATTACACGTGGTCGCATTGCATCGGTCTGGCGAACAACGGAACAACAACGCCAAACCCCGGGACGAATTATCTTCACCTGAACGATCGCGCGCTGGACATAGGGAATTGTTCGCAGGATCGCCGGAATCTTTTCAACCTCACGGTGGTCGCTCGTACGCCGAAGTTCAGTAACAAAGTCGTGAATCTTGTGGCGTCGGGCTGGTCGGTTTCGGGTATTTACCGTTATTCGTCCGGTGCGCCGCTCACGATCGGTTCCGGTCTGGATCAGGCGCTGACCGGAATGAACGCGGCTAATCCGGGTGGCGAGCGTCCAAACCAGATCTCCGTCAACACGGCGTCGCCGTATCAGGGCTCCTCCTGCGCAAACCTTGCACCGTGCGTCTCCTGGCTGAGCGGGTCGGGGGTGGCGTTTGCGCAGCCTGCGCTCGGCACACTGGGCAATATGGGCGTTTACAACGTCCTTGGCCCGAAGTTCTTCCAGTTCGATATGGCGATGGTGAGGGAGTTTCGTGTCCGCGAGGGCGAGAATCTTCAGTTCCGCGTCGAAGCGTTCAATGTGCTGAACAATGTGCGCTTCATGAATCCCGGGACGACGCTGACCACGAGTACTTTCGGCGAGATAACGGCGGCGCAGGATCCGAGGATCATGCAACTGGCAATGAAGTACACGTTTTGATGAAGTAGCATCTTAGAGCATTTTTGCCAAAAGTGTGGGGCAGATTGCGAATCTGCGGCCGACCGGAAAACGGCCGTGGATTCAGAATCTGCCTCACGTCTTTAATGAAACATGCTGCAGCGTGGCGAGGTGCTTCCGCAGCCTTAACGATAGACTCGCCTTAATTTACGTCGAATTGGCCGGCGGCGCTTCGCAGATTGGTTGAATACGGATACTGGCGTTTGCGCGAAGCTACGTTCGTATCTGGATGTTGGCGTCGTGACTGGAATTGTTCTGTCCTGCAACCGCCTTCCGCCCTGGAGCGTCCAGATTTCGATATGGACGCTCGTCACGCCAGATTCGCGATAGCCGTTGTCAGCGCTGCTCCTCTGCTCGCGCAGTGGCCCGCGATTCAAACGCCCGGCATTCCGCGAGATGCGGATGGGAAACCGGCGCTGGCGGCGAAGACACCTGTGGCGCCGTCAGGAAAGCCCGATCTTTCAGGTTTGTGGTCGATCCACACCGAGGACTATTGGTATGACATCGGCACGGATCTGAAGCCAGCCGGCGTCCCATTGCAGCCGTGGGCGGACGCCGTCTTCAAAGAGCGGAGCGACAATCTCGGCAAAGACAATCCGATCGCACGCTGCCTTCCGGCCGGAGTTCCGACCATCGACACGATACCGACGCCGTTCAAGATCATCCAGACTTCCTCTTCCATCGCGATCCTCTACGAATACAACATGGAGTATCGGCAGATTTTCACGGACGGCCGGAGCCTTCCCAAAGATCCGAACCCGAACTGGCTGGGCTATTCGATCGGAACCTGGGAAGGGGACACGCTCGTTATCGAGACG
>DATAZF010000271.1:0-11637 GCA_036272235.1 Bryobacteraceae bacterium | reverse complement strand
CACACCGTCGATGTCGCGCACCGCCACCCCCGGATGCAGGATCGTTCCCAGCGCAAGTAGAGGCAGCCACTTCATTGTGCAAGCAAACCCGCGACTTTGCGGCGCGGCGCCGGGTCCGCCACCATCCGGGAATGGACTTCCGCATCGAGGCGCCTGTCTTTCGGCAGATCCTGCCACGAGAAGTCCCAATCCTTGATCGGGAGCCGCGTTTTTCCTTCCCCGGTCGGCAACGTCGCAGTCATCGTGAGCTGCTTCCCAATGTAATGGGCATGTGCTCCGATCGATACGGCATCGAAAGCCGCGGGCAGCGTGTAGGAATCCCGGATCGCGAAGTCCGACCCCTTCTTCACCGGAAGCGCAAGACCTTCAGGTTGAAAGTGCGGCTGCGCCCCAACCGCCCAAGCTCCCGGAGGCTCGGCTTCCCCACCCGGCCTCGTCCCGTTGAAACCCGGTTCGGAACCCTGCCGGGGACGTTCATGCGCCTTGCCGTTCGGATCCGCGAAATACAAACCGTGGTGTACCACCGAATGCGCGGATGGCATCAGGTGGAACCACCCGCCCCACCTCGAACATTTCTGGCCTTGTGTTTTCAAAATACGAAAGCAATCCCGCCGCGAATGATCCGCGGGGTATTGATCAGCAAAAATTGATCGCCGCCGGAAGTCATCAGCGGCAGATATCCCTGGGCAAGAAGATTGCGCAGTTCGGCGGATGCCTCCATCCGCCACGGCATGCGCGGGATTGCGGGCATCGGCTGGCGCACCACCACATTCAGACCCGGCTCCGGCCGCGCCGACTCCGTCGAAAACAACGGACCCGGCGTTGCCGACTGATAGTCCGTCCACTGATAGCTGGCAACGACGCGGGTGCCGGTCGACTTGAGCGCTCCGGAAATCCGTAATGTCAGGGCGGGACGATGGCCCACCTCCATTACTCTGCGCAAATCGTCAGCGGTAGTGATCGTCATCTCGCTCGTACGCGGCGCAACGACGCCCTGCGAGCCATAGATCAGCGTCACCTTGTAGTTGTCGCCCAGATCCTGCGTGACCGATGCCGTATATCCGGAGCTGTCGAACTTGCCCATGTTGAATAAAGAGCTGTTCGAGAAAAGGTCCGGCATCTGATCGCCGGGAAAAAGCGCGGGATCGGCGGACGCGAGCGTCAGCGTCGTATTGGCAACGCGCTCATGATAACCGGCAAGACGATATTCGCGCGAACCGAAGCGCTGTGAAATTCCCAGCTCGAAGTCGTCGCCGCGCTGCACCTTCGCATGGCCATCCATCAGCGTGACCCTCGGCAGCACCGCGAGCGTCGCAAGATCGCGCTGCAGATCGGTGCTTGGGTCTGATGTCGCCATCCCGAGTTCGGGGCGCGCGTTGCCCGAGGTCCAGGTGAAGTCGACTTTCCCGCGCGGCAGCGCATAGATCAGTTTTCCGTAAGGGCTAAAGTAATGCAGGCTGTCGAGAAACGACACGTTGTCGAACGCGAAGCCGTATTCCATCTGCAGCGAATCGGTGAGCTGGGCCTTGTCGTCGAAACTCACTCCGACCGTGCGCAGCGCCGGCAGAGGTCCGTCACCCTGTGGACTTCCGATCAGACTCTGGCCCACCCGAAGCGGCACGAAAAACTGTCGCATCGTCACGGAAACCTCGGGCTTGACACCGTCCATCAGCTCTCGGCTGTAAGTCGTGCGGATCGCCGCCGAGGGGGCCGTCGATCCGGATGCGTAGCCCACATCTCCGGCGACTTGCAGACGATTACCGCCATAGACAGAAGTTGCGAATGCGAATTGGGTCCCGAGATCCCCTTGCCCGTCGCTCGACACCGAAGCGCCATCGCTCGCGGAGATTTTGACCAGGCCGCGCGAATCGGTAAAGATGTGGGATTCCGACGGCGAGTCGGTACGCTGTTGCGGCGGGAGGATGCGTAGAATCGGTCGCGTCGCACTGTCGGCACGTAACGCCCACTTCCAGTTATCGTTCATCAGACCGCCCGGTACCGGAGTGGTCGAGACCACTTGTACTGAGCTGAACACGCGGGAGAGATTGATCTCGAGCAGGCTGCGCATGCCTGGGCGAATCTGTATCCGCTCCTTCATCGCGGGAACGAAGCTCGAAAGCGAAACGTTCAGCGAATAAAGGTCCGGGAGGAGGTCCCCGAATGCGAAACTGCCGAGGGCGTCTGTTGCGACACGCTGCAGGAGGACATCCTGCCTGTTATAGAGGAGAACGACGGCGCCGGGTTGCGGTCTGCCGGCAATATCGGTGACCAACCCGCCCAGCTCGCCGGAGAACCGGATCGGTGACGCACCCTGCGCAAATGGTACGGAAAGTGCCAGAACACCGCAAAGCGAGGGAACCGCGAAAGATCCCGCAGCTTTTACCGCTGCGCGAGCCAGGACCGACCACAACGGGCGAATTGCCTTGGCGCCTTGCATGTTCCTGCTACTACCGACTTTCAGCTTACCGTAAAATTCTGCTGCTGTTGTACGGTTTCGTTCCGCTTCTTGTCCGTCGCCTTGACCTTCAGTGTATAGGTGCCTGCCGGGAGCGTACTGAGCGGCAAAAGTTTCTCGATCGTCACCTGGCTTGCGGCCGCATTCGCGATGCTGTCAAGCTCTTCGGTGAACTCCATGATCTTGTCGGTCGAACCGACCTTGGCGATCTCATACTCGACAGATCCGGAGGGCTTCTGTGTCTTTTCGTCCGGGCTGAAATTGTAAAGCTGGAGATAAATCCCCATCTTTTCGTTCTTCTCGAACTTGTTGCCGATCCGCGGCCGGACTTTCATATCGCCGATCGAGAACATCCCGCCGCCAATGCTCTTCAAAGGCAGCTGCTCAATTGTATCGGCGAGAATCAGGCTGCTCGTTGCCAGCTTCTCTTCGTCGAAGTGGGGCACGTCGAGCGCTACTTCGTAATTGTTTAAGTTGCCGGCCACTGTGTCTTTCGCTACGATGTTGAGGCGGTAGCGGCTTGGCGACAATTGAACGGCCTGTTGGAAAATGTAACGCTGCTTCTGGTATTTGGCCAGCATGTCGGGTGGCGCGTCGATCTCCAGCGGCTTCTCAAAAGTCTGTACCGGCCGGCGCGTCATGGTGCTGATGCGGCCAAGGAGATTGACTGTGGCCTTGGCAACCCCGTCTTTGGTCTGGAACTGCAGATCTTTGTTTTCGAACTGGACCGTGATCAGCGCCATCACGGAAGATTCCGTTTGCCGCATGTAGTCAATGGTCACCTGCATCGGAAGAATGTTGTAGGTGATCCGTGTGGAGATCTTCTCTTCAAGATCCTTGAACTGCACCTTCGGAGCCTGCTGCAGTTTGGCAAACTGCTCGAGCCGGTCGAACTGGTTATAGCTGGCGGGTGTGCCCCCGAGGGAGGCGCCCATGTGCGTGCCGTCCGTCCGGTTGAATCGCGCAGTCTTGTCGCTGAGACCCAATTGTTCGGACAGCGTCAGGCCGGCGCCCGGAACGTACGTCAGAGCGTCTTTCTCCGATGGATCCATCGTCATGTGATACTCGCCGGTCATCGTGGTATCGACGAATTCGATGTTGACATCGTTGCCGATGCCTTCGATGTAGCGATAGCGCCAGTCTTCAAAGGGGAAGGTCGTGGTCTCGCCGCCGCCTTCAGCAGTGGGCCGCTCGTAAGTACCGCCGGAGGGGTGCTCGTCGCGCTCGTCCGGGGGCCCGAATGTGATGTAGATGCGCCCGCGATCGGTCTTCCATCCGGGAATTCCCGAGGCGAACCGCTCGTTGGTGTAGGCGATACGGCGATAGTGCTCTTCCTTAAATTCGTTTTCGACGGTGTCGGGGGTCGGGTCGCGCCTCAGCCAGAACTGCTCGACGAACTGCTCGCGCTCCTCGTCGGTATTGAGCTGCTTGAAAGCCTTGCGCTCTTCGTCCGTGATGATGTAGGTGACGTCTTCGTTCAGCCACTTGCGCCAGGGGGTTTCCAGCTCTTTCTTGAGAGCCGCTTCCTTCTTCTTGAGCTGCTTCTCCGTCAAAGGCTTGGCGACGGTTTCACGCTTCGGCGCGGACGTATCTTTCTTGTCCTGCGAAATCGCCGGAATAACGAGCAGCAGGGTCGCGCCGATCGACGAGATCCATAGAGCTTTTGCGGTCATACTTTTCTATGCCCCCGGCACGATTGAGCCATGTTTACAGGTTGGACCAATATCCCTGATTGTAACTCAGACGGAGGAAGGTAAACCGGCGTTTCAGGTTCGTTTGCTGCCTCGCATCAAAGCGCAGATCCGCGCAAGCCCACGCGCTTACGGAGAAAGTGCGTCCGCTCGTTCATCGGTTTCGCGAGTTGCCGGCGGATCTGGTCGAGAAGATTACGTTCGCTCTCCGCCTTCAGGGCGTCGAGCTGTTTCTGCTTCGCGGAGGGTTTTTTCAAGGACATCGAGAACCGCACGATCACGCGGACGATCCGCCGAGCGCTTACTGGCGATGATATCAACCAGCGCCGCTACTGTAATCTTTTCGCCTGCCAGCTCGAGTTCCGCGGCGCGGCTCCGCAAGCCGTTGAATGACCGCACACCGTGAACGCGAGTCATGAAATCGAGTTGCAGACCGTCGTCATCGCGAATCAGCCGAAACAATCCCGAAACCGTGTAGTAAGGGGTGAAGACCACCGCCCCCAGTGCCTTCGCCATGGCTTTCAGCTTTCGGAGATTCGATGGAGTCCGCCGAATCAGGAAGTCGAGATCCAGTGTTGTAACAGGTGCCCCCCGAAGCGCGGCCGCGGCATTGCCGATCAGAATAGCCTCAATATCCTGATGAGATTGCTCTTTCCAGCCGTGTTTTCACCGATCAGAATATTGAGAGGTTTCAGATCGATTGTCGCATTTTTGAAGGAGAGCAGGTTGCGTAACGTGATCTGTTCCAGCAGCATCGTCTCTGCCATTGTAGAGCCCCATAGACGCAAAAAAGCCGCGGCCCTTTCGGGACCGCGGCTTTCATGCTGCTTACGATTGAGCGACGGACTTAGTAGTCCATGCCCTCGGGTCCACCATGGCCGGGACCGGCCGGCGCAGACTTCTTCTCCGGAATCTCACAAACCATCGCTTCGGTCGTGAGCATCAGGCCAGCGATCGACGCCGCGTTTTGCAGAGCGGAACGCGTCACCTTCGCCGGATCGATCACACCCGACTCCACGAGATCTTCGTAGACGTCGGTCTGCGCGTTGTAGCCAAAATGCGCGTTGTCGTTCTCGCGGATCTTGCCCATCACGATCGCGCCTTCTTCGCCCGAGTTCTGCACGATCTGCCGGATCGGCTCTTCGCAAGCGCGCCGGATGATGTCGACACCGATCTGCTCGTCGCCCGGCAGCTTCAGATCTTTCAGAACCTTGGCTGCGCGCAGAAGCGCGACGCCGCCGCCCGGAACGATGCCTTCTTCAACCGCCGCGCGAGTTGCGTGGAGCGCATCCTCGACACGGGCCTTCTTTTCCTTCATTTCGGTCTCGGTGGCAGCACCAACCTTGATCACTGCAACGCCGCCGGCCAGTTTCGCCAGCCGTTCCTGCAGCTTTTCACGGTCATAGTCCGAAGTCGTTTCGTCGATCTGGGTGCGGAGTTGCTTGATCCGGCCTTCGATCGCCTTGGCCTGTCCGGCGCCATCGATGAGAGTCGTGTTGTCTTTGTCGACGGTCACACGCTTGGCTTTGCCGAGGTCCTCGAGCTTCACGCCTTCCAGCTTGATGCCCGTTTCTTCGAAGATGGCCCGTCCGCCGGTCAGGATGGCGATGTCTTCCAGCATGGCCTTGCGGCGATCGCCGAAGCCCGGAGCCTTCACCGCACACGCATTCAGCGTGCCGCGCAGCTTGTTGACGACGAGAGTGGCGAGCGCTTCGCCTTCCACTTCTTCCGCAATGATCAGCAAAGGACGGCCGGAGCGCGCGATCTGCTCGAGCAGCGGCAGCAGGTCCTTCATGTTGCTGATTTTCTTTTCGTGGATCAGGATGTAGGGATCTTCGATCACCACTTCCATCCGCTCCGGATCGGTCACGAAATACGGTGACAGATAGCCGCGGTCGAACTGCATGCCTTCCACGGTCTGGAGCTCGGTCGCCATCGTCTTCGATTCTTCAACGGTGATGACGCCGTCTTTGCCGACCTTTTTCATGGCTTCGGCAATCGTGTCGCCGATTGTGTGATCGCTGTTGGCCGAGATGGTGCCGACCTGCGCGATCATGTCGCCCGAAACCGGCTTCGACATCTTCTTCACTTCGCCGATCGCCACTTCAACGGCCTTGTCGATGCCGCGCTTCAGCGCCATCGGATTCGCGCCCGCCGCCACCGACTTCACGCCTTCACGGAAGATGGCCTGCGCCAGAATGGTTGCGGTCGTGGTGCCGTCGCCGGCGATGTCGGAAGTCTTCGAAGCCACTTCGCGAACCATCTGCGCGCCCATGTTTTCGAGCGGATCCTTCAGCTCGATTTCCTTCGCGACCGTGACACCGTCTTTCGTGATGTTCGGACCGCCGAACTTTTTCTCGAGGACCACATTGCGGCCCTTCGGACCCAGCGTGACCTTCACCGCATCCGCCAGCTGATTCACACCGCGCAGGATCGCCTGCCGGGAATTTTCCGCGTAGATAATCTGTTTAGCCATGGATTGATGTTTTCTCCTGATTGGAAACTAGCTGGCCTTTTTGGCCGATTTGGTGGGCTGCGCTTCGAGGATGCCGAGGATTTCGTCTTCGCGCATGATCATCAGCTCTTCGCCGTCAATCTTGATCTCGCTGCCGGAATACTTGCCGAAGAGGATGCGATCGCCCGGCTGCACATCGAGCGGCACGATCTTCCCGTCTTCAAGACGTTTGCCTTTGCCTACTGAGACGACTTCGCCTTCCTGGGGCTTTTCTTTTGCGCTGTCCGGGATGTAAAGACCACCGTGGGTCTTTTCGGCTTCGACTTCAACGCGTCGGACCACAACACGGTCATAAAGTGGACGAATATTCATTCACGAATCTCCTTGGAAATTTGGGCGATAACGCAACGCTGTGGCTGCGCACCGGTTGCCCAAGGCTATTATTAGCACACCAGCGGCTTGAGTGCTAACGGAATCACATTAAGTCATTGATTCGGCATACAATTAAAAATCTTGACAGGGTCGCACTAAGATAATCGAATAATGATCGTCCCGCCTTGCGGCTCTACTTTTCGGCACAATTGAGCCCGAGTTCACACAGTGCCTTCGGTACTGGGTCAAGTCCGACCGTAATACCGCCGCGAGAGTGCTCGATCCTGTGGAAGCGTGTTGCGCGACCCGTTCGATGGACCCGGTAAACCCGAGCCACTCCGTTACGCCCTCGCCGGATGCTGGTTAAATCGCATCACGCAGGAACATCGACTCGTTTACCGCGTCAGTGAGAGCATCGACTTTCTCCAGGCTCGCTACCACTACTGACCCGACGATCAACTGCTGGAAATCACCAGCGCGTCGATCAATGACCAGAGTTCCTCGAGCGTGGTCCTGGTGGTCAGCATATTCCCCACAGCTATTCGCAGGATGAACCGGCCATGCACCACTGTCGAGGAAATGAAAAACCGCCCGGAGCCGTTGATTCCGTCGAGGAGCAGTCGATTCGCCAAATCCGATCCGCGCACCCGGAAACAAACCACTGAAAATACCGTCGGCGCGCAAATCTCGAAACGCGGGTCGAGCGCGATGCGTTCAGCCAATTCGAGGGTCATTGCAATCTGCTCGCGGATAATCGCCGCCAGCCCCTCGTGTCCGTAATACCTCAGCACGAACCACAGCTTCAGGGCGCGAAAACGGCGGCCGAGCGGAATCCCGTAGTCCATCAGGTTCAAGCCGCCGTCGCTGGTTCGCAAAATTTCCGGCACGAGCGAAAAAGCCTGCCGCAGCACACCCGGATGCCGGCAGTAAAATACGCTGCAATCCACCGGCACCATCAGCCATTTATGTGGATTGAACACCAGCGAATCGGCATTCTCACAACCATTCAGAATCCAGCGATATTCCGGCAGGATCGCCGCCGATCCGGCGTATGCCGCGTCTATATGCAGCCACAATCCCTCGCGCCGCGCGATGTCGGCGATGGCAGGTACGGGATCGATACTTGTCGTCGAAGTCGTGCCCACGGTGGCGACGACGCAGCAGGGGCGCAAGCCCGCGGCGCGGTCGCGCTCGATCGCGTCCTGAAGCAGTTCCGGCCGCATGCGAAACTCTTCGTCGGAACCGACGTTCCGCACATTGCGGCGCCCGAACCCCAGCGCCACAGCGCCTTTCTCGACGGAAGAATGCGCCTGATCGGATGTGTAAACCACCAGATCCTGCGGCGCCCCGGCGTCGCGCGTTTCCGGAGCCATTGCTGCGCGCGCCGCCGCAATCGCATGCAGCGTACTCGTGGAAGCGGTGTCGAGGATCATGCCGAACCAGTCTTCCGGCAACCCCATCCAGTTGAGCACCCAGCGGAGCGTTACCACCTCGAGCTCGGTCACCGCCGGCGATACCTTCCAGAGGAAGCCGTTGGCGTTCAGCGCGGCGGCGAGCAGTTCCGCCAGCACTGCCGGAGGCGATGAGGTGTTCGCGAAGAACGCCAGAAAATTCGGGTGATTCCAGTGCGTAACTCCTGGCAGGATCACGCGCTCGAAGTCTTCAAAGATGCGTTCGAGCGACTCGCCCTGCTTCGGCCCGTGCGCGGGAAGCCCATCCACAATCTCGTTGGGCTGTACCGTCGAAAGCACCGGGTACCGTTCCGGCGATTCCAGATAATCGGCCACCCAGTCAATCAGCTTGTGGCCAAATTCACGGAAGTCACTCACGTTGCCGCGGCCTTCTTCATTTGTGGCAGCCATCCCGTAAACCATGCGGAGAACTCCTCGAGCGCCTTCCCGGTCCCGGCCGCAAGCGGTGTGAGCGGCGGCGCCGAACGCTGTCCCCGCAGTTCCACGGCGCGCTTGACCACGACGGGAGTGGGGAACTTCTCTGTCCACTCGACGAACTCGAGCATCCGCGCGTTCAGGTCGTCGATATGGTCGCCCCGCCGCGCCATGGCTACGAATAATTCCGGAACCGCGCATGCAGCGCCGGAAATCACGCCATCCGCGCCGGCGTTCAAGGCTTGAACCGCCATACGGTCATCGCCGGTGAAAAGCGCAAAGGGGCGTCTCTGTCTCATCTCCAGAAGCTGCTCGAAGAGCCCCCAATCGCCGCTCGAATCCTTGATGCCGGCGAAGCGGCCGGTGTCGATCAGTCTGCGCATGAGGTCCAACTCGAGTTTGGAAGTGAGCATCGGAGCGTTGTGAATCAGGATCGGCACCGCGTCTCCAGTCTCCTTCGCGAACTGCACGTAAAACTCTTCGATCTCACCCTGGGCGTAATGGAAAAAACACGGAGGCATGAGGATCAACGCATCGGCGCCCGCCGCGATCGCTTCATCGGCAAGCTGAATCGCGCCGGCGAATGTCGAATGCGACACACCGGCGAGGATCGGTACGCGGCTGCGCTTCACCCCGAGGTAAACCATCCGTTGTCGTTCCGCGAAACTGTAATTCAGAAATTCGCCGGTAGCTCCGAACAGGCAAACGCCTTGCACGCCGCCCGCTGCCAGAAAATCCAGCAGTTCGAGCATCCCGGAGAAATCCGGGTCCTGAGAATTTGCCCGCCGCGGCGTGATGGATGACGCAAAAACTCCCGACAGCTCGAGTTGTCGCGCCGCGCGTCCCATCAGTCAAATGCGATACGGAAAGACCATTCCCCTTTTCCCTGCGAGAATATCACTGGCGATCCGCAGTGAAGCTTTCTCCGGTGTTGTGTTTCCCGGGTTCCGTGAGTATTCGGAACGGACCAGCGGGGTTACCAACCCCGCACCAGGATGACCATCCTGCCCCACACGAATCGTTCATGAGTTCTTAAGTGGTCTTGAATAACAATTCCGCATCGGAGCGCCGCACATAATTCGCTTCGATTGCGGCTGGATTCTGTGCCGATCCCGCGGCGGCCCGCCGCATCGCAATCCGCGTGATCGCGGCCGCCATCGCGGCCGGGGCTTTCACAACTCTCGAAAGCTCGAACCTTGTGCCGGCAAGCAATGGGCGAAAAGACTCGAAATCCTGCGCGATCCATTCGACGTCGATGGCGGGCAGCAGTCCGAGGAACTTTCCAAATGGCAGCACGACCTCCGGGACGATGGGTCGCCCGGCATCACTGTAAACTGCGCCAAAAACTTCGCCGCGCCTCGCGTCGATGATGGTCGCCCTCGCGGCGGAGGTACCGAATTCGGCCAGCGCTTCCAGATTCGACACCGCAACGACTTGCTTTCCCAATACCTCCGCGAGGCCTTTAATTGCGGAAAGCCCTACGCGAACGCCCGTAAACGAGCCCGGCCCGGATGCGCCCGCGAACAAATCGATCTCGGCAAGCCGTACCTTCTGACGGACCAGCAAGCCTTCGATCTCGCCGAACAGCACGCGACTGAATCCCTGCGGCGCATGCACGAGCACTTCCTCGCAAACTCCCTCTTCATTCGCAAGAGCGATGCTGCCGAAGTCGGCCGTAGTGTCGACGGCGAGGCAGGTCATTTCGTCAGCGTGTAGTTCCGGTCGAGCGCATAAACCTTACCGAGCCCGTTCATCCCGAAAATGCGTATATGCAACGCTGCCGGATAATTGCGCGCGATGTTCGCCGGAACCCGCAGCGTTCCGTTGGCGCCCGTGCCGATGACGCGATAGCTCCTGCCATCCACCGTCACTTCGCCTGTCCACTCGTACATCATGTGTTGCAGGGCTTTCGTCTCGCGCTTCAGCTTGATCGAGAATGACGCGGGGCGGCTCAACGAAAGCGTGTCTCCGGAGGGCTCGACTACCTCGAATGGCACTTTGTCAGGATTACCCTCCACTTGTTGCAGTTCGATGCCTGGATCGCGCGAATCGAACTTGTAGCTCTTCAGCATCGACGCCTTGTGACTTTCGCGCGAGATCTGCAGCACCCAATCATGCGTACGGTCCGGCGGCTCGCCCGTGAATTCTTTCGCTTTGATCTCCTTCAGCTTCACCGATTGCCCTGTCGCCGGGTTAAACCAGCGGCCATCGTAGCCGTGTTTCTCATCGAGATTCACAGTCACGGGTCCCGGCTTTTCCACGTAAATGATGTATTCGACTTCTTCAAGCGACAAGCCCCGGCCGTTATCGGCGTCGAAGAACGGTTCCAGCTCCCAGTGCCGGGTCCCCTCCATGAACTCGTACCAGATCTTCATTTCATTCGCGGCCTGCTCGTTCGGAATCACCGTCGACGGATACTCCCCGCTGACCGTCGCATTCCACAATCGATGCCGGAATGTATCGGCATCGACCGACTCACTCGCAAAATTGCTCACTGAAGGATATTGATAGACCTGCTGGTCGATGGCGGCGACGGCGTGATCGCCACCCTGGTAAGAGCGGTAGCGCAGCCAGCCGTCATCCACAAGCGGTCCCGAGGAATCGGTCACCCGTGTCGACCGGGTGTGCTTATACGGGTCGAGGGCCGCGATGTAGTCGGCAATCTCTTTCAAAAGCTCGCGGCCGTTGTCGTAGCTTTCCCACCCCTCGATTCCCTGCCATGTCACGTCGTAACCAGCCAGGCGCGAAAGAGCATATGTGAACCACTTCTGCCGGTCG
>DATAZF010000270.1:0-26115 GCA_036272235.1 Bryobacteraceae bacterium | reverse complement strand
CGGCTGTTTCGATCTCCTGCACGTCGGGCACATTCGCAGCTTCCGGGACGCGAAGGCACTCGGAGACATCCTGATCGTAGGCATCAACAGCGACCGAAGCGTCCGCGCCATCAAAGGCGAGTCAAGGCCGATTGTGAGTGATGCCGATCGCGCCGAGTTGATTTCCGCCCTCGACATGGTGGATTACGTGACGGTCTTCGACGAGCCCACTCCCGAAACCGCGCTGGCGCGGCTTCGCCCGGATATTCATTGCAAAGGCGCCGAGTATGCGCACGGGGCGCGGCCCGTCCCTGAGGCTGAGACCGTGCGGCGTTATGGAGGCGAGGTCCGGTTCCTGCCTTTCCATCCAGGCCACTCGACCACCGATCTGGTGAAGCGCATTGCGGAAGCGCACGCGTGCCACAAATAGCGATGGCCCAAATGACGTCACAAATAATGCTGCACCGTTTTCTCGATGGCGCGGCCCGCATCAAAGTGCTGGTTGTGGGTGACGTCATGCTGGATACCTATGTCTCCGGGTCAGCGTCGCGTATTTCGCCCGAAGCGCCGGTGCCCGTGGTCAATGTCATCCGGCGACGCTACTTGCCAGGCGGCGCCGCGAATGTCGCCGCCAACATTCTGGCGATGGGATCGCAGGTCTGGTTAGCCGGCGCCACAGGAGTGGATGAGGCCGGCATTCGCCTGCGAGGCGAGCTCGACCGGGCGGGCATTGGTGTCGAGGCTCTCATTGAGGATGACGCTCGCCGGACGACCACGAAAACCCGCATTACGGCGGCCGGCCAGCAGATCGTCCGATTTGACGAAGAAGACCGGTCCCCGCTTTCGTCTTCCACGGAGGCTCTTCTGCGAGAGCGCTGCGGGGAAATTCTCGCCGGCGCCGATGCCTGCGTGATTTCCGACTATGCGAAGGGCGTCGTCGGCGATTCGTTTTGCGGTTGGCTGATCGCCGAAGCAGCGAGGCTCGGCAAGCCTCTCGTCGTCGATCCCAAATCCCGGGACCTCGGCCGCTATCGCGGAGCCACCGTCGTGACGCCAAACCTCAAAGAGACCGCGGCGGCGGTGGGCGCGCCGATCCATACCGATGAGGATCTCACCCGCGCAGTCAGTCTGCTGCTGCCAAAGATCGCCCCTTCCACGCTTCTCGTCACACGTGGCGAAGATGGGATGTCGCTTTTTGAGTCGGGCCAGGCGCCCCAACACCTGCCCGCCCTCCGTAACGAAGTCGCCGATGTCACAGGCGCGGGCGATACGGTTGCCGGAGTCCTCGCAATCGCGCTCGGCCTGGGCTTGACTCTGTTCGACGCAGCCGGCATCGCTAACATCGCCGCAGGAGTTGCAGTCGGGCACCCAGGGACCTGGGCAGTGCAACGCGGGGAACTGCTGGAAGCCGCGGCGCGCCTCGATCTCGCTCCGCTGTCAAAGTAAGCCCGGCCTCAGGCCGCAGCCTGGGTTTTTTCCGACTCGCCCTTTTCCGATTTGGTTTTTCGCGATTTGATTTTTCCCGGTTTGAGGATCGAGAGTAACTCGCGCGAAACCACCTCGGCAGGCCTGTCGCCGTCGATCCAGTGATAATCGCCATGGCTGTAGTAATCGAGCAAAGGCGCGCATGAGAGATCGAACGCTTCAAGGCGCCGGAGAATCACGCCTTCCGAATCGTCCTCCCGCTGCAGGAGGGTGCCATCATCGTTCTCGCAACGTGTCCCGAGGCTGGAAGGGCGCGTCAGAACATTGTAGATCGCTCCACAGGAGGCGCAATGGCGGCGCGCTGTCAGGCGCTTCAAAAGACGCTCGAGCGAAACGTCGAGATGCAGTACGGTCGGCTGGGGCATTCGAAGACCGCGCAGGATGCTGTCGAGGCATTCGGCCTGTTTCAGCGTCCGAGGGAATCCGTCGAGAATAAGACCGCCATTGGGCAGCTCCCGCTCCAGCCGCGACTTCACAGCATCACAAACCACTTCATCCCCCGCGAGCGCGCCGGAAGCGAGAATGCGGCGCAGCTTCCTGCCTGCCGGAGTCTTTCGTACAGCTTCTGCGCGCAGCATGTCGCCGGTCGACAGACACGGCATACCGAGTTTCGACGCCAGCCATGAGCTCTGCGTGCCCTTGCCGCTCCCAGGAGCACCGAGAAAAAGGATCACGCGAGGTCGTGATTCCGCGGAATGTCCCCGTGACGTCATGGCATTTTCAGTAGATAACAAAACTATCGCCATGCTCAATGGGCTGAGGATCCGGAGTCTGACTGGTCCGGATTGGACTACTTCTGGTACCCTAGAACCCACATGGCACTTGACTTGATCAATGGCCTGCGTGGCGATCTGGGGATGCGCCGCATCGGCAGCGGAATGGCCCGGCTGGACGAATATTGGACGAAATCGGGCCGATTAGACCCGAAACACCAGGACGCGCCAGCCCTGTTGTGCTACATCGCCCAGTGGGTGGATGCGGGGTGGCGCGACATTGACGTGGTTCAGGACGGGCTTTGTGGCTTTCCCAAAGGTCGCCGTGTTCGTCTCCGTTTGCTGGACTATGCCTACGTCCTCATGGCCGAAGGCATGATTTGGGTTTCCGAGGAAAACGTTGAGCGCGCCCTGGCGAACTTCAATCTGGTGCTGTCACTTCACGCGGAAATCGGCGATCCGGTGGTGCTTGCCCTCGCGCACTTCTGGAGTTCCCGCTGCAGCCGCAAAGCGGGAGAATACGACAACGCGCAAAAGCACGCCTCGGAAGGATACCGGTTTGCCACCGAAGCAGGCATGGAGCCGATGGCCGCCGCCATGCGCGTCGCCGAAAGCTGGCTGCTGTTCCAGAAAGGCCGTCTGAAAGAAGCCCTCAAGTTGCTTGGGGAAGCGGACGCAGTCCTTCGGGAGACCGACGACTTCATCACGCGCGGGAATATTCAATCCAGCTATGGGCGCATGTACCGCCGCGAAGGGCGCTATGAACTGGCTCTCCGGCATTTTTCCCAGGCCATCGACGAGTATGGCAAGCGTGATCCGGAGCACAGGAATCTCGGACGCTCGCTCGCGAATATGGGCTATGTCGAGCGCCTGATCGCCCTGGACCTGCGGAAACGCATTGATGCAGACGCCGTACAGCGAAAGCGCAGCGAGCCTGATTTGCGCGGCGACTATGAGCGCACGCGCGCACAGGCGCTGGCGCACCTTGATCGCGCCAGCGAGATTTACCGCATCCACTCCAATCACCGCGGCGCCGGCACCGTCTGCGTCAATCGCGGCCATCTGCATCTCGACAGCGGCGATCTCTACAAGGCGGACGAAGAATCGCGCCAGGCCTACAAACTGGGCGAAGAGAAGAACGACTACATTCTGATGGCGCGCGCGCGGTTGCTCGAGTGCATGGTCGAGAACACCAAGCTCGAGGAGGAAATTGAAGATCCTGCGTGGGTGGCCCATCTGGCCCTTGAAGCCGCGAAAGAGGCAGTCGCCCTCGCGCGCCGTACGGAAAATCGCCGGCTGCTCTCTCGCGCGCTGATCTGGCAGGGCCTCACGATCTGCGGCACATCGCCCGGCAGCATGGATGCAGCGCGCGAGTTGTCCGAACAGGCCGCGGTTCTGCTCAAAAACGAAGTGCAGGATCACATCTGGGAAGATCTTCAGACGTTGAAGGCAAAGGTAGTGCGTGGCGGCAATCTCGACGCGACCCTGCAAGCCTGGTCCCAGGGCGTGGTGGGAGATCGGAGCTTCCAGCAGCTAACGGAAGACTTTGCGGACCTGATCATCCCCAAGATCTGGGAACACGAGAGCCGCAAAGTCGCTCGCGTGGCAAAAAGGCTATCCGTTTCGCCGAAAAAAGTGCGTCGGGTGCTTGCGCGCCTCGGGCTTCATGGCGGCTAGAGCAACCTGGGGCAGGAACGACTCGGCATACAGCCTGTTCCGAGCCCGCGCACGCAAGTAAGCGGTGCTTTCTGACCAGCGCTATTCGATATTCAGCGAAACCGTAACCGGCACCGTCTTCGGCGCAAAGCACATCCGGTCGTTACAGGCCTGATACCTTAGTGTTCCGTTCTCCGCCGACGGACCTGCTGGCGCACCCGCCGGCACCTTGAACTTCGTCGAAATGCTGAACTCGCCTGTGACTACGGACAACGGCTTGTCTGAGAACGAATACTTCTCCTGCGAAGCCTTCGGATACGTTATCCCATCCGCCTGCAGCGGTCCGCCGGTCCACTTCAGAGTCAGTGGGATGAGATATTCGTCCGTCGGAGTATTACTGTTTGCATGAAAGCCCGGCGGCAGAACGGCCTTGAATGTGACGGTCGCGACCGAGCCCTTCTTCGCCTTAACCGTGGGCGGAGCCGCGACGCTCAGCGTTGGAGCCATCTGGGCGAGCAGCATCGGAGCGAATAGCGCCGTCGCCGGGAGGCAGAGTGGGAGCTTCCAGCAGTTTTTGAATAGCATCTTCGAATTCCTTCTTGCCGGCGAGAGGCAGACCAACATGCGTGGACGCGATCCGTCCGTTGCGGTCGATCACGAATGTGGTGGGCAGCGCTTCGAGCCCGCCGTACTGATCGCCAGTCTTGTCGTCGCCCAGCACTACACGATAGTTGAGCTTCCGTTTCGCGACGAACGGGTTGATTGCCTTCCAGCCGTCGTCGTCCATTGAAACACCGAGCACTTCGAATCCGCGATCTTTGTATTTCCTCTGGAACTCCTGAAACCACGGGATTTCAACCATGCACGGGTTGCACCACGTCGCCCAGAAGTCGAGCACCACCACTTTGCCCTTGTAATCGGCCAGGTGAACCATCTTCCCGTTGGCGTCTTTCAAGGCAAAATCAGGCGCGGTATGCCGCTGGCTTTCTTCCTTCACAACCGCGCGCGTAGGCGGCGCCGGTGAGCATGCCACAAGGCCGAGAAGAATCGCAACGGAAATAATCCCTGCCAGCCGCAGATTGGATCGCAAACTTTCCACCCTCCCGATTATATCGGGAAAGCCCGCTCGCCGAACGATTTACGAAACCAGTTCATCCGCCCGTCTCTCCACCGTCGGGCCAGCGTAGACTCGGAGTCGTGATTGCCATGCACCAACGCGGCTGAATCGCAGAAACTCTCACAACAGTATTCCCGCCATCGCCGCGACCGCCGGTTCACATCATCTTCGGCCAGTTGCCCTTTGCGCCATTCAGCCGACCACCCGGCTTCGCCACGCGCACCTGCCCTCCACTCGCCGGCCAGATACGCCTCCCACGCCCAACGCCGCGGATTCCCCACCCGGACCCACACAAAATGAAAATACTCATGTAGCAGGATCCTTCGCTCCTCACGCGGATTTCTTCTCAACTCAGGATCGAGCAGAATCAACCGCCCCGGTATCGACGTCGCCGCGTGCGCCGGATTTCCCGCCGTATCTCGCAGGTTCGCCCCATACCGCACCACAACCGTCTTCCCCGCGAACGTGGGGCAGGATGGCATCCTGCGCGGGATTGGCAACCCCGCTCGCCCGCTGCGCCCGAGATCCTGATTTCGCACCAAGCCCTTACAATAACTGCATGGATCTCGCCGAGCTCTCCACCGAACAGGCGAACCCCGCATCCATCGACATCGACAAACTCCCCACCGGAGAGATGCTGCGCATCATCAATACTGAGGATCACAAAATCGCCGGCGCGGTCGCGGCGGAACTCCCCCACATTGCCCAGGCCGTCGATGCGATCGTCGAAGCCTTTCGCAGTGGCGGACGTCTCTTTTACATCGGCGCCGGAACGAGCGGCCGCCTCGGTGTGCTCGATGCCTCCGAGTGCCCGCCCACCTTCAATGTCGCGCCGGATCTCGTGCAGGGCATTATCGCCGGTGGCGAATCTGCCCTCTCGCGCGCCACGGAAACCACTGAGGACGACCCCGCCATCGGCGTGCGTGATATCAAGGCACGCGGCTTCAAATCCGGCGACGTCCTCTGCGGTATAGCCGCCAGCGGCCGAACCCCCTACGTCCTCGGCGCCATCGAACAAGCCAATCGCGACGGCGCAGTCACGATCGGAATTAGTTGCACACCCAATTCCGCCCTCGCGCGTATTTCGAAGATCGCCATCACACCGCTCACCGGACCCGAAGTCATCGCCGGATCGACGCGCCTGAAGGCCGGCACCGCCACCAAGCTAGTCCTCAACACGCTGACCACCGGCGCTTTTATCCGCCTTGGCTACGTGCGCGGAAACCTGATGGTCAACGTGCAGCCAAAAAATTCCAAACTCCTTGACCGCTCGAAACGGATCATCTCCCAGACCACTGGCGCTTCATACGAAACGGCGGGACGTATGCTGGCGGATGCGGGTAACAACGTACGCGCCGCGATCGAACACTGGGAAGAAGCCCAAAAAAAATAACTCCAAAAAATACAAATGGACAAATTCGTCATCGAGGGCGGCACGCCCCTTCACGGAACCATAGCCACAAACGGCTCCAAGAACTCCGCCCTGCCCGCCCTCGCCGCCGCGCTTCTCACCGATGAGGAGGTTGTGCTCGACCGCATCCCGCAGGTGCGCGACATCCGCACCATGCAGCGCCTCCTCGTCGACATTGGCTCTGAGATCAGGATCGACGACGCCGGCCCGCAGCGCGTCGTTCTCAACACCAAAACCATCGTCTCTCCCGAAGCCCCCTACGAGCTCGTGAAAACGATGCGCGCTTCGAGCCTTGTTCTCGGCCCCCTCGTGGCCCGCGCCGGACGCGCCCGCGTCTCCCTGCCCGGCGGTTGCGCCATCGGCGCCCGCCCCATCAATTTCCACCTCGCCGGACTCGAGCATCTCGGCGCGCACATCGCGCAGGAACACGGCTACATCGAAGCCTCCGCACCCGACGGACTCAAAGGCGCCCACGTCGTCTTCGACCGCATCACGGTAACCGGCACCGAGGACATCCTGATGGCCGCCGTCCTCGCCGATGGCGAATCGGTTCTTGAAAATGCCGCCCGCGAGCCCGAAGTCGTGGACCTCGTCCATCTCCTCCGCAAAATGGGCGCGCGGATCGAAGGGGAAGGCACCAGCATCATCCGCGTTGAAGGCGTTGCAAAACTGCACGGCGCGACCCACGAAATCATCGCGGACCGCATCGAGGCCGGCACCTTCGTCGTCGCCGCGGCGATCACGGGGGGCGACCTTTGCGTCACGGGCTGCGTCCCCGAACATCTCGGCGCCCTCACTGCCAGGCTCGGGGAAGCCGGCATTACAGTCACCGAGACCGACGCCACCACGCTGCACATCGAACCGTGCGAGGGCACTCTGCGCCCCATCGACATGACCACCGAAGAGTATCCCGGCTTCGCGACCGATCTGCAGGCCCAGTACATGGCGCTCATGACGCAGGCCGATGGCATTTCCATCGTCACCGAAACCATCTTTGAGAACCGCTTCATGCACGCGCAGGAACTCATGCGCATGGGAGCCAACATCCGCCTCGACGGGCGCCAGGCCATCATCGCGGGCCGCAGCCGCCTTACCGGTGCCGGCGTCATCGCCTCCGATCTGCGAGCGAGCGCGTCGCTGGTTCTCGCCGCGCTCGTAGCCAAAGGGGAAACCGTGATCGACCGCGTCTATCACATCGATCGCGGCTATGAAAAGATCGAAGCGAAACTCTCCGCCGCCGGCGCCAAAATCAGCCGCGTGGACTAAAGGACCTGACTGCCATGGCACAACATAACGAAGGTTTCCTCAAACTCGTCAACGACGCCAAATCCCGCGTCCGCGAAACCGACATAAACGGCTATAAGGAAATGCTCGCTCGTGGGGAAAAGCCTGTCCTCATCGATACCCGCGAGGACACTGAATTCGCTGCCGGCCACGTCAAAGGCGCGGTCCATTTGAGCAAAGGCGTCATCGAGCGCGATATCGAAGCAAAGTATCCGGACAAACAAACCACGCTCGTGCTCTACTGTGGCGGCGGCTTTCGCTCCGCCCTCGCCGCGGACAACCTCCAGAAAATGGGCTACACCAATCCGATCTCGCTCGACGGCGGCTGGAGAGCCCTGAAAGACTCCGGCCTCGAAATCGAAAAGCCCTGAAAGATTTGTGGCTCTGACGATCTTGTCGCCGGGCGTTTTCGCGTTGAATCAAAGCCCCGCCAGCGCCACAAACCCCATTGAACTACGCCGCTTCGCCGCCGGGCTTCACGCAGGACGATAATACTCTTCATGCGCGCCTTTCTCATCGTGGCGCCGCTGCTGGCGCTGCTCCTGGGCTCAATCGTCTATTGCGTGCTCGCCATGATCGGCGCCGCGAAGTATCTCGGAAGCGGCATACCGGCGCTTCGCAGCCCGCCGCCTCTCTCCGTGCTGCGCCCGCTTGCGGGTGCTCACGACAACACCGAAAACAACCTGCGCAGCCTCTTCGAACAGCAATATCCGGACGTTGAAATACTGCTTTCCGTCCACGAAGAATCCGATCCTGCCATCGAAATTGCCCGGCGCGTCATGGCCGCTCATCCGCGAGTTCCGGCCCGCCTGATCATTGCCGGCGTTTCGCCTTTCCCCAACGCCAAAGTCTGGAGTCTGCGAGCCCTCCTCTCTGAAGCCCGCAACGAAACCATCGTCATGTCCGATAGCGACATTTTTATCGAGCCAGACGGATTGCAAACCATCGCCTCGGAACTCGCCCAACCCGGCGTCGCGCTCGTGACATGCCCCTACCGCGCCACCGGCGGACCGCACTTCTGGTCCCGCCTCGAAGCACTCGGCCTGAATACGGAATTTCTCGGCGGCCTGCTCACCGCCCGACTTCTGAACGGCATGGACTTCGCGATCGGCTGCACCATCGCCACCCGCCGTGCGGATCTCGCCGCCATCGGCGGCCTCGAAAATCTCCAGCGTTACCTCGCCGAAGATTTCGAAATGGGCAGTCTGACGCGCCGCCACGGAAAAACGGTCGTGCTTTCGCGATGCGTCATCGAGCATCACATCGGCAACGACACCCTCCTGGCGAACTGGCGACACCGCCTGCGATGGGCGCGCAGCACGAGGCGTTCCCGGCGAATCGGTTACATCGGCGAGTTGTTCACCAAGACCACCGCGCTGGCCCTGATTCTCTGGATTGCCGTCCCCGGCGCCTGGGGCTTCGCGTTTGTAGCCCTGCTGTTCCGTGCCTGCATGCAATGGTCTACCGCGATCTGGGTACTCGAAGACCCGCTTGTCGCACGCTACTGGTGGTTGCTGCCCATCGAGGATCTCGCAAGCTTCGTCACATGGACGCTCGGCTTCTTCGGCAAGACCATCGAGTGGCGCGGACGCAAGCTCATCCTCGCCCGCGACGGCAGCTTCGAGATGTGATCCCGCTGGCGCCTTCGCCGCCTCTACGAAATGAAAGCTCGTTTCCTTCTCACCACCCTCGGCTCGCTCGGCGACCTCCATCCCTACATTGCGGTTGGCCTTGGCCTTCGCGAGCGCGGCCACACCGTCGTCATCGCGACCTCCGAGCTCTATCGCGCAAAGGTCGAAGGCGAAGGCCTGGGCTTCGCCCCCATTCGCCCCGATCTCGGTCAACTGCTCGACGATCCCGAAGCCGTCGCCCGCCTCGTCCATCCGCGCCGGGGCACCGAATACGTCTTCCGCCACTTGATCCTGCCATGGCTCGAACAGAGTTTCGACGATACTTGCGCGGCGGCCCGCAACGCTGATCTTATCGTCGGACATCCCATCGCATTCGCCACCCCAACTGTGGCGGAATACCTGAAAAAACGCTGGATCTCCGTGGCCCTCCAGCCCTCGATTCTGCTCTCCGCATACGATCCGCCAGCGCTGCCGGGAGTGCGATTCCTGACGCCACTTTTTTCGCGCTCGCCCCGCTTCACTCGTGCGTTCTTCAAATTCGCAAAGAGCGTCATGCGGCGTTGGGGCGCGCCGGTAAACGACTTCCGTTCCCGGCTGGGATTACCTCCACTCCGCAATCCTCTGCTCGACGGCATGTTCTCGCCCTTCGGAACCCACGCCTGGTTTTCCAGCCTTCTTGCGCAGCCCCAAAGAGACTGGCCGCGCCACACGACCGTGACGGGCTTTCCGTTCTACGACAAACTGGAACCGGGCCTCCAACTCTCACCGGATCTCGACCGCTTCCTCGAGGCCGGTCCGCCGCCTGTAGTCTTCACGCTCGGATCATCCGCTGTTTTCGATGCTGGATCTTTCTACGCGGAAAGCCTCGAAGCCGTGCGCCGAACCGGATCCCGCGCAGTTCTCCTCATCGGCCGCGACCCGCGCAACAAGCCCACAGGTCCGCTTCCCGATTCGGTATTCGCCGCCGAATACGCCCCCTACTCAAGCCTGCTTCCACGCGCCGTGGCGACGGTCCATCAGGGAGGAATCGGAACCACTGCACAGGCGATGCGCGCCGCCAGACCGATGATCGTCGTGCCGTGGAGCCACGACCAGCCCGATAACGCGATGCGTACAAGCCGGCTGGGAATCGCGCGAGTCATCCCACGCAACGGATATCGCGCAAAACGCGTTGCCCGGGAGCTTCAAATCCTAACGGCAGGCGCGTACGCAAGCGCGGCGCAAACCGTAGCGAGACAAATGGGACACGAAGACGGAGTCGCCCGCGCCTGCGAAGCCCTTTGTGGGCCGGGATAGCTTCCGGCACCGGATTGGTAACCCCGCTTCTCCGCCCCACATCTGGCGAAACTACTTCTAACTTCACGAGCCGTTCCCTAAGGCAGCCGGTCTCCAAAGTCGCGGGCCGAGTATGCAGGGCGAGCCGCGCCAGCTACTGCTGCGTCACGCTGATCGTAACGTTCGTCTGGCTTGGCGCGAACCCCACAGAGACCACAACCGGTACGGAAACCGGTCCGGCCGCGACCGTCTGCACCAGATTCGACGGGATCTGAAGATTGACTTGCATCAAGCCCGCAACGTTGCCCGGAGCGCCGCCCGCATACGCCACCGATACCTGCTGGCCGGCCATGGTCGCGCTCACGGGAAGCAATGGCTGAGGCAACGGCTGCGCCGCCGGCTTTCCGTCCACCCCCATTGGATTCGTCTGACCCTCACCGGTCATATACACCGAAATGATGCTGCCGAGCCTGGCCGGGGCAGCCGAACTGTTGATGGTGCCGTTCTGATTGACCGCCGCAGCCTGACCAAACCCCGCCGAGTTCGTGGTGAAAATGCCGGAAAGCGAACTTGCGACCGGAATCGCGGCGGCCGTAAGCGACTGGCCCTGGTATGTCACGTTCACGTCTGCAGTTGAGCCAATCCCAACCGCATACGGGACAATCGCCGAAACCTGCGTCGCCGACGTGTAGAGCATTACGCCGTTGATTCCGCCGAAGGACACGGTTGTTCCCGAAAGAGATGTCCCGTAAGTTCCATCGCTGGCTGGCGCGGCGCTGACGCCAGTTGCCGGACCAAGGTTGGTCCCGTAGATCGTCACAATCTCGCCCGGTGCAATCGCTCCGCCGAGTCCGCTCGCCGCGTTCACGACGCTGATGGATGAAGTCACCGGCGTCAACAACCGGATCGCCTGATTGCCACTGTCGGCGACATAGACATTCCCCGCGGTGTCAAGAGCAATTCCGTAAGGCTGATTTAACTGCGCGGTTGTTCCCGGGCCCCCATCGCCGGAGAAGCCGGGTCTGCCCGTTCCCGCAATCGCGAACCGCGTGCCGTTCGCAAGAATCTTCTGCACCGTGTTGGTGAGAGGGTCGGGATAATAAATACTCCCCGCTGCGTCTACCGCAAGCGAGTTCGCCGTCACGTTCGACACAGCCGTATGGATATTGCCGTCAGTGGTGATCTCCCGTATGTTTGTGTTGCCGAGATCGGCAATGTAAACATTCCCCGCAGGATCGATCGCCAGCGAGTAGGGTGCGGCGAGTTGCGCTTTCGCGCCTGGACCGCCATCCCCGCTAAAGCCCCACACACCGGTCCCCGCGATGGTCGAAATGTTGCCCTTGGTGTCGACCTTGCGGACCGTCGAGTTGCCGTAATCCGCAATGTAGACGTTCCCGCTCGAATCCACGACCACGCCCGACGGTAATACAAACTCCGCGTTTGTGGCCGGACCGCCATCGCCCGCGTAGCCAAACGTGCCGTTGCCTGCAATGCTGAAAATCTTGCCATCCGGCGTGATCTTCCGGATGCGGCCGTTGTGCGTATCCGCGAGATAAACATTCAGGCTGGAATCGACGGCAATCGCGTGAATATCGGAAATAATCGCCAGGATGGCCGCGTCGCCGTCGCCCTGGAATCCGAAGGTCGCGGTGCCTGCGATCGTATTGATCGTGCCGCCTGAAACTTCCCGCACAACGTAGGTAAGGTAATCCGCGATGTAATAGTTTCCCTTGGAATCCACAGCCACTCGGAACGGAAAATCGAGTTGGGCGTTGGTCGCCGGGCCCGTGTCGCCGAAGTAACCCTGCACCGTGCCGATGCCGGCAATCGTCGAGATCGTGTACTGTTGCGCGGTCGCGGCGCCGGCGGCCACAAGCAGGCCGAGAATAATTTTGAGGTTCTTCATTCGGTCCAGTTTCCTGAGACGCTTACAGGGCGGCGTGGGTTGCCAGGATCGTGCCGCGGTGTTGCCGCGAGGACTTTCGAGACGAGTCTACCCCTCAGGCGAATCAGCCCGGCCCCTTTCAGGGCCAATGAGCAATGATACCAGCGGCCGGTCCGTATGACAGAATCAGAACGATGACCCGCCGCGAGGCCCTGATCGTTCTGTCTGCCGTGCCTTTGCGCGGCCAGAGCCAGAGCGCTCCCCGCCCCGACACTTTCAAGCTTTACACCGACGGTCCCCGCCTGCTTTTACGTCCGCAACGCCTGAAACTCCTGCGCCGCGAGCGCGAACGCCGCTCGCTCCGGTGGGACCAGTTTGAAACCCTCTGGACCGGCAACGCGCAATTTCCGGAACTCGGCTGGACGCAGGCGCTCCGCTTTCAGATCGCCGACGACAAGGACGCGGGCACGCGCGCTGTCGCCTGGGCAGTCGGTCCCGCGGACACCGCCCGGCTGGACGACGTCCGCCAGATGGCGATCATCGCCGACTGGTGCGACTCACTGATTGCGGGCGACGACAAACGTCAGCTCGTCGCAAAACTACAACGCGTCGTCACAGACCCGCGTCCCGTAAGAACTCTCGCTGACGCCCGCGCCCGCGTCTTTGCTGCCGTCGCGCTCACCGACGCACAACCTGCGGCGAGCCAGAAAGCCCTCGAATCCTTTTACGACTCCTTTTGGAACGCGAACTTCATCGCGCCCCTGCGGGCGGCGAAAAGCAGCGTCTCGAATGCTGACGCTTATGCGCTGCTTGAAATCCTGCACGTGGTCCGCGACAATCTGAACTTCGATCTTCGCGAGACGTTCCCCGCCTGGTTCAAGGAATATCCACTTCTGCACTTGTTGGCTCACTATCCCGCTCCCTGGCCGGGTGCAGACAACGAGTTCCGCATTCCCGCCGACGAGACGATCGAGAAAGCGGGCCCGGACGTCCGTAAAGCCGCGCTCTCCCGGGTCGCTGAGTTGGCGATGATCGCGTACGATACGAACGTTGCTTCGTCGCAATTGTTGCAGGGTTGGGTGACGAACGACCGCTTTCTGCTGCGAGGCGCCTTCGGCATTCCGTATGAATTGCTCTGGGCCAATCCCTACCAGCCAGGCCTCAGCTATTACCATGTCCCGCTCGCTATGCACGATGAGATCGGAGGCCAGTTGTTCGTTCGCTCGTCCTGGGAAGACGATGCCGACTGGATCGGCTTCTTCGGTGGCCAACTCCAATTATTCAAGGATGGCAGCGTGACTCGCCTCGACCCGCGAGTCGCGCGGGAACCGCTGGACATCGACACAGCCGTTGTGTTCTTCGCCCGCGAGTCGAAGCAGTTCCTGATTCCAAAGGTCTCCGGGCCAAAAGAGAACGCGGCGAGGGAGCCGGACTCGCCCGAATCCACCGACGCGACAGTCTTCATCGTCGGATTGGACCCAAAGCGCGCCTATCATCTGGAGATCGATGGCGAAGAGATGATTGAGGAAACGGCCGATCCGGGCGGAATCGTTTATTTGCCTTCTGTTCCCGCCGGGGGCGTCAGGCTTGCCCCGCGTCCCGCGTAGCGAGATCCGGCCCATGCGGCCTGCCCTCACGTGATTGCCGACTGTCTGCGCGAACTGGATACGGTCTGCAGGCGAACAGCAAAACACCTATTGCCGCTCCCGTGGGGGACGGCGAGCACCTGGAACGATCCAGGTCTGGCGAGGCGCAGGTCGCGAAATCCTTTGAAGTTTCGACTCTGATGCCGGAGATCACCTTGTCCTCAGCTTTTCTGACGATAATCGTTTCAGCGCATCGACGTTTCGCTTATCGTCACCTTCTTCGTCCACCGGCGTTTCCAGAATGAACGCCTTGTCGCGTAGCTTCGGGTGCGTCAGAATCTGGCGGAAGCCTTCTTCTCCTATGTGACCCGCTCCGATATTGGCGTGGCGATCGAGGTGCGAGTTCAGCGCGCCCCTGGAATCGTTGGAGTGAATTACCTTCACCAGATCGAGGCCAAGCACGCTCTCCGCCGCTGCGACGGTCTGCTTGAGGCCGGCCACCTGCGCGACGTCGTAGCCCGAGGCAAGCAGATGGCAGGTGTCAAGGCAGTATCCCAGCGGCAAGTCCGTTTCGCGCGCGGCGAGATCGCGGATCATCCGGAGCTGTTCGAACTTACTGCCGATCTGCGCGCCGGAACCCACGGTATTCTCCAGTAGCACAGTGAGTCCGGGAGCGCGAAAGCCGCGGGCCGCTTCGGCGAGGCCAAGCACCATGGCGGCGATGCCCTGTTCGAGCGATTGCCCTTTGAAATTTCCAGGGTGCACAATGAGATACTCAGCGCCGATGGTGGCTGCCCGGTCGAGCTCGCCGCGAAACGACACGATCGATCTCTCACGGGTCACCGGATCGAGCGTGGCGAGATTCACCAGATAGTTCGTGTGGATGGCGAGCGGGGCGAGATCGTGGCGCGTGCGGGCGTCACGGAATCGCTTGACATCCAGAGGATCGGGAACGCCGGCACGCCACATACGCGGGCTGGCGGAGAAGATCTGGAAGGTATTGGCCCCGAGTTTGTGGGCGGTAAGGGCCGCGTCTTCGAGAGATTTCGAGCGCGAGGTATGAATGCCGATGCGCAGAACGCCATCGTAGCAGGCGCGTGTTGTCGATTTATCCGGCCGTTGAGGGCGTCTGGAGACTCTATTTCCGGAAGCGCCGCCTGAATCCGACCGTTCCGAGAAGGCCCATTCCGAGGAGCAGAGCTGTTCCGGGCTCCGGGGCGACATCCACTTCTTCGCCCGTGATCTGCAGGGCGCCGAGCGTCGCGTTCGGCAAGGCAAGCCATTGCCCGCCTTCGAACACGGAGTATCCCGCGGACGGCACGCCGAAACTCTGAAGGGTCGTATTGTCGTTCCAGGTCACATCGCCTGGCACAGGCCCATCCAGCGTAATCCAATAAGACTGGCCGGCAAGAAGATTCACAGTGTCCGAGGGAGCCCAGGAGAGGACGACCGGCGGGACTGGCACGTCGAGCGCCTCTCCGCCGAGTATGCCCATGGCGTTATCGAATTCGTGCGACGCAAGTACTGTTCCAGGATGGCCGTCGGTATCGCCGGAGAGCACGATCGAGATCTGGTTGACGTCGTTGGGATCGCCGATGGAAGCGACGAAGTCCACTTGCGTCAGGGTCATGTTTGTGACCGGGCTGAAGAGGAATGAGGGCTGGAGGTCCGCTGACCTCGTCACAACCTCGCCGCTGTCCTGGTTAAAGGGATTGTCGGCGGATCCAAAGTCGCTGTAGATGATGGCGGCACGCAGGAACGGCGCCGGGGACACGGCTAGCGCCAGGGCGGCAATTAACGCACGAGTCATGGGATTCCTCACAACCTTTCTACCTTATATTCCGGCCCAAAACCATACTCACCTTGGAAAACTGCCAGAGGCTCAACTTTCGGCGGTCCGGCGGCCAGCTAACCATTGGGGATATTGCGGGGAGCGCTGGAGACCTGCACCATATTAGCCAGGGGCAACGAGTGAGAGTGGAAGATGTGTAAGCACCGCCAACCCAGGACGTCGCTTAATTTACGCAGAGGGAACAGCCTCATTGAGTTCTCTCTGCTGATGCCCTGGTACGTTTTTCTCTTCGTGGGAGCTCTTGATTTCGGTTTCTATTCCTATTCGCTGATCTCACTGGAAGATGGTGTGCGGGTGGCAGCATTAAACGCATCGCGAAGCTCATCGCTGGCTTCCGATTCCGGATCGGCGTGCACTTATGTGCTCGGCAGCATAAAGAATCTTCCCAACATTGGCACTACCGTGCTCACGTGTTCAGCGGCGCCGGTGACCGTGACTGCGTCATATGGAGCGACGTCGGGACCGGATGGCGGGCCTTCAACCACTGTCACAGCCATATATGTCACGCCACAGATGGTGCCCATTCCTGGCCTTCTGGCGGGACAACTGACAATCACTCGCAGTGTTCAGATGCGCGTCAGGAGTTGACCGATGAAAGGCAGGCGCGGGAGCACTTTGATCGAGTTTGCCCTGACAGGGCTCCCCCTGATTTTTCTGAGTATTTCCATCTTTGAATGTTCGATCGCAATGCTCGAGTATGTTTCGATGGCCAACGCAGCCACCACGGCCGCCCGATATGCCGCGAATCACGGAGCAACCTGCTCTCAAACTCCAAATTCGTGCACGATTACGGTCGGGAACATAGCCGCTCTGATCGCAACTTTTTCCTGGATCAACGATGCGACCCTGCTAACCGTGTCTTTCACCGATAACAGCGGAACGAGCAGTTGTACTCTGAGCGTGTGTGAGACAAGAACAACAACACAATTCCCCGCCGCGACCAGCGGCGCCAACGCCGTTGGAAGCCCGATCACGATTCACCTGAGCTACCCGGTCATTAATCCACTGCCTGTGTTCTCGTCACCCAATACGGGGACGGCCCCTAACACCTATACTCTCGGGGCCAATTCAACTCAGGTGATTCAGTTTTGAATCCACGATCGCTCAGCTTCGGAAGCGAGCGCGGCCAGGCGAGCGTACTTGTCGCGCTCAACCTGACCGTTCTGTTCGGCGCGCTTGGATTCGCGGTGGATTTGGGGATGGGGGAATACAAGAAACACGCTGCCCAGACCGCGGCAGACGCCGCCGCAATGGGAGCCGCTGCCTACGCAGCCGCCAACGGCTCGGCGTGCGGCAGCGGGATCACGTGTAATGTGCTGACCGACTGCACGATTCCTGTCACCGTCAGCACGCCCTTCGGGGCCGGGTGCGTTTATGCGAAGGCAAATGGTTATACGAATGGTGGAGCCGGCGGGCAAACGGTAACCATCAAGGCCAACAACACTTCTTCACCCGTCAGCGGCAACAGTCCGAACCTGTGGTTCCAGGTGACGGCAGGCGAAAGCTATCCAGTTCTTTTCGGCCGCTTCGGTGGAGTGAATACATTCACAATCCATGCGAGCTCGGTTGCGGGACTCACATCGAATCCGAACGGTTCCTGCATCGTGGCGCTGTCGAAGACCGGGGTGGCGTTCTCCGACAGCGGATCCGGCAATATCACGACGAACAGTTGCGGTATCTACGATAATGCGGGCTTCAGTTATACGGGCTCCGGAAATATTACAACGCTGGCAACCCAATACGCCGGGTCCTACAACAAAACCGGTTCCGGACGCCTCAATCCGACGCCGGTCAGTACGACAGCGTTTGTGACCGATCCGTTCATAAACTTGCCCTCTCCCCCCGTCTCGACTACCTGCACTACGCAGCCCAACAGTTACTCGGACGCGAGTGCCCACACCCTGTCCCCCGGCGTCTTTTGCGGGGGGCTCAGCATCTCGGGCAGCGGAAATATATCCTTTCAGCCAGGAATTTACATCATTAACGGCACCCTGGGTAGCGGGAAAAGTTTCAGTTACAGCGGGTCGGGGAATTTGAGCGGAACGAACGTGATGTTTTTTATCACGGGGCAAAACGGTTATTCCGCGGGACCGATGTCGATCTCGGGTTCGGGTAATCTTACATTCTCCGCACCCTCGTCGGGATCCTACAAGGGCGTACTTTTCTATGAGGACAGGAATGCTTCCAATGCCCTCGCCAACACCTTCACGGGATCAGGCAATATCACTGGCACATTCTACTTTCCGTCGACCTCGTTGTCGTATTCGGGGTCTGGTAACGCGGCGTACGAGGCGATCGTCGCCAACAAGATTACGATGTCAGGAAGCGGCAACTTCAGTCAGGATGTGACCGGGCAATATACCGGACTTCTGCAGAGTACCGCCAGTCTCATTCAATAACGGCCGCCCGCCGCGGTCAGTATCGGGCCAATCTATCTTGTCAGAAGGCCGAAGCGGTGCTTGCCGCTTTCATTCTGCTCGGTTGTCTGGCTGCCCAGCGCCCTTCCGATAACGTCGAGCGCTACCGGCGACATCACGCGATAGCCCTTTGCGTTCGGGTGCAAACCATCGTCGGAGAGATCCGCCTGCATATGGCCGGAGGGATCTACCATCGCGGTGTAGTAATCCATGTATGGGGCCCCCTGGCTCAAACAGTAGCTCTGGATCCATCTATTGATGGCCTGGATCGTCGCCGGCGGACGGTTGATCGTCATCTGGTAGGCCGGATCGGCGTCCTTGTGGTAATCGCTGACCGGCAGAATAGAGGCGAACACCGACTTGATCCCGTGCGCTTTTGCGAGTTCGCCCATCGTGGCGAGATTCTCTTCAATTTGGGTGGCGGAAATACCGGCCGCAATGTCGTTCGTGCCGGCGAGGATCACGACGATCTTCGGGCTCAGTGGAACTACGTCCTGCCGGAAGCGGGCCAGCATCTGTAGCGTGGTCTGGCCGCCGATGCCGCGATTGACGAAATCGCGGCCGGTGAAATATTCGTTGAGCCGCCACCCATCGGTAATCGAATCGCCCAGAAAGATCACGCGGGGCATGGCCTTGGCCGGTGGAGGCAGTTTGGAATCCGCGTCGGCGTAGCGCTTGAGATTGTCGGGGTCGGAATCGCGCTTCTCCACAACCTGGTTCTGGGTCTGGAGCATGGCTGCGAAGTGGCGTTCGATGCGCCCGAGACTGTCGCGCAGCTCCGCGTACTGCTGGTCGGCCGCGGCGGGAAACGGCGAGGGCCGCGGAATCGAATCCGCGAGGGCCAGGTAAGCCTTCACCTCAGTGAGAAATTGATAAGTCAGAGCGGCATTCAGCGGCGTGCGCTGCATCGCCGCGAGAGTGAGTTGAGTGTTCTGCTTCAGCGGGTCGCTGGCCTGTACGAGTCCGGGAGTGGCGACCGCAGTCGACTCCATCAACTGCAGCATTCGCGTGGCAAGCTGGTCGGCGTCTTTCTGAGAGAGCGGCGTTTGCCCGGTTTGTGATACTGGCGATGGTGCCGGCGCCGCAGATTGCTGAGCACAGGCGACCGCGGCTATCAAAAACAGCGGTGCGACCCTCATAGCTTTTCTTCCTTCTCCAGCTTGAACGTGATCGTGCCGATGGTGAACTGCAGGCGAACCTGCAACTGGACCGGCAACCGATTGTTATCGTCCGTCAGCCAGATGTGCATGCGGCCGGAGCGCTTGTAGAGAACGTTATCGAAGAGAAAAATCTCGTAGCGAATAGTTTTACGGGGGCCCATGGCGGTGTTGAGATCCTCGCGCCGTTCCGACTCGATCTTCACCTGCACGAACTTCTTGCCGTCGCTCACCGGAATCTGCACCATCTTGCCGGGTTCCAGGCGGAGTGTGCGGAGTACAAGCAGGCCGCCGATCACATCGTGAACGCAGGGCGGGATATCGACGTCGCGACTGATCGTCGAGTTCTTGTTCAGGTCCTTCTCGACATAGATGGCTTTATGGGTCTGCGCGTCATAGGTGACGCGGGTTTCTTTATTGCGGTTACCCTCATGGGCCACGATCAACGAATTCTGCGCGCACAGGTTCTGGCCGAGAGCCGCCGTGTAATCGTCATCGACCCGGAAAAGGCGCGAGACGAGTCCGGTCGATTCAAGATGCAGCCTGAGCTCGCTGGGCGCGGCCGCGGAGCGCGGCGCCGGAGTCCACGTCAGCTTCGCGGAGCCGGCCGAAATCAGCCGCCACTCGATCTGGTAGGTGAGGATCTCACGGCCTGGAGGTTCGCCGGGGCCTGGGGAGGAGGGCGCGATGTAATCCTGTCCGGCCGCGAACGGTCCGAGGGCGGCGAAGATCGACAGGATAGCCGTGGGAATCCACGGCGCGGCGCGCAATCCGGTCATGACGCCGTCAGTTTCTCATATCGAAGGTTGTTCGCGGCGTTTGCGATCGTACGGTTTGCGAGTGGATCCCGAAACGCGCGCCTCAGTCAAGATGGAGCTTGAGCCCGAGCCGGTCCTGCAAAGGCCACTCCAGAGGATGAAGGTATCGCTTCCCTCCGCGGGTTCGAGATCCACGGCCAGGTCGAATTCACCTTCGAGCCGGTCTGGTTCAGCACAGGCACCGGAGGGCCGGTGGCGCGGGCTTGAACGATGGGGTTGCTCGAAATGCGAATTGGGAATGGTCAGCCTGGAAAGCGACGATGTTCGCGAACTCCGAGAGAGTGCGATGGAATCGTTGGACACTCCCACGGGACGCTCCGGGGCCTTTCGCATCGCCCGATGCCGTCGCACAGAAATCGCCTCTCCCTCTGAAAAGCACATAGACGCGCTGCTCGCGCTCCCGGTCCGTGTGGCGAGATGGAAACGATCAGCCAGTAGCGCGCGGAGTATCACTCTGATCTGCGGGAGCGGCGCTCTCGGTTCTGGCATAGACATCGTATTCATCGGTATTCATCCATGTGTTGAGCGACGGCGGGGCGTGATCTGCGAATACGGAAGCTGCCGGGCTTCGAAGAGCAGCCTCCTCAACGTCGGATTGCGGGCGGCGAATCTTGTTGGTTCGATAGTGACGTCGCCGTCACCGCCGGAGATCCATTTGCGTCGTTTGATAGAGGCGGCTTTCAAAGCCGGGCGCAGTTGCCGGTTGCAGGGCGGCGCTGGGATTACAGCGCTGACGGCGAACACGACTGCGAGACCGCGAAGCATTTTAATTTTCTCATGCGACCGGACGCGAGAGCGCGGTGGTCCCGAGCATGCCGCCCAGTCCCATGGTCTCAACGGCCGATGACGGGACGATCACCATCGAGCCCTTCTCTTTGATCGCCTCGTAGAGCATGTTCATGGCGCGCAGATGCAGGGCGACAGGGTTGTTCACGTAGACCAGAGCGGCCTCGGCGAACTTGCTCGATATTTCGGTCTCGGCGGTTCCGAGAATGATGCGCGCCTGGCGCTCGCGTTCTGCCTGCGCCTGGCGGGACATGGCATCTTCGAGAGCCGGCGGAATATGCACATCGCGAATTTCGACCGACTGTACGGTAATACCCCATGGCGTGGTTTTCTCATCGAGCACGCGCTGCAGCTCTTTGCCCAGCATCTCGCGCTCGGTGATCATCTGGGCGAGATCGTGACGTCCTATGGATTCGCGAAGTCCGGTCTGCGCGCTTTTCTGGATGGCTTCGCGGAAATCCTCGACTTCGAGAATGCATTTCTCGGCGTCCCAGACAACCCAGAAGACGATAGCGTCGACATTGACGGGTACGGTGTCGCGGGTCAAAGCGGATTCGGCGCTGGCATCGGTCACGCGGATTCGCTGGTCGACGAAATCGCTGATGCGGTCGATGACCGGGATGATGAAGAACAGGCCGGGTCCGCGCAGTCCGACATATTTGCCGAGCCGGAGGACGGCGACCTTCTCCCACTGGTCGGCGACTTTCAGAGAAAGGAGAAAATAGAAACCGATCACTCCCGCCGCGATCGCCCAGACGGGTTGCTTCGCCGAGGCGCTCGCGATGACTCCCGCGCCGAGAAAGAGGATAAACACCACGGTTCCTTCTTTGCTAACGCCCGTGGGGAAATTCTTTTTCGTAGTGAGGCCGTGCGTCATCTTCAGAGTGCTAAACACGTTTGGCATTGCCGTTCTCCTGAGAACCAAGTTCTTTCAAGCGACTGCGTAATTCCTTCACCGTGAAGCCCTCACGGCCCGCCCGTGCGGCGAATTCTGCCACGAGCTGATCGAGCCGCCGTTCGCGCTCTTCTTCGTCATGCTTCACTTTTGTATCCGTGATGAACGTTCCGGTACCCTGCTGCGTGGTGAGGGCGCCGGTGAGCTCCAGTTCGCGGTAGGCGCGCACCACCGTGTTCGGATTGATCGACAGGTCGACTGCCAACTGGCGTACTGTGGGCAGCTGATCTCCCGGCCGAACCACACCCGACGCGCGCGCCGCATGCACCTGATCGATGATTTGCCGGTAAACGGGAACACCGCTGCGCATATCCAGTCGGAAGTTCATTGCTTGTTTGTATTATTACACTAGAACACTAGCAAAATGTAACAATAACTTTGTAGCTGGCTGTGAGCCAGGATGGCACCCTGCGCGGGATTGGTAACCCCCACTGTCCTTTGGCAGGTGAACACTCCGGCCGCCCATGAGTGGACTGCTGGTTCACAATCCGCCCCACAACTGGGGTGAAACTACTCTGGAGCCATGGGAATCAGATGCATACTCTCAGGCGGGACAGGATTCATCGGCGGCAGGATCGTCGAACGTCTGCAGAGTAACGGACACTCGGTCAGTGTCTGGACCGCCGGCCGGAACGCGAGAAACGCCTCGGCGTTCGCGCGTTTGCGTGGGATCCACTCGAGGGAGAACCGCCACTTGAAAGCCTGGATGGGGCAGATGCCGTGATTCACCTCGCCGGCGAGCAGGTAGCGCAACGCTGGAATGACGCGGTGAAAGGGCGGATTCGCGACAGCCGCGTGCTCGGCACCCGCCACCTCGTCGATGCGATCGGGCAGATGGCGCGCAAACCGAAAGTTCTGGTGTGTGCTTCCGCGATCGGTTATTACGGTGACCGCGGCGAGGAGGTGTTGACGGAATCCTCCGCGCCCGGCACGGGATTTCTGGCGGCCGTTTGCCGTGGCTGGGAATCCGAAGCCCGACGCGCGGCCGACCTGGGTGTTCGGGTGATCTCACTGCGTATCGGGTTTGTTCTTGGCAAGCAAGCCGGCGGGAAGCTCGGCGGCGCACTGGCGCGGATGGCGCCTGTCTTCCGCGCGTTCGCAGGCGGCCGGCTGGGGTCGGGGAAGCAGTGGATGCCGTGGATCCACATCGACGATGTCGCGGAAATGTTGGCCTATGCGATTGAAAGCGACATCTCCGGCGTGTGGAACGCTACGGCGCCGAATCCGGTGACGAACGCAATGTTCACGCGCGCGATGGCTCGGACGGTGCATCGGCCAGCGCTGTTTCCAGTGCCGCCGTTTGCATTGAAGATGGCATTCGGGGAACTCGGACAGCACATGTTGGACAGCTCGCGTGTAGTTCCTGAAGCCGCGTTGAAGGCTGGGTTTGCCTTTCGGTTTGCGGAGGTGGAGGCGGCGCTGCGGGACTTACTCTAGACTCCGCGGCGGTTGCCGTAAAGGTCGACGTGAAGGCGCGGACTGAAGCGGAATCCGTCCTTCTTGCATAACTCCGCGATCCAGATGCCGCGCGAGTGCAAAGTGTCCGCTGAGGTTCCTTCAGGCATCAGAATGACTTTGTCCGGTGGCGCGTTCAGCTCCGTGGCGATCGAACGCGCTTCCTCCACATCTTCCTCGCGCGCGATCACGAATTTCAACTGGTAGTCGTACGCGCCGAGGAGCCTGCGCAGGACTTCCGGTTGCAGCCTCAACCGCTCATGTTGCGCCCGGAACACGCCTTCCGGAGTCGAATTCGACAGTTTCGGGCTGATGCTCATCAGGTCGCACACGACCGGGGCGAACACCGTGCCCGCGGTCTCGATGGTGATATGCATCGATCGTTCGCGAATCTTCGCGGAGAGTTCGACGATAGCCGGGGCGATCATCGGCTCCCCGCCGGTCAGCACAACGTGCCGCGCGGCCGGGAACGCGGCGAATTCGTCGAGGATGGCGTCGATACTCAGGTCGCAGCCCTCGGGATTCCACGATGTGTATGGCGTATCGCACCAGGAGCAGCGCAGATTGCAGCCGCTGGTCCGAACAAAGATTGAAGGAACGCCGACGAGGCTTCCCTCGCCCTGCACGGAGTAAAAGATTTCCGCTATGCGCATGCCGGATCGGGGAACCCCGCCTCACGAAATCCTTTGGCGCGCAGTACGCACGAATCGCAGGCGCCGCAGGGGCGGCCGGAAGCATCGGGATCGTAGCAACTGTGCGTCAGCTCGAAAGGAACGCCAAGGTCGCGGCCAAGAGACACGATTTGCGCTTTTGAGAGCTCGATCAGTGGCGTGCGGATGCGAATCAGCGTGCGGCCTTCGACTCCTGCCTTCGTGGCCAGATTGCTCATCTGCTCGAACGCGTGAATGAACTCGGGCCGGCAGTCGGGATAGCCCGAGTAATCGAGCGCGTTCACGCCAATGTAGATATCGCCGGCTTCGAGCACCTCGGCCCAGGCGAGCGCGAAGGAGAGAAAAATCGTATTCCGGGCGGGCACATAGGTCACTGGGATTTCGCGATTCATGGCGGCTTCATCGCGGCCCTTCGGTACCGCGATGTCGTCCGTAAGCGCGGAGTGGCCGAATATGCGCAGGTCGATTTTGGCTACCCGATGATCGTGAGCGCCGAGGGCAGCGGCAATGCGGCGCGCGGCTTCGAGTTCCACGCGGTGACGCTGGCCGTAGTCGAACGAAAGCGCGTGGCATTCGAATCCCGCGCGGCGCGCGTGCGCGAGGCATGTGGCCGAATCGAGTCCGCCGCTCAGTAAACAAACCGCCTTCATGTCTTTATGCAATTGTTCTTTCGTCCAATTGTACGGACTCCGATCCTTGCGGGCTTCGTATCCTGAAGTATTCGCTTTGCAAGGATTCCGTTTAAGATCGGACCGTTTCTTGCCGCTTGCGGCCGCGGCCATGATTGTTGCCCTCTTCATCGGGCTCAACATCGGCGCGTACGACGGTTTTTTTCATGACGACGAACTCGACAATCTCAGTTGGGCGCCAGTTCTTCCCGCGCGGGATTTTCTCAGCGGTCTGGTGAAGCCGGCATTCGAAGTCGATAACTTCCGCCCCGTGGGCAGCCTCTATTTTGCGTTGATGGGAAAGTTATTCACACTGAATTTTCCGCCGTACATCACGCCGCTTTTCGCGCTCCACCTCTTGAACGGGCTGCTCCTTTTCCTGTTGATGCGAAAGCTGCGGATCGGGCAATGGTGCGCGATCGCGGGGGCCGCGTTCTTTACCCTGAGCGCCAGTGCTTTCGATGTTTATTGGAAGCCCATGTATGTGTTCGATCTGCTGTGCACGACATTCAGTCTGGCCAGCCTGCTCCTCTACGCATACCGCCGCTGGGTGCTGAGCTTCATGGCTTTCTGGCTGGCATACAAAGCCAAGGAACTGGCGGTCATGCTGCCGGCCGTGCTCGCGGCTTACGAATACTGGTTCGGTGAGCGCCGGTTCAAAGTTCTTATTCCGTTCGCGCTCGCTTCGCTCAATTTTGGAATCCAGGGGATTGTGCGAAATCCGAACCATGACAACGACTATGCGATGCACTTCACGCCCGGCGCACTGAGAAGAACGGTGCCTTTCTACGCGTACCGCCTGCTGATGTTCCGCGGCAGCGGGCTCCTGCTGCTGCCGCTTGCGTTTCTGCGCGACCGCCGGATCTGGTTCGGGCTGGCGGGCATGTTCTTGTTGATCGTCCCGCTGCTGGTCCTCCCGGGGCGGCTCTTCGAGGCCTATGCGTATCTTCCGCTGGCGGGCGTGGCGATCGCGATGGCCGCCGCGGCGTCGCGCTGGAATCCTGTCTGGGCGTGGGTTGCGCTTGCGCTGTGGATGCCCTTCAACATCAGGCAAATTCATCATGAGAGCCGCGCCACGCTGGCGGCTGACGATCAGGCATTCACGTTCGTCGACTCGATGGAAAAGTGGGTTGTGCGGCATCCCGGCCCAGGCACTTTCGTCTATGATGGCGTTCCGGCCGGGTTCCATCACTGGGGCGTTACCGCCGCGTGGAATATCGTGCATCACGGGTCGGGACTGCAGGCCCTCTTTGCCGCGTCGCCTGAGGGCATGAAGGCGCTTGCGAGCGAAAGCGTGGCGTATGGCACATGGGA
>DATAZF010000269.1:0-3402 GCA_036272235.1 Bryobacteraceae bacterium | reverse complement strand
CGCGGTGGCGAAAGCGCCTTCCTCCGACAACTCGGTGAACTGCCGGTTGAGAAGCCGGACAAATTCCGCCTGATCGAGGCGATTGACGAAGCGGCGCATGAGTGTCCGCAAACTGGTGGCTGTGTCGGAAACCGCCTGCCCGTGTCCCGCCACATCCGCCAGTAATAACCGCGTGATTCTTCCAGTGGCGCAGCTGGATGCGTAGTAAACGTCGCCGCCGTGGCTCGCGTCGCCAAATGGCTTGCTGTAAACCCACGCTTCCAGACCGCCGAATTCGATGGCGCGTTCGGTCAGCTGGCTGCCACTCCACACTTCCATGCATTGCATGCGCTGCGCGAGAGGATCGATCATTCGTCAGCCTCAGGGTAACCCTATTCCAGACGCAAGCGCTCGCTTGGATCGAGACCGTTGCCGGCATGATTCGAACAATTCGCTCGCTTCGGCATGAGCGTGCACCAGAAAAACTCGTGCGGAAACGGTCCATCCGATGCTGACGGCTTGCTGGAAGACTCTTGCGCCATGAGCGCACAGGCGGTCACGGAAAAGAGGGCTGCTCTTTCCGAAAAGCCTCACGTAGTCCCGTACAAGCGTGCGAACGAAGTCGCTGCTGTGCCGCCAGACGGCCCGCCCGCATCGTTAGCCTGGCACCCGATCGCCATCGCGACCGTACTGCTTCTGACCAGATTCCTTTTGTATTTATTCAATTTTTCCGTTATTCGTCCGAAGCATTACCAGACAGCGGGAAACTTCGTTGTCGGGGAGCCGTTGCGATCTATAGAATCGGCTCAGCCTGGTACTTTCTGAGCTTTAAATTCATACGTCACGGTCATTCAAAGAGGTCTTATGCACAACAGACGGAGTCTCGCGCTGGTTTGTGCGACGTTGCTTTGTGCGGCGTTGCTTCCTCCGGCGGCTTTCGCGATAACCTACAACTGCAGCCCTGTTACGATTCCCGGCGGGGGAACAGCTACCGCCCGTGGGATCAACAACTCGGGAATCATGGCCGGATACTACACGGTGACCGGCCCGTTCCATGGATTCATCCAGAGTGCTGACGCCGGGAATTTTCAGACAGTAGACTACCCCGGGGCAGACTTCACGCAGCTTTTCTCCATCAACAACAACGGCGTCACGGTAGGCAAGTGGCAGAATTCGCAGAATCAGACGAGTGGGTTCTTCACTCGTGACGCATCCGGCAATTTCAGCCCCATTTCGCTGCCGCCATCATGGACGCTGGGCTCTGCTTACGGAATCAACGATAACGGCGCGATTTCAATCATAGCCACGAACTCCCCTTCGGGCCAGATCCCACAGTTCACCTATGCGGTCCTTAATCCCGACGGCACCATAACCCCTTACCCGGGCTATCACAACGGCGAGGCGGATTTCGCGCTTTCCGGGATGATCAATAACTCTCTCCAAATGGTCGAACTTTATAGCGCGGGCTACGGCGGAACCCAGATCGCCACTGCCGCGGCAATTATAGCCACCATCGGCGATGGTATCCATAACTACGCGTACGGGATCAACAATTCCGGCCTGGTAATCGGCTACTCGGGCGTGCAAAGCGAGCCGCCGTGGATTCATTTCCTTTACGACCTGAATGCAAACAGCTATGCCACTGTCATGTGCCCAAACCTCGACTTCGATCATCAGCCCACGTTCTACGGCATTAATGACAACAACGTGCTCGTCGGAGACTCCATCGCAACTCCTGTCCCAGGTACCCCACAGTTCAATATCTCGCCCGCCAGTCTTACGTTTGCGCCAACACCGGTCGGGCAGAGCACCGCGCCTCAGCCCGTCACCATCCGGAACACCGGTGACGCGCGGCTCGACATGTTCGCTTTTGGTGATCTCGTATTCACCAGTAATACGATTCCGCGGGGCTTCAAGGCCGACCCAGGCTGCTTCTCGGGCATGAACGTCGTCACCAGTCTTGCTCCAGGCGCAAGTTGCACAATGATGGTGTCGGCAGTGCCTGGCGCGCAGGGCCAGCAGAACGGAACCGAGTTCCTCCACTACAGCGCCTTCGGTTCGCCGCAGACTTTCACGATGTCCGTCACGGGAACGGTACCGCCGCCCACCTGCTCGATCGCGACGACTTCGGATGGAGTCAGCCTGACCATGCAGGACACGAACAGCGGTCTGAGTAGCATCATCGTGACCGGTGCGAGGAATGCGAGCGTCAGTATTCCTTCATTTCCTTCGGGTACCACGAGTCCGGTTACAGCGACGGCTTCCCGGATGCATCCTGATCTGACCGCGGAGGTGGACCTGCAGGCGACAAACGTGGCGGGTGGCTCGACCGACTGTGGCACAACCTTCGGTCCCGCCGAACAATGGACGGGGCTTGGTGGCTACTTCACGGGAACAATTGCCGTGGCCGCGAATAGCGACGGCCGCCTGCAGGCCTTTACGCGCGGCACCGACAACGCCCTCTGGACCATTTCACAGACGGCGCCCGACGGCGCGTGGTCGCCGTGGACCAGTATTGGCGGTGTGCTCGGGAGTGATCCGGCTGTGGGCGTCAACTCCGACGGACGCCTGGAAGTATTCGCTCTCGGCAGCGACAACTCGCTCTGGACTATCGCTCAGTCATCGCCCGGCGCCGGGTTCTCCGGATGGCAGGGGCTTGGCAATACCCTGGCCGGCGCGCCGTCTGTCGCGACCAACTCGGATGGAAGAATGCAGGTCTTCGCGCGCGGCAGCGACAACGCCCTTTGGACTATTTCTCAGACATCGGCGGGTGGCTCGTGGAACTCGTGGCTGTCGCTGGGCGGTGCGCTGGCGAACGACGCCACCCCGGCGATCGTCAACACGAACGGCAGCATGGAAGTGTTCGCGATCGGCACGGACAACGGCGTCTGGCACCAGTGGCAGCTTTCGCCCGGTGGTGCTGATTGGTCCGGCTGGAGCGCGCTCGGCGGCAGCATCGCCACAGTCCGGCCGGTGATCAACACCCAAAGCGGTCTGGTGGGTCTGGCGGGGCTCGGTACCGATAATGCCTATTGGACGCTGAGTCACCTCAGCGGAAGTGACTGGGGCTCCTGGACCTCACTCGGAGGATTCTTCAACAGTGCACCTTCGGCGCTCTTTGACGGCAACGGTCTGCTCGAAATATTCGGGCGCGGCGGCGACAACTCGCTGTATCGGAACTCGGCCACGCAGGCGGATCCTCCGTTCAACTTCGCCGGTTGGGAGCCGCTGGGCGGCTATCTGGCGAACGGACCGGCTGCTGCCCTGAACCAGGATGGCCGGGTGGCTGTTTTTGCGGAAGGCGGAGACGGCAGCCTCTGGACAATCGAGCAAGCGCAGCCCGGAACCTGGTAGGCGAATCGAATGCGGGGCGTGGCTGGCGTTTTAGCCGCGCCCCGCTCCTGAGTTTCTCGACAATTCAGG
>DATAZF010000268.1:0-33296 GCA_036272235.1 Bryobacteraceae bacterium | reverse complement strand
GAGCATTTGACGCCGAGGACTTCGCGGTACCAGGAACCGAGCCGGGAAACTGTAATACCCAAGTAACATTCGACTGTTACGATCCGCTGCATGCCCAAGTCACACTCGCGATTCGGACGTATCGCGATCGTTACATTTCCGCTACTGATTTCCGCGCAGCTGTTCGCGGGTTCGATTTTCAACAGCGGCAACCTGGTCGTCAGCGTAGAAGGCAACGGCGTCCACGGCGCGACATCCGTGGGGACTACTTACACGGACAATCAGGCGTCTCCGCTGACGCTTTTCCAATACCAGCCGGTCGGGACTTCGAGCGTGACCTATGTGAATTCGCTGGTCCTGCCTCAGATCGGTTCGGGCAGCAATTCGGTTGTATCCGGCGAATATGGATCGTCATCGGAGGGTACTTTGCAGCTTTCGAGCAACGGGGCATACCTGACGATTATGGGCTACGGGGTGAACGCGGCGGCGTTCAACAGAGATCCCGGTTCGTATAGTCCCAACTCGCTCAACACCGCATTGGGACAGTCAGGCAGCCAGACAGGGCAAGGCTATATCGCCGTTGCACGTGTCGCCGCGCTGATCGACTCCAACGGCAACGTCAACTCCTCGACCGCTCTTACGGGTGTCTTCAATACCAATAATCCGCGCAGCGCTTTCACAGTTGACGGAACCGGCATCTATGTTTCCGGTCAGGGGACGGGTAATGACGGCGACGGCTCGGGAGGCGTATTCTATGCGACGACCGGCAGCACTACCGCAACGCCAATTACGGGACTCGATGCGACCGGAGGCGGCGCGGGCACGACCCTCGGCCAGGACACCCGCGATGTCCAGATCGTGAACGGTCAGCTTTACGTTTCGACGGATACCAAGGAAGGGAAAAACTCCGCGCGCGATTACATTGCCACGGTCGGGTCCGGGACGCCGACCACTACCGTCGGCTCACCAGCGCTGTCCATGCTGCCAGGTTTTGGCAACTCGGGAGGTACGGGGAAGGAAACAATAACCGCGGCGACAGGCAATGGCCTCAACACGGGAGCCGCGGTCAACCTGAGCCCGGAAGGCTTCTTCTTCGCCAATGCCACGACGCTGTATGTCGCGGACAGCGGGAGCCCCAAGAATGATTCCAATGCGACGAATAATAAGGTCGACCTCGGCGACGGAGGTCTCCAGAAATGGACGCTCAGCGGCGGTAGCTGGGTGCTGGACTACACGCTGGCCACGGGACTGAACCTGGTGGACAATGCGACCGATGGAGGTACCGAAGGCACGACCGGCTTATTCGGACTGACCGGCGAAGTTGACGGAGACCAGGTGGAATTGTTCGCGACGAATTCCACGATCGGCGATCTGGATCCGACCTTCCTGTACGGGATCACGGATTCGCTCTCGGCAACTTCAAACCCGGGTGAATCGTTCACGGAACTGGAAGCTGCGCCGCTCGATTCCAATTTCAAGGGCGTCTCGTTTGCACCCACCGCGGATGTTCCGACGCCTGAGCCGGCTTCATTTGTGTTGGCTGGTCTGGCGCTGGCGGGTCTGGGCGTCGCGCGGCGGGGCAGGCGGGAAGACGTATAAGGGCACGCGTCCAGGACCTCGGAGATCGGCGCCCTGGCAGATGGCGCAGCGGATGGTCTAGTCGGCGACGCGGCCGGCACGCAGCGCTCCCCCCTTTTTTGATGCTGTCCGGCGGCATTTAAGCAACCGTCCGGCAGATGGCAATAGCCGGAGGCGCGCACGCCGGGCATGCGCCCGTGCGCGGAGACCTGGCACCAAAAGGACTGCACGACGCAAGACCGTATACTCAAATTTCCGTGTTTCACAACCTCGAAAAGACCATTCACGCCGCGTTCCGCGACTGCCTGCGCGCCCGGTTCGCCGTCGAGACGCCGTTTGCGCTCGAGCAGCCCCGACAGCCGTCGTTCGGCGATATTGCCGTCCCGATCGCCTTTCAACTGGCGAAGACGCTGAAGCAGCCGCCGAAGAAGATCGCGGCGGACCTGGTTGCAGCGGCGGGCGAAATTCCCGGCGTGGCCGCGATGGAAGTGGCGGGCAACGGGTATATCAACATCCGGTTCGATCGGGGTGCTTACGGGGCTGCCCTGCTGCGCGGCGAGGAAGGCGTGCCGGCGGGCTCGGGCGGCAAGATTATCGTCGAGCACACCAACATCAATCCGAACAAAGCCGCACATATCGGACACCTGCGGAACGCCGTTTTGGGAGACACATTCGTGCGCATGCTGCGCGCACGCGGGCACCGGGTGGAAGTGCAGAATTACATCGACAACACAGGCGTGCAGGTCGCGGATGTCGTGGTTGGATTTCACTTCCTCGAAAAGAAGACGCCGGCCGACGTTGCGTCGATGCTCGATGGCAAAGAAAAATTCGACTACCTCTGCTGGGACCTCTACGCGCGCACGTCGCAATATTACAAAGATCATCCCGAAGCGCTGGCGTGGCGGTCGGAGACTCTTCACTCGATTGAAGCGGGAACCGGCGATCTGGCGGAACTCGCGCACCTCGTCGCGGATTCGATTGTAAATGCGCACCTCGCGACCATGCTGCGCTTGAACATTCAATACGACGTGCTGCCGCGCGAAAGCGAGATTCTGCACCTGAAATTCTGGGCTGCCGCGTTTGAGCTGCTGAAGGAACGCAAGGCAGTCTACTTCGAAACGGAAGGCAAGAACAACGGTTGCTGGGTGATGCCGTCCTCGTCATTCCGCGGCGAGGATGAAGCGAACGAAGACAGCAAGGTGATCGTGCGCTCGAACGGTACCGTCACTTACGTCGGGAAAGACATTGCGTATCAGCTCTGGAAGTTCGGCCTGCTCGGCAAGGACTTCCACTACCGGCTCATGACCCGCTATACCGACGGCCAAGGAGTCTGGGTATCGACGGATGAGCCGCAGCCGCAACCCTCGCCGGCTTTCGGCAAAGGCCACAGGGTTTATAACGTCATCGATGTGCGGCAGTCATATCTGCAGGATGTGGTGGTCGCGGGGTTGACTGCGCTCGGATATGAAGATCAGGCGGCAAACTCGGTTCACTTCTCCTACGAAATGGTGGCGCTGTCGCCGCGCTGCTGTGCCGATCTCGGGATTGAGCTCTCGCCGGAAGACGCGAAGAAGCCGTACGTGGAAGTCTCCGGGCGCAAGGGTCTGGGCGTCAAAGCCGACGATTTGATGGACAAGCTGGTGGAGGCGGCCCTGGTGGAGGTCGCGTCGCGGCACGCGGAAGACAATCCGGTGGCGCAGCGCGCGGTCGCTACCGAGATCGCGATGGGGGCGCTTCGCTACTTCCTGTTGAAGTTCACGCGGAACACGGTAATCGCTTTCGATTTTCAGGAGGCGCTCAGCTTCGAAGGCGAGACCGGGCCGTATGTCCAGTACGCCGCCGTGCGCGCGCGAAATATTTTCCGCAAACTCGAAGAGCGCGGCGAGACAGTGCCGGAATTCGCCGGCGGGCTGACGCAGGAGGCGATGGCGCGCCAGCTGGCTTCGGAAGAATGCTGGCAGATTCTGCTCGCGGCGTCGAAAGCCGAGGCCGTGATCGAACGCGCGGTGACCGCGGGTGAGCCCGCGCACGTGGCGCGGTACGCATTCCAGCTCGCGCAAACATTCAACAATTTCTATCACCAGTACCCGGTGCTCGCCGAACCGGACCCGGAGCGCAAACTATTTCTGCTTTGGATGACCGATTTCTTCCGCGCGCAACTCGAACGGACGCTGGCGATTCTGGGAATAGCGCTACCGGCTTACATGTAGCAGACTGGTTCAGGCATGCTCCTCGCCCTTGACGTCGGGAACACGAACATCACGATCGGTATCTTTCGCGACGGCGCGCTGGCCGATCATCGCCGCTTGCGCACGGTGCGCGATCAGACATCGGATGAGTGGGGAATCCTGCTGTCGAGCCTGCTCCGGTTCGCGAATCTTAATCCGAAGGATTTGCACGGCATCATCATTTCGTCAGTCGTGCCCCCACTGAACAGCGCGCTCGCGGAAATGTCACAGCGTTATTTCGACGCGCAGGCCATGTTCGTGACGGCGGATACAGATACTGGTCTGACGATCCTTTATGAGAGTGCCGCGGAGGTGGGCGCGGACCGGATCGTGAACAGTGTGGCGGCTCTCGATAAGTACGGCGGCCCTTGCGTCATCGTTGATCTGGGCACGGCGATTACCTTCGATGCGATTTCTGCAAATGCGGAATACCTGGGCGGGATCATCGCGGCGGGAATCGGCATCTCGGCAGAAGCGCTGTTCAGCCGCACGGCGCGGCTGCCGCTGGTCGATTTCCGCAAGCCGCAGAGCGTGATCGGGAGGAATACCGTGGCCAGCATGCAGTCAGGACTTTATTACGGGGCAATCGGCGCCATCGACGGCATAGTGGAGCGGCTGATCGCCGAACTCGGGCCGGATACGCGTGTGATCGCAACCGGCGGCAATTCCGGGATGATCGCCGGAGGCTCGCGCTACATCAAACACGTCGACGAGAATCTGACGCTCGAAGGGCTCCGCCTGATCTGGGACCGTAATGGGCGGAACCCGAATGGGCACCAGCGAAATGGGCAGTAGCGAGCCGTTTAACTACTTCAACTACTTCACCGAAATCGAGGAGCACTTCCAGCGGGCGCGCGGCACGAGTCTTTTCCTGCTGTCGCCTCTCGACTGGGCGCTGCTGGAATCCTGGAAGAATACAGGCGTGCCTCTGGAGGCCGTGCTGCGCGGCGTGGATCTTGCGTTCGAGAAGTGGCGGGCGAAGAGATCGCGCGTCCAGATGGTCAATTCGATCGCTTACTGCACGCAGGCCGTAATGGGAGAAGCACAGCGGATGGCCGACGGCACCGCGCCGCGGCAACCGAAGGCGGATTCGCCGCCGTTTCCCGAAAACGACCTGCGCCGCTATGTGGAAGGCAACGCAGCAGCCATCCGGGCGGTCGGGCGGGCGACCGGCGTTGATGAATTCCTTAAGGTCGCGGATTCCCTCGATCAGATTGCAGCCGATCTCGCGGCACGATCCGCCGATCTGGAAGCGCTGGAGCAACACCTGAGCGTTCTCGAACAGAAGCTCGTCGCGATTGCGCGGGCGAGGCAGAGCGAGGAGGAAGGGCTGCGGATCCGCCGCGATTTGGATTCTTACTTACGGCCGTGGCGCAGCAAAATGACAGCTCCGCAGGTGGCGATGCTGGAGGTGCAGTTTCTGGACCGGGCGACATTTGAATCCGCCGGGTTGCCGAGACTTAGCTTGTTTTATTTGCGATAAGATAACGGACGCCCATTGCGCCCCTTGTCAGATCGTCCAAGTCCAACAACTACAAATGTTTAGTGGGAATTCGGACCGCCAATAAATGGAAAGTTTTCTTTGGAGAACTATCCTTTTCATGTTAGTGTTGACATGACGATGATACATTTCGGTGGTTAGAAACACCGGGTGGAAATTCGAGTTTCGTAACCGATATGAAAATCGAACCGTCAAATAGATTGAAGGGGATCGGCTCCCCAAAGGTTTTCACAAGTGGCACTGCTTCCGGACGTGACTCATCCTCGCGCCCGGGCAATATAAGCAGTCCAGCCAGCAGGCGCACTCCTCCGAGCGTCTGATGGCTTTTTTGGTGAGACGGCAGGCGCTCTCCTCCGGGTGCCTGCCGGTTTTTTTTGCCTCCCAGTTCGTTAGACGCCGGTTGACCTCGGCGAATTCAACCATCGACAGTCTTGCCGAGGCACTCCACCATGAGCATACTGGTACCGTTGGTTCTTTGATTGTGTTCAAGTCTTTGTTTTTACTCCTCTTTTCGGTCGGTCTCCTTGCCGGCGCCGCCAGTCTCCAGTCTGGCGGCTTCCGGTTGGGGGATATCGGATTTGTGGCGCGTACTGAGCTGAGCACCGATTTTGCTTCCATGAAAGACGACGTGAGGGACTTGCGGCACGAGATAAAGACAGCACCGCTCGAGTTGAAGGTTCTCTGGGCGGATGCGATAAAAGACGCAGCGATGATCGAGACCAATGCGGAAGCCAGCGCGCATCATGTGGCGCGACGGATTTTGGCTTTTATAAAAATAAGTTAGCCGTCCCTGAAAGGCGCCGGGCCATACGCCTTCGCTTCCGGTCAACCGCCAGCGGTACAACAACCCTCATAGCTTCTTCAGAACAAGCGCCGAGTTCTTGCTGCCGAAGGCGATGCAGTTGGCAAGAGCATATTCGCAGTCAAGCGCTCTCGCCTTACCTGGCACGTAGTCCAGGTCACATTCCGGGTCCGGATCTTCCAGATTGATCGTCGGTGGAACCACGCCGTCGCGCATTCCAAGCAGTATAGCCGCCACTCCGGCTGCCCCGCAGGCGCCCTGTGGATGGCCGATCAGGCTCTTGAGTGAGGATCCGGCGAGGCGGTAAGCATGTCCGTTGAAAGCAAGGCGCGTGGCGCGCGTTTCGATGCGATCGTTCAGCTCGGTTGAAGTCCCGTGGTAGTTGATGTAGCCGACGGCCTCCGGGGAGATGGCGGCTTCCTCCATGGCCATTTCCATGGTGCGGGCAGGCTCTTCGCCGCATTCTTCGAGGCGTACGCGGTGATAAGCCTCACACGTCGACGCATATCCGGCGATCTCGCCGTAGATGTGGGCGCCGCGCGCGCGGGCGTGTTCGTAGTCCTCCATCACGAAGAACCAGGCGCCTTCGCCCAGCACGAAGCCGCTGCGGTCTCGCGAAAACGGACGCGATCCGCGTTCGGGCTCTTTGTTCCAGTTCGACGTCAGGATGCGCATGACCATGAAGCCGCGCAGGATCAGCGGAGCGATGGGAGCATCGACACCGCCCACCAGCATCCACGGCAGCGTTCCGTACTGAATTTGCCGGAACGCGTAACCGATGGCGTCGGTCGAGGATGTGCAGCCGGTCGAGATGAGGTGACTCAGACCACGAAAACCGAAGCGCATCGAGATCTCGCTGGCGAGGGTCCCGATGGTCGAAGTCGGGATAGTGTAGACGCTGCACTGCTTCTCTTTGCCGCTGTAGTAGAGCCGGTATTGCTGCTCGGTGAACTCCTGCGAGCCGCCGCCGGACCCGACCAGCACGCCGATCTTTCTCAATTCGTCGCGCGTCATGCGAGGCGCGTCGATGCCGGCATCGGCGACAGCCTCACGCGCGGCAGCCAGTCCGAGCGGGACGCAACGTGAGACATGCTGCCGGTCTTTGGGCTCAACCTGGGCGGTTTCGTCGAAATCCGCTACCTCGCCTGCGATTTGCACCTGGAAGCCGGCGGGATCGAAACGTGTGATGCGGCGTACGCCACTTTTCCCGAGCCGGGTCGCCTGCCAGAAGTTTTCTCTGCCGATGCCGTTCGGGCTCACCGCGCCGATACCGGTGATCACTACGCGATGCGTCATTTTGATATCCGTAACTCCCTGCGATTTCTGTGACTCCGCGCGACGGCCCAAGGGAACACAGGCGGGTTTTGCCTTTCCCCAACCGCCAGTATAGGCTTGAGGTAGCGATGTATGACGCGCACGAGGGCTGGACATCAAATCCAGAAAGCGATACCAGAGAACGCTTCGCCTTGCGTCATGCGCTTGCGGGGTTGCAGGCCGGCGTGCTGGGCGCGCTCGTCATCCTCGTGTGTTTGATGATCGGCTCGCTTTGGGACGGCCGGTCGATCTGGGTCGTGCCGAATCTGTTTGCCACCACGTTCTTCGGCGGCGCCGCTTATCGCAATCACTTTGTTCGGACTACCTGGACGGGTGTCGCGATGCTGATTGCTGTGTACGGCAGTCTGGGAGCCATATGGGGCTGGATCTGGGGAGATTGGCGAAATGCATCCGACAAGCCGGATGCGAGCCGGAATTCAGGCCGGGCATTGCTGCGGCTCTATGGAGCGATCGCGGGGATTCTCGTTTACCTGCTGTTTTACGACTGGCTCTGGAAACACGTGAACCCACTGGTCACGCTCTATGCGCCGAATCGCCAACTGCAGGTGGGCCACGTGCTGTGGGGAATCGTGCTGGCCCGCTCTCCGCTTTATGCGCGCCGGATTGCGGACTCGACCAACGCCTCTTCGGTTCCGAAGGAAGCGGTGCACGAAGTCAGAAGCGGCGAAGTGATCCGGTAGCGGGGTTCATCCGGCAGGAAAGCTCGCCGCGGGGTTATCCGAGACGAGTTACGGCGCTCTTTCAGGCAGACTTCTGAAACACCGTCGCGACCTTCCACGCGAACGCCCTCGCGGGAATGGCTGACCCTCCAGGCGCTTCCGGCTCCCACGTAACTGGAAGCGCCCTCCAGCGAGAAGGGCGCTTCCATGAGGAAATGCAGGCCGCCATCCGGGCGGATCAGCAGAGCGAAATCCTGCGTATCGTCATGCGAAGCCTGGCGGGCAGCAAGGCGCGCCACGCCGAAAATTCGCCGGGCGTTTTCGAGCAAGGCATCCACGCAAGACTTATCGGCAGGAGATGTGGGAGTTTGAAGGATTGGTGGGTCTCAAGCGGGGAAAACCAGGTGACACCGTGTTGCCCACCTGCCCCACCGCCTCCTGTGAAACGGGAGAGAGCGGCAGAAATTCCTGAGGAAATCGCGAACCGTTGGCCTGCTCAAACCGTCTAATGATTATGACGGCAAGAACTGCGTATCGCGCGACCTTTAAAGACTATGGGCGCAAACTCGATGCGCTGCAGGATCTGATGGCTTCGAGTCCCGCGGACCGCGGTCAGATCGAGGTGGCTCTGCTCGAGGCCGAAAAGGCGCGGGTGGCGCACAGTTGCGCACGCGATCTCCTGGCGAAAGAACTGGCAGGCGCCGCGCTTCCGCCGCTGCCATCCGGCGCAGAACAACACATCAGGGGAACCGCGCAATTACTGTGGGAACTTGCCGGGCGTCCCGAAGGCACTGCCGAACGCGACTGGCGCGAGGCCGAGCTCCTGGTTCAGAACGCTGCACCGGCGGGCTGCTGACGCTTCGATTTTCCCTCGCATTTTTTGTTATACTGAGTTCGACGGTCGGACTTAGAGAGTGGGCGGAAGCCCACTTTTTTATTGGTTCCGACTCCGGTGCGATATATGAAGCGGGAGGCAACCATTTCGAAGATTACGGCCATCGCCGAACAGGCGGCCGCACCCGCGGGCATCGAAATTGTTGAAGTCGAGCTGAAAGGCTCGGGCCATAGCCATTTGCTCCGCATTTACATCGACAAGCCGGAAGGCGTCACGCATGCCGATTGCGAACTCGTTTCGCGCGAGGTCAGTGCCGCGCTCGACGCGGAAGATCCCATACCGGGCCATTACGACCTCGAGGTCAGTTCGCCGGGTGTGGAGCGCAAGCTGAATAAATGGCACGACTGGCAGCGTTTCGCAGGCAAAAAGGTCAAGGTTGTGATGAAGGATCCGGCGCCGGCGGAAGGCCTGAAGCACTTCGACGGAGTGATTGCGCGCGCCGAAGATCAAATGGTCACCGTCGAACTGACGGGCGGGAAAGAATTCACCTTTCCGGTGGAACAGGTCGACCGCGCCAATTTGAAGTTTGAGTGGTAACCGCACCTCCTTTACCGGCTTCGTTAACGAACCAGAGGCAAATTTGTGGACAACATCTATCAATCGATTGAAATCCTGAGCAAGGAAAAGGGCATCGATCCCCAGATTGTTCTCGATGCGGTCAAGGACGCGATGCTGATTGCAGCGCGCAAGCACTTTCGCACAGTCGAGAACTACGAAGCCGACTTTGAAGACAAGAACGGCGGCATGAGACTCTTCGCGGTGAAAACCGTGGCGGACCCGATCGTCGACGCGGCCCTCGAGATCACGCCGGCCGACGCGCGAAAGATCGATCCCGCAGCGGAAATCGGCACAGTCGTGCGTATTCAAAAACCGACTGACGCACTTGGCCGCATCTCGGCCCAGACTGCCAAGCAGGTGATTTTTCAGAAGGTCCGGGAAGCGGAGCGCGAAACGATTTACCGCGAGTATGCGGACCGGGTCGGCGAGCTGGTCAACACAACCATCAAACGGGTGGAAGGCCTTGATCTGGTGGTCGATCTGGGCAAAACCGAAGCTCGTCTGCCCAAGCGCGAGCAGTCGAGACTGGAAAGCTACAGTGTCGGCGACCGTGTGCGGTGCGTGATCCGGATTGTGGACAAGTCGGCCAAAGGCCCGGGCGTAGTGGTCTCGCGCGCCGATTCCGAACTCGTGAAGCGGCTCTTCGAACAGGAAGTCCCGGAAATTTACGATGGCACGGTGACGATTCGCGGTTGCGCGCGCGAGGCCGGTGAGCGGACGAAGATCGCCGTCTCCAGCCGCGACCGCGACGTGGACAGCGTCGGCGCCTGCGTCGGCATGAAGGGCATGCGCGTCCAGTCGATCATCCGCGAGTTGCGAGGCGAGAAGATCGACATCATCGAATTTTCCGACGATGCGGTTACATTTGCGACGCATGCTTTGAGCCCGGCGAAGATCAGCCGGGTGACGATTCTGGACCCCACGGAGCGTCACATGGAAGTCATCGTCGACGACTCGCAGCTTTCTCTGGCCATCGGCAAGAAGGGGCAGAACGTCCGGCTGGCAGCCAAGTTGCTCGGATGGAAAGTCGACATCAAGAGCGAGGAGGAAAAGCGTCAGGAAGTTCAGAACGCGATCGAACTTCTGTCGACCGGGGCGCCGGTTTCCGCCTTGATCGACTACGGCCTGGCGGAAGCGACGGTGGATGCGCTGGTGAGAGGCGACATCGGCACGGTCGAGAAGCTGGGCAGCATGACGCCGGAGCAACTGGAGGCGCTCGAAGGAATTGACGCGGAGGCAGTGAACCGGATTCAGCAGGCGATCAACAGCTTCTACGGCCAGGAGTATGAAGCGCCTGCCGGCATCGTCGATGGAGTGGTTGCCGCGGAATCCCTTGCTGTTGCAACGGAAAGCGAAACCGCGGCTATTGGCGCGGACGGCGCGATTGCGCCGGGGGAAAATGCTTCCGTCGAAGACACTCCGGCGGATACGGCCGTGGATACTACGGTGGAAGCGGAATCCAGCGCCTCTGATACGATGATGGAACCGCCGGAAACTATTGGGGATCGTGGCGCTGAGGGTCAGCCCGGGGCGGAAACAAAAGAGGGTGAAGGTTCTGCGCTCTGAATGGTCCCCGTTATAGGGACCTCCGCTACCTGGTCCCTTTTTATGGGGGCGGGGGAGTAAGTGTGTGGCAGGTCGGCCGGTTGTAAGAGCAGTTAAACGAAACACTTAATATGAGTAAGATTCGAATCAATGAACTGGCGCGACAACTGGAAGTGAAGTCGCGCGAGGTCATCGACAAGCTGCACGAACTTGGCATCGCCGAAAAGGTCACCCACTCGAGCTCGATCGACGACGATAAAGCCGATCAATTGCGCCGGTATTACAGCGGTGAATCCCACGCGCCGTTGCCGACTGCCCGCCGAAATGGCTCCGGCTCTGCCGCGGAAGATAAAGCTGAGAAAGCGGCTGAAGGCGGCGATCACGACCATGTGGGCGATCACGACCATGTGAAGGAAGAGGGCCGCGCCGACTCGGACGCTGCCGCCGCGCCCCGCCCCGAGAAGCGGACCCGCCCTGTCCAGGCACCGGTGAAGGCTGATGCTCCAGCCGCTGGGACGACAACTGCTGCGCCGGCTTCAGAAATCTCCGAAGCAGCTTCGCCAGACGACGCGCCGCCTGTTGCGCCAGGAAAGGCCGACACCGAAAAACAGGCCGATGACGAGAACAAGCCGCGCGCGATTCCGCTTCGGCCGCCGGTGCTTGGCCGGGGATCGCCGATTCATCCACCTGTGGGTGCCCCGCGTCCAGCCGTGCCCTCGACTCCATCGGCGCCGCTACGCCCGATCCCGCCGTTGCCACGCCCGATCCCGGTTGGCGCACCGCGCCCCGGCCAGGTATTGTCGGGTCCGCGCGCTCCGCTGCCCGTAGCGCCGCGACCGGTGCCCGGCGCAACCCCTCCGCCGGTCTCACCTCTGAATCCAGCCGCCGCAAGCCCATCGGCTCCGGCCAACCTTGTTCCCGGTACACCGCGACCCGCACCTTCACAGGTGCGCCCCGGCGTGCCGATCGGTCCGCCGCCGCGTCCCGCCGCTATGCCGGGACAAGCACGTCCGACCACCTATCCGGGTGGCCCACCTGCTTCGTACAATCCAGGGCAACAGCAGCACCGTCCGCTGGCGGGACAACCGGCAGCGCGCCCGATCGTTCCGCCACGCCCCGATCTCGCAGCACGTCTGGCCAGCCAGCAGCCGGCGCGTCCGCCGATGCCTGGACAGGCCCCGGCGCCGCGGCCGGGTGTTCCATTGCGACCGCAGTCGCCGCGCCCCGGTCAGCCGTTATATCAGGGTCCGCCACGTCCGGGATCCGCGCCCATGATGGGCCGCACCGGTCCCGGCATGCGTCCGCCGATGCCCGGCCAGCGCCCGGGTGGTCCGCGGCCGATGCATCCGACTTCGCGTGGAGGCCTGATTGGTCCGGGCGCTCCTCCGCCACCGCCCGATCAGGCTGCGCGCCGTCCGCAATATAACCAGCAGAACCGCGGACGCGGTGGACGCGATCGTCAGAGGGATCCGGAAGAAAAGAACCTCCGGCCACAGACGCGCCGCGAAATGGCCGCGCCGCCGCCGATCAATCGCGACATCACCATTTCCGAAGGCATCACCGTGAAGGAGCTTTCGGAAAAGCTCGACGTGAAGGCGAACTTCGTGATCAAGAAACTGGTCGACCGCGGCATCTTCGCGACCATCAACCAGACGCTCGACGGGAAGCTCGCGACCGACATTTCGCGCGAATTCGGCGCTTCCACTTCGACCGTTACCTACGAAGAAGAGGCGATGCAGGATATCGAGATCGCGGAGGAATCGACCGATCTCTTCCGCCGTCCGCCGGTCGTCACGATCATGGGTCACGTCGACCATGGCAAGACCTCGCTGCTCGACGCTATCCGGCAGGCGCACGTCGCCGACAAGGAAGCCGGCGGCATAACGCAGCACATCGGCGCTTATCATGTCGATCACAACAATCACCAGATCGTCTTCATCGACACGCCGGGCCACGAAGCGTTCACGCGCATGCGTGCGCGCGGCGCAAAGGTCACCGATATCGTGATCCTGGTCGTCGCCGCCGACGATGGCGTAATGCCCCAGACCATCGAGGCCATCGACCACGCCCGGGCGGCCAAAGTTCCGATCATTGTCGCCATCAACAAGATCGACAAAGCGGATGCGCAAGTCGACCGCATCAAGCAACAACTCTCCGACCGCGGCTTGCTCGCGGAAGACTGGGGCGGCGATGTCGTCATGGTGCCGGTTTCAGCGCGCACCAAACAGAACCTCGATCTGCTGCTTGAAATGATTCTGCTCGTTGCTGAGTTGCAGGATCTCAAAGCCAACCCCGCCCGTCCAGCCATGGCCAGCGTGCTCGAAGCCAAGCTGGACAGAGGACGCGGACCCGTTGCCACCGTGCTGGTTCGCAACGGTACGCTGCATGTCGGCGATTACTTTATCTGCGGGACTGTGTTTGGGCGCGTGCGCGCCATGCTCGACGACCGCGGCCAGCCGGTCAAGGAAGTCGGGCCGTCGATGCCGGTCGAAGTGCTTGGTCTGGAGGAATTGCCCGAAGCGGGCGACAGCTTCCAGGCAGTCACCGACAACACCAAGGCCAAGCAGATCGTTCTTTACCGCGCCGAAAAAGAGCGCGCGGCGCATCTCGCCAAGACGGGGCGGATCACGCTCGAACAATTCCACAAGAAGATGGCGGCGGGCGAAGTGCAGGAACTGCCGATCATCCTGAAAGCCGACGTGAGCGGCTCGGCCGAAGTGCTGCGCGATACCCTCGAGCGGCTTTCGACCGACAAGGTTACGATTCGCGTCATTCGATCCGGTGTGGGCGCGATCAACGAATCGGACGTGCAGCTCGCCGCCGCTTCCAACGCCATCGTCATCGGCTTCAGTGTGCGCCCGGAGCGCAATGCCGCTGCTGCCGCCGAGCAGGAGAAGGTGGATATCCGGCTTCACACGATCATCTATGAAGTTGTGGATGAGATGAAGAAGGCGATGGCTGGAATGCTGGCGCCAGTCTTCAAGGAAGTCTACCGGGGCCGCGCGGAAATCCGCGAGGTCTTCAAGGTTTCGAAAGTCGGCACGGTCGCCGGTTGCCTGGTCATGGATGGCCAGATTACGCGCGATTCGCAGATGCGTATTACGCGCGACAACATCGTCATCCACACCGGCAAGATCGGTTCGCTGCGCCGGTTCAAGGACGATGTAAGCGAGGTCCGGGCCGGCATGGAATGCGGTATTACGCTCGAGAATTTCAGCGACGTCAAACAGGGCGACATCATTGAGGCGTTCGTGATGCAGAGGGTTGCGAACGAACAGGCCTAATGGCCGTCGTCGGTGTGCTGACGCTCGAGCTGCGGATTGAGCACGCGCATTCTCTAAAAGAGAAGAGACACGTCGTGAAGAGCCTCAAGGACAGGCTGCGCAACAAATTCAACGTCTCGGTGGCCGAGATCGACGACATGGATCTGCACAACAGCGCCGTGCTCGCGGTGGCAACCGTCTCTTCCAGCCGCCCTTTCGCGGAAAAAGTACTGCAGGCTGTAGAACGCGAAACCGCGGGGCTGGTGGGGCCGATGCTGATTCGCGCGGACGCCGAGTGGTGGTGAGAGGGCGTCTCCCGGAAAGATCATGGAAGAGCATCGCGCGCGCAGAGTCTCCGAGGCGGTTAAGGAAGAGCTGGCGGAAATCATCGGCTTCGAGATGGACGATCCGCGTCTGGCGAGCGTGAACGTGACGAATGCCGACGTGTCATCCGACATGCGAACGGCGCACGTGAAAGTCGCCATTGAGGACGGCCAGGAGAAGAAGGCGCTCGAAGCGCTGGAGCATGCGAAGGGATTTCTAAAGCATGAGCTCGCGTCGCGGCTGAACCTGCGGCGCGTACCGGATTTGCATTTCTCGGCGGATACGCATCCGGATGCCGAGAGCAGAATCGATTTCCTGCTGCGGCGGGCAAAGCGAACGCGCGCGCGAGAGTAAAAGGGAAGGCGCGGCCTACGCGCGGCGCAGCCTGACCATGTCCAGCGGGTAGAGCGTGTTGCGACGCGGTTTATCAGGATCATAGAGCACGCAGACGCGTGAGCCTGCTCGCGGCACAGAGTTCCGATCGCACTTTCCCGTCATCGCCTCCCCGGACGGCAGATTGAAATCGTAGCTGACCCGAAAGTTCTTGCGTCGTTTGACCTCGGTTACGGTCGCCGGCACAGGGGAACCCCACGAGAGCAGCCGCCACTGGCGCCTGAGGATGGCCCAAAAGAGAATCGGAGGCCACGCGACCGCAACGCCCACCAGCCATGCGGATAGAGGCGCAGGCGCGCCTTCGGCCGGATGATTGAGTTGCGGGGCGAGAGCCACATAACGAACGGTCAGAAGACCGCCCTGGCGAAGGCCCTTCCAAATTGCGAGGCGAAGCGACGATCTCCCGCCGATCTCAGTGGACCCGGCAACAAACCGATAAGACACCATCGGCGTTCGGCTCTTATCCGTTCCGATCCAGAGGCGCGTTACTCTGCCGTCGGCCGTTATACCCTCGTGCTCGACGCGCGCATATCGGGTTTCCTGGGCGTGGATCAGCCACCCGGCGGCGAGTGCGGCGCACACGAAAAAAGTGCCGACAATGACCAATGCCAGCCCCCCGCCGGTAAAGCGCACTGGCCGCGGCAAGGATTGCTGCAGGTCGGCGGGCGGCTCCCAAATGGCCTGGTTCGAATGAAATGCCATCGCGCATTCTATCGTAAATCGCAAGGGGGGGATCGGGCGAACGAAATTTCTTGGCGAACGAAATTTCTTCCCCACATACAAGGACCTGGAACGGGCTACGGCGATTCCCCACGACGATGTCGCCGCGTTTGTTCGCGCGCGGAAACTGTATGGGCGCGGCATCGGCTGGGTCGACGCTCACCTGCTGGCATCGGCCCTCGTCGATGGATTGGAGTTCCGGACCGCCGACACCGCCTGCGCCAAAATCGCGAAAGAACCCGGCATCGCGTGGGAGTATGACTTCCCGCGGCGAACTGAACCATCGCACGCGCGTCGATTCCCCCCCAACGCTATACTGCGCTTTGATGCTGCCAGCCAATATCTTCCGCGAATATGACATTCGCGGCATCGCCGACGAAGACCTTCCGAGCGACGGAGTCAAACAGCTCGGACAGGCTTTCGGGACTTATCTGATCCGCCACAACTCCAAACAGATAAATCTCGCGCGCGACTGCCGGCTGAGCTCCGACCGGCTGCACGACGCGCTGCTCGCGGGGTTACGCGCGGCCGGATGCGAAGTAACGGACCTCGGCGTCGTCCCCACACCCCTGCTCTACTATTCCGTCTTCCATCTGCACGCCGATGCGGGCGTCATGATCACCGGAAGCCACAATCCATCCGATTACAACGGCTTCAAGGTAATGCACGGCAAGAGCACTATCCATGGTGAGGAAATTCAGAAGATCCATCATCTGATTGAGGCGGGCGACTTCGAAAACACCGCCGCTCCGGCGCCGGTGAAGACATTCGACATTGTGACGCCCTATGTTGACGAGATCGCGGGACAGTTCAAGCTTCCGCGGCGCGTCAAAGTGGTTTCCGACGCGGGGAACGGCACTGCGGGACCGGTCTGGCGCCGCATTCTGGCGAAACTGAATTGCGAATCCACCGAGCTTTTCTTTGAAATGGATGGCCGCTTCCCGAATCACCATCCGGATCCGACGCAGCCCGAGAACCTGCAACACCTCGTCGATACCGTCCTGGCACAAAGAGCTGACGTCGGGCTCGCGTTCGACGGCGACTCCGATCGCATCGGCGGCGTCGACGAACAGGGAACAGTTCTCTACGGCGATCAACTGATGATCATCTACGGGCGCGAGATCCTGTCGCGCAAGCCAGGAGCCACGATCATCGGAGAAGTGAAATCGTCGCAGAACATGTACGACGATCTGCGACGCCACGGCGGTAACGCCATCATGTGGAAGACCGGCCACTCGCTAATCAAAGCCCGCATGCAGGAGACGAACGCCGAACTCGCGGGCGAAATGAGCGGCCACATGTTTTTCGCAGACCGTTATTACGGATTCGACGATGCGCTTTACGCGGCCTGCCGGCTGCTTGAGATCGTGTCGAATTCGAGCGCGCCGCTGTCGGCGGAGTTGAGCGATCTGCCGCCCACGTTTGCGACACCGGAGATCCGGTTGGATTGTCCCGACGCGCGCAAGTTCGATATCGTCAGCGCGGTGCGGGAGAAGTTTCAGCGCGATTACGACGTCATCGCGATCGACGGCGCGCGGGTGAATTTCGGCAAAGGCTGGGGACTGGTGCGGGCATCGAACACACAGCCGGTGCTGGTGCTGCGCTTTGAGGCGCAATCGCCGGAACTGCTGGCGGACTACCGCAAACTGGTGGAAGACGCGGTCAGCCGCGCGTCACAGTAAGCGCGGTCAGGCCCGCGGGCGAAGGGACCGCGCGAAATCGCTTCCCTCACGGAACTCCGCTTCAAAATCCGACCGCAGCGCGTGCAGTTTGGCGATGTAAGCATCGAGCGCTGCCGACACCTCCACGCTGTTCGTCTCCAGAATATCGCGCCAGAGATCGAACGAACTCATGGCCAGGCGCGTGGAATCGAGCAGTCCGGGACCGGCAACAGAGGCAGCTTCCGGGGCGTGCGCGCCGATCACTGAGGCGAGCGCGGTGGAAGCCAGCTGCGGTAAATGAGAACTCCAGGCGACGAGCCGGTCGTGCCGCAGCGGATCGAGAATGATTTCACGGGCTCCGAAGGCGGCTACCCAGTTTCGAAAATCATGGCCGATCTCCGACGTCAAGATCCAGGGCCTGCCGCGGAACAGATCGGCATCGGCCGCAGCCACGCCGCGCAGTTCCTTGCCGGCCATGGGATGCCCGCCCACGAACGCGCAGCGCCTGAGACTGCGCCGGGCTTCCTCGACGATCGCCTGCTTGGTGCTCCCGGCATCGGTGACCAGCGTCTCGGGCCGTACCAGCGGATCGAGTTTCCGCAACGTTTCCAGAATTCCTGAAATCGGCTGCGAGAGAAACAGAAGATCGCACGTGCCGGCGGCCTCTTCGAGCGTTGCGCCGCGGTCGATGGCGCCGCGGTCGACGGCTTCGTCAATACTGCGCGTCGAGCTCACGCCGATAATCGGGCCGGCAAATCCGGCTTTGCGGAGGGCGAGTCCGAACGAACCTCCGATCAGCCCAACGCCAACGATGCCTGCGCTCTTCATCAAATCAAATGGATCGGCCGGCAGCGGGCGCGATCACCTTCAATTGCTTCATCAGCTCGGCGTATTGATCGGGATAGAGCGACTGCGCGCCGTCGCTCAACGCATGATCGGGATCGTGATGTACTTCCATCAACAACCCGTCGGCTCCGGCGGCAACCGAAGCGCGAGCCATCGGCGGCACGAGATCGCGGCGTCCCGTGCCGTGCGAAGGATCGGCCACAATCGGCAGGTGCGTGAGTTTGTGGACGACCGGAATCGCCGAGATATCCATCGTGTTGCGCGTGTAAGTCTCGAAGGTGCGGATGCCGCGCTCGCACAGGATGACTTCGTAGTTCCCGCCCGCGAGAATATACTCCGCGGAAAGCAGCAGCTCTTCGATGGTCGCGGCGATGCCGCGCTTCAACAACACGGGCTTGCGCAGCTTGCTGAGATCGCGCAGCAGATTGAAGTTCTGCATGTTGCGCGCGCCGATTTGCAGGATGTCCGAATACGCGGCGAGCAAGGGGATCTGGGTTGAATCCATCACCTCACTGATGACGAGCAGACCGCGCCGGTCCGCCGCGTTGCGCAGCAGCTTGAGGCCCTCTTCGCCCATCCCCTGGAAGCTGTAAGGCGACGAACGCGGCTTGAACGCGCCGCCGCGGATGACGCTGGCGCCTCCATCGGCGACGATGTCAGCTGCGCGCTCGATCTGATCCCGGCTTTCGACGCTGCACGGGCCGGCCATCACAGCCACTTTGCCGCCGCCGATTTCGACGTTGCCAATCCTGACCACGGTACCTGCCGGGCGGAACGCGCGGCTGGCCAGTTTATAGGGCGAGACGATGCGGTGAACTTCCTTGACACCCTCCATCAGCTCCACCACGGCGGTGTCGAAATCGTCTTTGCCTCCGACTCCTCCCAGCACCGTGTGGATCACGCCGGTGGAGCGATGAACGTCGAAGCCATCCTCAACGAGGCGGGCAATAATTTTCTCGATCTGCGCCTCCGAGGCGCCCTGTTGCATTACGACAAGCATTGTGGATTTTAGTCTTTTCCGTCTTTCGATTCGACTATCCGGTCCTTCTGGACGCGGCGCATTTCGTCGATGATTCGCTCGAAAATGCGCTTCACCCCATCCGCGCTCAGAGGTCCGTTGTTGTTCGATGTGATGTTCTGAAAGACCTGCGTCTCGCGCTTCGGCTCGTAGATCGCGAGGTTGGCTTCTTTTTTCACGCGGCCGATCTCTTCGACGATGGAGGTTCTCTCGTTGAGCAGTTCTACAAGGCGGCGATCGATGTGATCGATCCGTTCGCGGCATCGGGCCAGCGCGGTAAGAGCCGCGCTTCCGGCAATGGAATCAGGAGACATCGGCTTTAAGATATCGCGGCCCCGGGCTTCACCCGTTCCAGCGGACGCGTCAGTTCCCGCATGAACACCTCGAGCTTCGCCGGATCCCGCTCGATTTGGCGCACGATGGCGCTGCCAACGACCACGGCCTCCGCATGGCCGGCCAGCGCCGCGACGTGCTCGGGTTTCGAGATGCCGAATCCCATGGCCAGGGGCAGAGATGTGTGGGCGCGCATCCGCCGAATCAGCGGCAGCGCGGAATCGGCTATCGACTGCTGCTCGCCCGTGATACCCGTGCGCGAAACAAGGTAAACGAATCCGCTGGAATATTCGGCGACGAGTTTGAGCCGCCGCTCCGTGCTGGTAGGGGCGGCCAGAAATACGGTATCGAGGCCGGCATCGCGCATTACCCTCACATACTCGCCGGCTTCTTCGACACTCGCGTCAGTAAGCAGGCACCCATCAATGCCGGCGGCTTTGGCGTCGCGCGCCAGCTTGTCGAAACCATAGCGCAGCACGGGGTTCAGATAAGTGAACAAAAGCAGTGGAATTTCCGACCGCCTGCGTACCTTTGCGGCAATGTCGAGAACTTTGGAAAGAGTCGTACCGGCCGCAATCGCACGATCGCCAGCCTGTTGAATCACCGGGCCATCCGCGATCGGATCTGAAAATGGCACGCCAAGCTCGATCAGGTCGGCGCCGCCGCGCTCAAGCGCTGCAATCAGATCGGGAGTCGCCTCGGGCGAAGGGTCGCCGGCAGTGAGATACGCGATCATCCCGCAGCGTTGTTCCTTTTTCAGGGTTTCAAAGAGCCGAGTGATGCGGGTCACGCGTTGTCCAGTTCCTTGAAGTTTTCGCGATAGATGTCGATGTCTTTGTCCCCGCGGCCGGATAAGTTCACGATGAAAGTCTGGCCCGCGGACACCGGCGCGCGCCGGATTGCCTCCGCCACTGCGTGGGCCGATTCGAGCGCCGGAATGATACCTTCCGTGCGGCCAAGCTTCATCGCGGCGTCGAGTGCATCTTTATCGCAGCAGGCGCAGTATTCGGCACGGCCGCGGTCGTGCAGCCAGGCGTGTTCGGGGCCTACAGACGCGTAGTCGAGTCCGGCGGATACGGAATGTGTGGCCGCGATCTGCCCGTGGTCATCCTGCAGCACATAGCTTCTGCTGCCGTGCAGAACGCCAGGAAATCCGCCTGCGAAGCGCGCCGCGTGCTGACCCAGCGCATCGCCGCGTCCGCCGGCTTCGACACCGATGAGCCTGACGCTCTCGTCCTCGACGAACGGATGAAAAATCCCGATGGCGTTGCTGCCGCCGCCGACGCAGGCAATCACAGCATCCGGCAGGCGGCCCTCAGCTTCCAGAATCTGGCGGCGGGCTTCGATGCCGATGACGCGGTGGAAATCGCGCACCATGATGGGATACGGATGCGGACCGAGCGCCGAGCCGAGCAGATAATGAGTCGTCGCGACGTTGGTGACCCAGTCGCGCATCGCCTCGCTGATGGCGTCTTTCAGAGTCCGGCTTCCGTTGGTCACGCCGACGACCCTGGCGCCCAATAGCCGCATGCGGAAGACGTTCAGCTTTTGCCGGCGCATGTCTTCTTCGCCCATGTAGACGGTGCAGTCGAACCCGAACAGCGCACATACCGTTGCCGTCGCGACGCCGTGCTGGCCGGCGCCCGTCTCGGCGATGATGCGGTGTTTGCCCATGCGTTTGGCGAGAAGCGCCTGGCCGAGGCAGTTGTTGATTTTGTGTGCGCCGGTGTGGAGCAAATCCTCGCGCTTGATGTAGATCTTCGTGCGCAGAGCTTCTGACAAGCGGCTGGCGAAATAGAGCGGCGTGGGGCGGCCGGCGTAAGTGGTAAGGAGGGTATCGAGCTCCTTGTGGAAAGCGGGGTCTTTACGGGCGTCGTCGTAAGTCTGTTCGATTTCCTCAAGCGGAGCCATCAGGACTTCGGGCGCATAGCGTCCGCCGTAGGTGCCGAAGTGACCGCCGATATCCGGTTGCGAAGTCATGAGCGAAGAGCCGCCTCGATAAATCTTTTCATACGCGCATGATCCTTGCGGCCAGGCGACGATTCGATGCCGGAGGCTACGTCGACGCCCCACGGTTTCGCAAGCCCGGCCCGCGTGCCAACATTCTCCGGCGTGAGGCCGCCGGCGAGGATTAAAGGCCGTGTAAAATGCGCCGTCCGCGTCCAATCATATGCAATGCCGTCGAGCAGAATAGCTTCGGCGGCGGGATAGTCGGGTAATGTGGTGTCCTTCGCCACCCGCCAGGCCTTCCAGACACGCACGCCTCGTGGATGGCATTCGGGCGTTTCGTTTCCGTGGAGTTGCGCGACATCGAGCGTGAGTTGTCCGGCGACCCGCTCAATCATCTCGCGTGATTCATCGACAAACACACCGACTCTCCAGATGCCGGGGGGAACGTCGCCGATCCATGGTTCGAGTTGCGCCGCCGTAACACTGCGGGGACTCGGCGGATAGAAGATAAAGCCGAGCGCGCGCGCACCGGCGTCGACAGCGGCCAGAGCATCCTCGCGATTGGTAATGCCGCAGACTTTAACAAACATTATGCGACCAGTTCCTGAATTGCGCGACCCGGGTCTCCGGACTTCACAAGATGCTCGCCCACGAGGAATGCATCGAAGCCAACGGTCATCAGCCGCTGCACGCCGGCTGAGTTGAAGATGCCACTCTCGCTGACCTTGATAATGCCGGCGGGAATGTGGGGCGCCAACTCGACCGAGGTGTCAAGCGAGACTTGAAAGGTGCGCAGATCGCGGTTGTTGACGCCGACGCTTTCCGCGCCCGAGGCGAGCGCGGTGTCCAACTCGCGACGGTCGTGCACTTCGACCAGGGCAGCCATGCCGAACTCCGCGGCCAGTTCGCGGAATGCGCGCAACTGCGATTCATCGAGTATTGCAACGATCGACAGGATGGCATCGGCTCCACTGGCCGCCGCTTCGAGCACGTGATATTCGGAGATCGTGAAATCCTTACGAATCACCGGCAGCGAGCAGGCGGCGCGCGCAGCCCGGAGATCGGTGAGACTGCCCTGAAAGAAGTCGCGATCGGTCAGGACGGAGAGCGCCGCCGCGCCGCCGCTTTGGTATTGTCGCGCCAGTTCTACGGGGCGGAAATCCTCAACCAGCACGCCCCGGCTTGGCGATGCCTTCTTGATCTCCGAGATGATGGCCGGCCGTTTCGACCGCAGGGCGGCCGCAAAATCGCGCCGATCGTGACGAACCGTTTCGGCCAGCCTGCGCAGTTCCCCGGCGGGAACGGTCCCCGCGCGCAGCTCTTCCTGCTTGCGGGACACAATGCGAGCCAGGATGTCAGGCGTTGCAGGAGTCAAATTTCATCGTATCGCGAGGACACTAATTGGCACCGGGTTTGACGATGTGCTGGAGGTCGATGTTGTTCTGCGCGCACTCGTATTCCATGACGCGATCCTCGCGTGGAGGGTGCCGCAACTGGGCATCGACGACCTTCCAGGGTTTCGTCAGCACATTCGGATCTTCGGCCGTCACCTCGTAGTGAATCGTGTCCTGCGGGGTGCGTGTGTAGCGTTCAACGACGTGCAGCGCCTGGCTGTGGAAGTGCCCTGCCCCGTCGAGCCAGGTTTTGTCGTTGAATCCGGTCACATCGACGACGAAGGTATCGCCATCCCAGTGAGCTACGGAGTCGCCCATGTAGGTGGGGTCGAGGTCCTGCGGATGATCGCGGCCGTCGGAAGGAATAATGCGAAAAGCGCGCATGACTTCATAGAGAATCACCGTCTTCCTGGGCGTCTGCACGATCTCGAGCGGCATCGGGTTCATGGTGATGGCGGGAACGCCGAGCAGCATGCATTGCGCGCTGGGGCTATGGGCCGGATCCGCAACCAGATCTTTGACCTTTGCGAGGAGTTCGGGCTTGTAGGGCGGGCCCTCGCGGCGCGGTCCACCGGTGCCGCGCCCTCCGCCACGGGCAGGACCGCCGGGCTGCGCCGCGGCTTCACCCGTCAAGCTGACGCCCAACGCCTGCCAGATTCCGGAGAGATCGGGTTTGCCGTCGGCGGCGCGCGGGATCGGTTTTGAGGCAGCCGGTGCCTGTGCCAGCGCGGAGACGAGACCGGCCGCGAGGAAGATTCCCGACGCGAGGAATTGTTTGACCATGGCTTGCTCCTTTACTGCGCGGGCGGCCCGACGAAGAACTTGCGCCCATCCGACCAGGTGATTTCCCGGCCGGCAAAGCGGGCCGAGCCATCCTTCGCGACCCAGCCCGTGACAGAGACCGAATCGCCGACTTTCAACATGTCGCGCGCGAGGCCGACGCGGCGCAGGGTATTGGGCGGATAACCCTCGAAGCCCCAATTGACGATCTTGCCATCTTCCGACTTTTCATCGATATAGATGTAGACATGGGGATTCATCCAGTCGATGCGTGTGACTACGCCTTTGTGCGTCACGGGTTTCTGCGAATCGTATTCGGCGGCGAAGGAGTGGTGCGCCCACGCCGGAATGCTGGCGAAGCACAGAAGAAAAGCACCGAAAGATTTGATTCTCATGGATTATTTTGTCTCGAAATCGATCCCGGGATGGGCCTCAGTATATACCTCCCAAAGACGCGACTGCAAGGGGGTCGTGTCCCCCGCAAATAGCCGAGTTTACAGAAGTTGTCAATTTTCTGTTACAATTAGTATTATGCAAGATCGTCAGGCTATAAACGATTCGTACTACTGCGGAAGAATGAGGCAGGATGCAATCGTGTCTGTCCTGACGGGTAACTCGTATGTTGTTGCAGAATATGACGAACGTACCGGCGATATTCGCTGGCAGCGCGTTGTCAATGCCAGCCAGAAGGAAGGTATCTACAACTGGCTGCGCGAGCACTTTCCGGTGAAAGTTGCCGTCGAGCCGCCCAAGAAGGCTTCGCGCAAGGGCCAGTTGGCGTCGGCTTAAATCCCCAAACACCCCACCCCACCGGTTGTAATCCAGCTTTTGCCATCCGCTTATACCGGGAACGGAACGATGATAGCCGAGCGCGCATCGGCTGCGGTGGGAAACACAGTAAACAGCGGCGGCGGCGGCGAGTTCGTTTTCGCCTTGTGATCGAGCACGGTACTTATCCGGACCACCGAAACATTCCCCGAACGCTGATCCATCACCAGGGCGTATTCTCCATCGGGCGTAAGCAGGATCTCTCCGGGATTTTCGCCGACATGCACCGAAGCCGAAACACCTCGCGTCTCGATATCGAGAATCGTCAAATCGCCGCTCGCCGGATTCGTCACAAAAAGCAAATTCCTGCGCTCCGACACGACCATGGCATATGGACTACTGCCCGCCAGAATGGTTTCCGCCACTTCGTTTTGGAATGGACTCACAATGGCGATTGCGGACTGGCCCTTGCCCGTCACGAACAACTGGCCGCCATCGGGATTAAAACAGAAACGGGAGGGGGCAACGGGCACCGGCATCCGGCTAAGTAGTCTTCCCGATTGCGCGTCAATCGCGACAATTTCGCGGGCGGCCTCGGCTCCCGCAAGCACCGTCTTGCCGTCGCGGCGGAAACGCACTGCACCACACGGGACGCCGACGTCCGTTGAACCGGCAATCTGAAACGCCGGCAGCGAAACCCGTATGATGGCATTCTTGCCGGGTACGGTGGCGGCAATGAGCGATCCGCTGAGATCCAGATCCCCGGGGGAATCTGGCAGTTGCAGCTTCCCGGTGGCACGCCGCTTCGCCAGATCGACCCGGAGCAATGTTGCCGGGGAATCGGTCAGGATGATTGCGGTATTGGCATCGGGGAGCAATCGCACTCCCGTGGGCTTGCCTGGAAGCGCGATCCGGCCGCCGACGGAGAACCGCTCGATATTGATTTCGAGGATTGCCCGCGCCTCGCGGCAGATGGCAAATACGCGGTTTCCCGCGCGGAAAAGCTGATCGGACGCACAGGGCAATGGGATCGATGCGACGCGCCGAAAGGTCGCGAGATCGGCGACGGCGATTTCCTTCTCCTCACCGCTCCCAACGAAGAGCCAGCCTTGATAGCGCGTGCCCCGCTTGCGGCCGCATGCAGACATAAGCGCGCCAGCCAGCAAGGCCCGCCTCGAGAACTCACCAGTCATGGCGTTCCTCTTGCCACGGGTCGCCGTGCATGTGATAACCGTTGCGTTCCCAGAACCCGGCCTGGTCGCGCTGGATCAATTCAATGCGCCGCAGCCACTTGGCGCTCTTCCAGGCGTACAACCGCGGGACGATGAGGCGCGCCGGACCGCCATGGTCAAGACTTAAGGGCTCGCCGTCGTGCAGGAACGCGACGAGGGCATCTTCCGCGAGGAACTCTGCCAGCGGAATATTGGTCGTGAAACCGCGATCATAGCCGTGAGCCAGCACAAAGCCGGCTTCCGGGCGAACGCCGCCGGCCCGCGCCATGATCTCACGGGTCGAAACTCCTTCCCAGACGTTGCCCAGCCGGCTCCAGCGGGTGACGCAATGGAAATCGGCGAAGACGCGCACGCGCGGAAGCTGGTTGAATTCACGCCACGTCCAGGAAACCTCTGCGCCGACCATGCCATAAACGGTGAGATTCCAGTGTTCGAGGTCGATGGCAGGCGGTCCGCTGGCGTCGAGGACAGGCCACTTCTTCGTGCGCGACTGGCCCGGCGGAATGCGTTGCGGACGGCGGGTGTCGGGGCTGATGATCGAGCCGGGCGACATGGCGTCCGGCGACGCGATGTCGTTGGGCTGTTCCTTACTTTTATCCATCCAGAAGCTCATCGCCAGAAACTCATCGCGTTGGATTCATTATCCGATGCGCAGGCAGTCTGGAGAAGTTTACGCTTTTTAGTAGTACTACGGCTGAGACGAACCGATTCCCGCTCAACTATTTCGGGTGTACCATATAGGGCATTCCAGATGAGGGAATACAGGCTTCCATGAATCCAGAATATGGAAGATTAATTGCTCCACGCCGTTCCCGGAGGGCACCATAGTGTCGAGGGCGTTTGTTTGTTCATGCGTGGTTTTGACCGGCCTGGTGGTGAGCCCTGGACGGATGCACTCGCAGACGTTGATGCGCGCGAGCGCGTCCGGGGGTACAGTCCAGTTGATTGGCAACGACTCCGCGGTGCTCGATACCGACGAACAGAAGAAAGATCTACCCTGCACCGTCACTCCCGTTAAACCGATTCTCGGCTTCGATCTGCGCTTTCATTCCGGCTATGAGATCGCGGTGCCGCTGCACGAGATAGCCGGCGACGGCGATACGCTGACCATAATTTTCCGGGTGACGTCGACTTCCGCGAAAGATTCTCCGTACTACTTCTCTCAGAAGTATTCGGTACCGGATATTGATGAGGATGCAAAAGGCGATGCTTACCTCGGCGGGGGTTTTGATGTCGGCGAAGGCGATTACCACGTCGACTGGATGATGCGCGACCGCATCGAGCGCGTCTGCTCGTCGAACTGGGACGTAACGGCGGCGCTTGCCGGTAAAGATCAAAGCATGAAGCTGGCGATCGCGCAGAATGTCATCGATACTTCGAACCAGGAGTTCTTTAAGGAAGAGCCTCCGGTGACGCGGATGGATCCAAGCGAGGCGTTCAAGGTCAAGATCCTGATCAACTTTGCCCCTCAACACGGCGCAGCGGCAAGCATGCAGCCCATCGACACGAGCGCGCTCGTATCCATCCTGCGTAATATTTCGCGCGAACCCCGAATTTGCAAGTTTTCCATCGTAGCCTTCAACATGAACGAACAACGCGTCGTCTACCGTCAGGACGACGCTGATCAAATCGATTTTCCCCAGCTCGGTAAAGCGCTTTCGTCGCTGAAGCTGGGGATGATCGACTACAAGAAGCTGAGCGATCCACACAGCGGCAGCGACTTTCTGGCCAGGCTGGTGCTCGACGAACTCGGCAACAACAAAGCGGACGCAGTCATTTTCGCGGGGCCGAAGGTGGGCCAGAGCGACAATGTACCTCCCGATAACCTCAAAGACCTGACAAGCGTTTCGTATCCCGTTTTCTATATGAACTACAACCTGAGCCCGCAACAGAACCCGTGGCGGGATCCAATCGGGAATGTAGTCAAGCGTTTACGGGGCTACGAATACACCATTACGCGGCCGCGGGACCTGTGGACATCGTGGTCCGACATCATGTCGCGTATCGTAAAGTTGAAACTGGTTGCGACGGTTGCAACGTCTTCACAATAGATGAAAACACGCTTTGGCGGTCTGGTATTCCCCGTGATGGCATTCGTGCTCCTCAGTGGAACAGCCGGCTCTGCCTTTGCGCAGCGTTTTTCCGATCGCGACGTCCTTGCCCCGGCGTATCCCACGCCAGAGACTGTTGTCGACCAGATGTTGACGATTGCCCAAGTCCGTCCGGGCGAAATGGTTTATGACCTCGGCTGCGGGGATGGCCGGATCGTTATCGCCGCCGCGCAGAAGTATAAGGCGCATGCGGTCGGGATCGAGATCCGCCGTGATATTTACGAACACACGCTTGCCCGTGTTGCGTCGCTCGGTTTAAGCGATCAGGTGAAGATCGTCCAGGGAAATGCGCTGAGCTACGATCTGAGCCCGGCCGATGTGGTGACTTTGTATTTGCTGACCAGCTCGAATGAGCGGTTAAAACCCGTTTTGGTGAAATACCTGAAGCCCAGTGCTCGCGTTGTCTCGCATGATTTTGAGATTCGCGGGTGGAAGCCGGTTTCGGTCAGCAAGATGATGGTCGAAGGCCGGCCGCATATGATTTATCTTTATCGGATCGACGCTCGATAGAGAAGGCAGGCCAAACGGCCTGCCCACCAGGTTAAGTAAAGGCACCGGCAACAACCTCGCCGACGTTTACTTAAAGCGCTTTTCGACTTCTTTCCAGTTCACTACGCTCCACCAGGCGCCGAGATATTCGGGGCGGCGGTTTTGGTACTTCAGGTAGTAGGCGTGCTCCCAGACGTCGAGGCCCATCACGGGATCAATGCCTTCCATGAGTGGACTATCCTGATTGGCGCTGGAAGTGATCTCGAGCTTGCCGCCTTTGTTCAGCAGCCATGCCCAGCCGGAACCGAAGCGCGTCGCACCCGCGGCGTTGAATTTTTCCTTGAACTGATCGAAGCCGCCGAACGCGGTGTTGATCGCATCGGCGAGCGCGCCGCCAGGCTGCGACTGACCGCCGGGAGGGGCCATGATGGTCCAGAACATGGAGTGGTTGGCGTGCCCGCCGCCGTTGTTGCGGACGGCAGTGCGACTGGCTTCGGGGACGATTGCGCAGTTATTGGCCAGCAGTTCGGGCAGCGATTTGTTCGCGAGATCCGGCGCCGATTCGAGCGCTTTGTTCAGATTCGTTACATAAGCCTGATGGTGCTTTCCATGATGGATTTCCATGGTCATTTTGTCGATGTGGGGCTCCAGGGCATCGGGAGCGTAGGGCAGCGGTGGAAGTGTGAAAGCCATGTTTTTCTCCTTGAATTGTTGTAACGTTTCTCGCTTTTGATGCTATCGTGTTTGCCCGGACAGCGCAAAAAATCAGGTTCGCGCACGTTCGAAAGCGTCCCCTATGCGGAACATTTTCGATTCTTCGAAATGGTTGCAGAGAATCTGCAGGCCGACGGGCAGGCCTTCAGAGGTCGCACCGCAGGGCACGCTCATGCAGGGGATGCCGGCGAGACTTCCGGTGATCGTGTAAATGTCCGACAGATACATGTTCAGCGGATCGTTGACCTTTTCGCCGATCTTGAACGCCGGGAAGGGCGACACCGGTGCGACGATCGCGTCGACAGATTGAAATGCGCTGGTGAAGTCGCGGGTGATCAGCGCGCGGACTTTCTGAGCTTTGAGGTAATAGGCGTCGTAGTAGCCGTGGCTGAGAACATAGGTGCCGAGCATGATGCGGCGCTTGACTTCGGGTCCGAAACCTTCGCCCCGGGTGTGGCGATACATGTCGCCCAGGGTGGCGGAAGACTTCGACCGGTAGCCGTAGCGGGCTCCGTCGAAGCGGGCCAGATTCGCGCTGGCTTCGGCTGTGCAGATGATGTAGTAGGCTGCGATGGCGTAGTCGGTGGCGGGCAGGCTGACATCATGAACTTCGCAGCCGAGTGCGCACAGGTCGTCGATGGCTTTGTGGATCAGCGCGGCGGTCTCGCCGGTCGCGTGCTTCATGTATTCGATGGGAACGCCGAGCTTGAGTCCGCGGATGTCGCCGCTCAGTTGCGCGGAATAGTTCGGGACGGGCGCTTCGGCGGAAGTGGAATCGAGCGGGTCGCATCCCGACATGGTCTCCAGCACAGTGGCTGCGTCGCTGACATTGTGCGCGAAGGGTCCGATATGGTCGAGGGAGCTGGCGAAGGCGACAAGGCCATAGCGGGATACGCGGCCGTAGGTTGGAGTGACGCCGACGACTCCGCAGAATGATGCCGGCTGGCGGATGGATCCACCGGTGTCCGAGCCGAGGGAAATTACGGCCGTGCCCTGCGCGACCGCCGCTGCCGATCCACCGCTCGAGCCGCCGGGAACGCGATCCAAAGCGACGGGGTTGCGTACGGGGCCGAAGGCGCTGTTCTCGTTCGACGAGCCCATGGCGAATTCGTCGCAGTTGGTTTTGCCGATGATCACGCCGCCGGCAGCTTCGATCCTTTGCACAGCGGTTGCATCGTAAGGCGGAATGTAATGCTCCAGCATGCGCGAGGCGCAGCTCGTCCGAAGACCGTTGGTGAGGATGACGTCTTTGACAGCGATGGGGACGCCGGCGAGCGGGCCGGGGTCTTCACCAGCGGCGAGCTTCGCATCGACGCGCTCGGCGGCTTCGAGGGCGCGCTCCGAAGAGAACAGGAGGAAGGCGTTGGTCTTTGGATTCTCGCGCTCGCCGTGTACGAGGGCTTCGCGGGCGATCTCGACGGCGCTGAACTGTTTGGCTCGCAGGCCTTCGCGGATGGAGGAAATCGTTCTCATTTCTCGATTACTCGCGGCACTTTGAAATAGCCGTTGCCGCTGGCGGGCGCGTTGGCGAGAGCGAGTTCGTTGCCGAGGGGCGGGCGCTCGATATCCGGGCGCAGCGTGGCTGTTTCTTCAGAGTCGTAGAGAACCTGCGTCATCGGGTCGATGCCGGTGGTGTCGACGCCGGCGAGCTGGTCCATGTGATCGAGGATGCTGCCGAGATCGTGGACCATGCGGCCGATCTCTTCTGTGGTGAGGTCGAGATTGGCGAGGTTCGCTACGTATCGGACTTGTTCTTCGGTCAGTTTCACGTTTCAGTTCCTTCTAATTTGGCCACGAATGAACACGAATCAATCAGGCTGTTTCGCGGCGGCGGGCGGCTTTGTAGATGCGGCGGAGGCCGGGGTCCGCGATGGTTTCGGCTTCATCGAGCGGGATGTCGAGAACCAGCGGCTCGCCGGATTCGCGCTGCGGACCGAAACGCGGCGGCATGACGCGGAGCTCGATGGCGCTGACGATTTCCGGTCCGATGGCTTTTTCGAGATTGCGCAGGATCTGGTAGCGGAGGCTCCAGAGGTTTTTGCGCCAGAGCTCGTCCTCGACTTCGATGACCAGTGTGGTGCGGACCAGTTTGAGGGCGCGGGTCCGCAGGGCGATCTTCCTGCCGACGGCTTTTTTCCAGGCGGCGCAGGCGATTCGCTCGTGTGTGATGACATCGGAAACACCTGTCCACCGGGCGATGATGCGGCTGGCCTGATCCATTTTGTGAAACCGGTAAGAAACGCGGAACGGTATCGATCATAGCATCCGGTTCGCGGTGGGGCGTTTCGCCTGGGTCCGGTTCTGTTGCTTCATTTTCATTGCGGCCTTTTTTGGGCTAAATCCGTGTTTTGGCCTTTGTTTTCTGCGGCGAAACCCCGGGGATTTGCCGCGGCGGCGCTGGTCACGCGCGCGGGTTGCCCGGGCGGACCTTCGGTTCTTCAGGGCCGCTGTCAGCGAGGGCGAATTCCGTTACATCGAAAGCCATTTGCTTCATCCGGCATTTGTGATGAGCAATCCCGCGCGGCGGCGCGAGCCGATTCGATAATCGCGAATTATGTTCGTTACGCGATCTGCACGAGCGGCATCGCCTCGACCCACGATTCGATCTCCGGTTCGAACAGTATGGCGATCTTAAGTCGTTCGCTCCGGGATGGCATCGGCGCCCGGACGATCTCGGGCAGTTCATCGTAGGTCCGCTTGTCGAGGAGCCGCCCGGCCTTGCTCTTCTGTCGGCCGCCCCATTGCTTGAAAAAGAAGGAAATCTTCGCCGAACGACATTGGTTCATGATCGCGCGTACCCACGCGGGGTCGATGGGACGCGCGCCGTGGCCGCTTTCACCGCCCACAATCACCCAGTGGATATCGCGAAGGTCGAGCGTACCGAGATCTTCCAGAAGCGGTTCGACCGACAGAAAGCGGACGCGGGCTGGTGCGTGCCTCAACTGGCCGATGCGCGGCACTCCGTATGCGCGGTTCTCGACGCTTACGCCCCACCAGATGTGCGGGAGGTTCGCGGCGAACCGGAGTTTCCCATCGAGGAGCTCGGCAAGCCGGTCCGCGCGCTTTGTAAGAACCTGGTACGTGTGCCAGTTCGCCCGCGCCATGATCCGCGCGACGGTCACGATGTAGTCGTCGGGGACACCGGGCTGGAAGAGGTCGCTCATGGAGTTCACAAAGACCATTTGCGGTGAAGGCCAGAGCAAAGGCTCGACGAGCTTGTGCGGGATGAGGCGGAGATCGAATCCCTGCTCATACGGGTGGTCGAGCACGCCGCGGAACCGTTCGGCGAACGTCTCCGCGTAGCAATGCTTGCAGCCGGGGCTGATCTTCGTGCAGCCGCGGACCGGATTCCACGTGGCGTCGGTCCACTCAATATGCGATTTAAGTGCCACGACTGCCCCTTTGACCTGGAAAACGCACGATGGTGTTCGGACCCATGGTACTCTTGCGCCGCCGGTCCGCCTGCGGGTCAGCCCGGCTACTTCAAGCTGAGCAGCGTCTTTATAGTTGCGTTCGACGTAGGGAGTCCGCCGGCGAGTATTCTCGTACCCGCCGTCAGGTTTCACAAACTGTCCACAGGCTGAAGCCCGTGCCGGCCATCGTATTTTCCGACCCGCGGTTCAGTGGGATGAGTGAGCTGCGAAGCGATCGAGCGCTCTGGCGAGCTCATCAGTCATGGAGAGTTGGGGCGTGTGGTCCGTGTCGAGCTCGACGACATCAGCGCAAGGGTTCTCGGCGATCATGCGGCGCTGCAGCGGCAGCGGAATGGCACGATCGCGGGTGCAGAGCACGTAATAGCGATTGATGCCGTCCAGCGCGCCGGACGGGATGGATACCGGCGTCACGAATGGCGCGACGGGCTGGGGCCACTGGCGCGCAATTGCCCAGGCTGCGACGTCATCCGTACAGGAGGCATACAAAGCCTCGCGCGAGGCGGTAGCGGGCATGGTGGCCTGCGGCGGGTCGCCGGCAACGGTGATGTTGGCCTGGACCTGATCGTTCGCGCCCTCGGGCAGTTTGGTCAGGTCGAGCAGGCTTTGGCCGTCCTGCGGAATGAACGCTGTGGCATAGACGAGCGCCTTGACGCTGCCGGGGCAGCGGGCCGCTCCGGCAGTTATGACAATGCCACCCATACTGTTGCCAACGACAATGGCGGGTTCGGAGCCGGCAGCCAGCACCTCACAAAGACGGGCGGAGTAACTGTCCAGAGTCACTTCGCT
>DATAZF010000267.1:0-2135 GCA_036272235.1 Bryobacteraceae bacterium | reverse complement strand
TCCTTGTCCTGATCTTTCACAGCCAGGCCGCCCGTGATACCGTCGACCTGATATCCAAGCTGGATTTTGCGAATCTTCGCGATCTCTGCCGGCGTCGCCGTCTTGGGGTCCACATTCGCCCCGGAGCACGTGAATCCGCGCAGGGTGCATTCCGACGTGGTGTGCTTGATTCCGCGCGCCTTCATCGAGTCGGTTATCAGCTTGACCACGTCGTTGTGCATGATGACCGCGTTGTTGGGCACGAACGTCCCGACCCCGATGGCGTAATCGAGCGGCATCAACGGCTCGACGCTCGACCCGAAAGCGCCATCGTTCTTCTTGCCGAGATCGTGTGCCGCGAGGTCCGCTCCCTTGTCGATCAGAAACTGCACGATCGCCGCGTCGCCGAGATTTGCAGCCACCATCAACGGCGTAATCCCGTAGGCATCCGCGGCGTTGACGTCTTCACCCTTTTCGACGAAGAGTTTTACAACGGCCAGTCTTTCGGCGGGTGATCGTTGCTTGTGATAACCGTTGATGAACCCGGTGCCGCAAGCGGCCATCAGCGGCGTCTCAAGGTCCTTCGAAGCGATGTGGGGGTCCGCGCCGTGAGCCATCAAAAGCTCTACCAGCTCAATATCGCCGGCGAACGCCGCGCGCATCAAAGCGGTGGCATAGACGATCCGCGGCGATCCTTCGCGCATACGCGCCCGCGGGGTGTTGTTGATGATGACGTTCGGATTCGCGCCCGCATCGAGGAGCTTTTTAATCAGGGGCAGGGGATCGATCGTCACCGTCCACGGAAAGTTCGGCGCCGTCTCCATATTGCGGCGATCCACCGCCCAGAACAAGGGCGTGAACCGCTGCGCATCCGCCTGATTGACTTTCGAATGGCTGTCGATCAGGAACGAAGCGATGTCGTAGCTCCCGCTGAATGCGGCGAGGCTCAAGGCATCTTTCCCGTCGCCCTCGATTGCGTTCACGTCAGCCCCCGCGGCGACCAGCAGGCGGGCCGAGTCCATGTCGTCCTCACGCGCCGCGAACATCAGCGGGGTCAACAGTCCGCTGGAGAATTCTTCCGCGGCCTGGCCCGCTTTCGCTTCCACGGGTGTGGTGCCTTCGAAGCCGCGGCCCGACGCCGAGGGCACAAACTTCGAGCGCGCATTGACATCGGCGCCGCGCTCGATCAGGATCTTCACTACATCGGGATGGCGCTGCGAGACGGCCCACATCAGCGCCGTCGTGTCGCCCCACGTCTCTTTCGCGTTCACTTCCGCGCCATGGTCCAGCAGCACCTTCACGGCGTCGATCCTGCCTGTGCGCGCCGCCATCATCAGCGCTGTGTCATCGGATTTCGTCAGTGCCGCGTTCGGGTTGGCTCCTGCTTTCAGCAGCGCCTCCACAATTGCGGCGTTGCCGTCAATGGATGCCTGCAGCATTGGTGTGGCCCCCGCCCGGTTGGCGGCCGACACATTGGCTCCGGCCCGGATCAGCAGGGTTGTAGTCTCAAGATCGTTGGCGCGGACGGCCCAGTGGAGCGCCGTCGTGCCATCGACCTGCGGCACATTGACGTCGGCCTTCTGCCGTACGAGCGAGCGCACCGCGGCCTTGTCGCCGTTCATCGCCGCATTCGCAACATCGGCAACTTTCGCGGCACTGGCGAGCCCCGCCAGACACAGGATTCCAGCGGCACAATAGCCGATCATAAGTTTCATTTCGCCTCCGTGTGGGCCGCTTCTGTCTTGCGTTTCAGGTTCTTTAAGAGCACCGGCAGCGCTTCGTAGTTTTCCGGCGCGACGATTTTCGCCGTGCCGTCGGGCGCCACTTTGCCGGTCACCGAAATTCGCCCCTCGCCCTCGCCTTTGGCGTTCACTCGTAGTTCGATCACCGAAAAGTCGTAAGCCGATGGCGCGGCTTTGTCAGCCAGCGTCCAGAAATCCGTGGTTTTTCCGAGGCGCCTGTCGGTAATCAGAAGGACACGCTCCACGCCCGCGGAGCCAGGAACCTGACTCGCATACCGAATCGCATATCCGGCGGTCTCGGAGGACCAAAGATACCCAACGGTCCCGGCCTGCTTGAGCGCTGTCGCCAGCGTCCCTTCGGGAGTCGCAATCGGACGCGGCGTCTCCGCCGGAGGAGCGCCTCTACCGCGTCCG